>JAFNJA010000039.1:0-11454 GCA_017601265.1 Candidatus Brockarchaeota archaeon
AAACGAGTTCCACGAATACGAAAGCAGAAGCCGTAGGATGGCCAAATCCCCTGGCTTCAACTGCTTGAAAAAGCGAAATCACCGCGAACAAGCCGAACGTTGCCCGATAGCTCAGATTTCAACTGAGACCTTCGGTGGCCTAGAAGGCAAAAATGAGATAAGTTCGCGAAGGAAACTTGCTAAACTCCGGGGTGGGGTTTGCCAAACTCGTTCAGGTAAACTAGCTGCTCGAGAGGCTTCCTCTCTTGGAAGGCGGGTTCTTCTCCAGCGAGCCCAACGGACAGCAATACCATGACCCTCCAATCGCCGGAACGAACTTGCTCGGGAACCTTCAGCACCCTCTTGACCTCCCTTTGCCGAAATGATCCGTCCAGGCATGTGGCAAGACCCAGCTCCGTTGCTTGCAGGAGCATGTTCTCGATGGCTGCGCCGATGTCCATATCAAGCCAACTCCTTTTCGGGATGCCGCCAGACGAACCTGCCAGTTTTTCGTTCCCGAGGACGGCTATGGTCACGGAGGCCTCCGCGAGGAATCGGTGGGCCGTCACCTCCGCCAGCTTCCGCTTTACCGCTTCGTCTTCGACCACGATGAACCTCCACGGCTGGGTGTTCGCATACGAAGGTGAGAGCCTTGCCGCTTCCAAGATCTCCAGGAGTTTGTCCTTGGGCAAATCGTACGGCTTGAACTTCCTAATCGACCTTCTCTTGCGGATTGCTTCCCTAACTTCCAAAGCGAGCATCTCCCATTTTGTGCCAATAGTGCAAATAGCCCTTAATATAGCTTTGTCAAGCACGTAATTGGGCTATAGTTCGCCCTTCAGCCTCCGCGGCCGCAAATCTAGGCTTGGGCTTTCAACCTGCCTTCTCGAGCCTCCTGGACCCTTCTGCCATCTTGCTTGACGCTTTCACCGAACGCGCCTGGGAAATTCCGAAACCCATTTCCCAAGCCGTTTAATAATAACGCTAACTCTCGCGGTCACTCTTCCCGCTCTACTTTCTCGCCCGATTTATGAACTCTTCATGCAATGCCCTAACGGCTTTGACCGCGTCCGCTTCCTTGGTCACGAAGCTAACGTTAAGCTCGCTGGACCCTTGGGATATCATCCGGATGTTTACGCCAACGTTGGCCACTGCCCTGAACATCCTTGCGGCGACTCCTGGGGTCCCCTTCATCCCTTCGCCGACTGCAGCTATTACGGACACGTCTGGCTCGATTTCAACTTTGCCGCCCCCAAGCGCGACCTCTTTGCCCAAGATTTCCTGGGCCTTTTCAAGAAATTCCCTCTTGATTACCACGCTTATGTTCGTCTCCGAAATGCTTTGCGAAATCATCATGATGTTTATCTTCGCTTCGGCGAGCATGTTGAAAAATCTCGCTGCCGTACCTGGTTCGCCGACCATCGAAGAACCCTTGATCGTCAGCATCCCGACGCCGTTTACCATCGAGATAACCTTGACGACCGACGGGAAAGGCCTTGAAAGTTTGTCCGTTACGAGCGTCCCATCGTGCCTGGGATTGAAGGTGTTCTTGAGCCTCAAAGGTATCCTTTTTTCAATTAGCGGTTCAAGCGCTCTGGGATGCATGGATTTTGCTCCCAAGACCACCATGTCGGTCGCCTCCTCATACGTTATTTCTGGGACGGTGATGGCTCCCGGCTCTATTTTCGGATCCGCGGTCATTATGCCGTCGACGTCGCTCCAGATGATCACTTCGTCCGCGTCTACCGCGTCGGCCAATATCGTAGCCGTGTAGTCGCTGCCGCCGCGCCCCAGGGTCGTCACGATTCCATCTTTCGTTTTGCCGGCGAACCCTCCGACGACCGGTACGAACCCCTCCTCTAAGAGGGGGCAGAGAATCGACCTTGCTTTTTCCCTCGTGAATTCCATTATCGGGGTCGCTCCGCCGAAACGGTCGTTGGTTATGATGCCGGCTTCCCCTCCCGTAAATGACTTTGATTTTATGCCGCGGCTCACGAGCGCCGCGCAAGCTATCAACGAAGAATACCTCTCCCCGAAACTTAGAATGTAATCGACGCTTCTCGGGCTCGCTTCCCGAAGGTGCATTATGGCCTGAAAAGCCTGCTCAAGTTCACTCCCGGCTCTTGAAAGGCCCTCTTCGAGCCAAGCCGGAACGCCGGCAATGCAGTTACCGACGACGGAATCGTGCGCCTTCTTGAAATCGATCAGGAAATTTTGAACCCATCCCCTGTCGCCCGATTCCGCCTTTTTCGCGGCGCGGAGCAGCCCGTCCGTCGCGCCCTTCAACGCGGAAACCACGACGACAATTTCGTTGCCTTTGTAGTCCGACACCAGGTCGCATATCGCCCCGTACCCCGCGTCTTTCACCGAGCTTCCTCCGAATTTCATTACGTACCTCATTTTTATCTCACCGCTCTGCACCAGCGGATTGTGCGCGTAACTTGTCAGTCCGGCGGTTTTTTAATAACTTTTCATTTCCTATGCGCGAACCAGTTCTGCAACGATTTGAGCTTGCGTTCGCCCTTATATAACCGGTGCCGAGACCGCCTCCGATCTCGTTTTAGGATCTCCTGATTTTGCCCGTCGCGCAGTACACTTGCGGCGAGCGGGTTCTTCAAAACCGCGGAACGCTGCCAGCCAAACGTTAAAAACGCCATCGCGGACGCCGGCATGCGGAATTCTGATGGGTTGGTGGTTCCGCTGAGGTCGTACCTGGACGAAGTGGATTTCGAAACCATCAAGCAAAGGTTCGAGGCTTTCTGGAACCGGGAACCCTTGGAGACCCCGCTTCTGCATATCACGGCTCCAAGAAGCGAGCAGGTGGCTGTGAACGTTCCAGATGACATCGAGGAGAGGTGGACGAACGTCGATTACGTTCTCAGAAAAGCTGAAGCGTACCTTGATAACACCGTTTTCATGGGCGACGCCGTTCCCTGGTATTGGCCGAACTTGGGTCCGAATTCCTTCACCGCTTTCCTGGGCGGAAACCTTACCTTCTTGGACGAAACTACTTCCTGGATGCCGCCCTTTATTTCCAACTTATCCGAGTACGAACCAGAGTTCGACGAAAGTTCAAAGTGGTGGAGGATCATGGACGCGCAGCTAGACTCGCTGTGCGAAATCGCTCGCGATCGGTTCTTAATCGGCATTCCTGACATCCACTACGGGGGGGACTCTTTGGCCGCCGCCTTCGGCACCGCTAATTTGGTGAGGTCGTTGTACGTTGAGCCGGAAACCGTGAGGGTGCTCGTCGAAAAGTTAGCTGGCATCTGCATCCAGGTTTTTGACCGCTACTACCGCAAGATATCGCGAGTGCAGAAAGGTTGCATCACGTGGATTCCGGCGTATTCCAAAGGCAAGTATTTTGCCCTTCAGGACGACTTTACGGGCCTCCTTTCCCCCAAAATGTTCAAAGAGTTGTTTTTGGAAGAGGACGTCGAGCGCATTGCCAGATACCTTGACAATTCGATCTTCCACCTCGACGGGCCCATGGCGCTGGGAAACTTGGACGCATTGCTCCAAGTCGATGCGCTCGACGGGATACAATGGGTCCCAGGGGCTGGGGCCGAACCGATGTCGAAGTGGATCGGCGTTTGCAACAAGATACTTGGCGCTGGAAAATGCCTCCAGATCTCGTGCTCGCCCCAAGAAGTTCCGTTTTTGCTTTCAAAATTGAAACACGAAGGCCTCTTCATAAGCACCTCCTGCGGTTCGGAAAGGGAAGGGCGCATTTTGTTGAAAAACGCCGCGAAATGCGCCAGCTACAAGGGTTTGGAATGACGCTTTCACTGGGCCATTGGATGGCGCGCCTCGAACTCGATGCTTCGCGTTTGGAACCTTCCATGTTATAAGCGCCTGCCAGCGATTCGCGGGCAGGAGTTTGGATAGGGAATGAAAGCCGTGGAACTCCACAGGCACATGCAGGAAATCGGGACGTGGGTCGATTGGCAACGCACGAGGGACCAGTTCTTGGCAGGCGATCCGGAGTCTGAAGTGGAGGGCATAGCGGTGTCTTGGATGCCCACGTTCTTCACGCTCAACGAGGCCCTGAAAGCAGGTTGCAACCTGTTCGTAACCCACGAGCCGCTTTATTCGGCTGTCGTGGACGGCAAGGGCAGGGTGGTCGGAGGAGCCGTACTAAAGGAGGCGGGCGTAGACGCGTTGATCGGCAAGGATGACGCGTGGGTAAAAAAGGCGGCCTGGCTCGAGGAAAAAGGCGTGGTAGTGTACCGCTGCCACGACGTCTGGGACAACTTCCCAGGGATTGGGATACATGGCGCGTGGGCCAAATGGCTGGGTTTCGACGGAAAACCCATCTTGGAAAAGCGGTATTACGAAGTTCACGAAGTTGGAAACGTCGCGGTTAGGGAACTGGCCCATAGGATTTTGCAGAAAGTCAAGCCGCTAGGCCAAGATGCGGTCGGCGTCGTGGGCGATTTGGGCAAAAGGGTTTCGAGGATCGCCCTGGGAACCGGCGCTGCCACGGATTACCGCGAGATGCATTCCATGGAAGCGGACGTCCTTTTGTTGACGGACGATGGCACCAGGCTTTGGGAATCCGGGCAGTGGTCGCTCGATTCAGGCGTCCCCATCATAATCGTAAACCACTCGACGTCGGAGGAGCCGGGGATGCGAACGCTCGCAAAATACATCAAGGAAAAGTTCCCACACGTCCCGGTGGTGGAAATCCCCGTAGGTTGCATATACAACGTTATCAAGTGACGCGGGCAGCCCACCATCGGCGCCCATTCGCCCCTCCCTTTGCGTCAGAACAAGCTCGTAATCGGCAACGTGAAAATGCAATAAAGGGGATATGCCGTCGAGAAGGATGGGCTGGAAAGGGGAATTGGCAAGGAGCACGGAAGGAGGAGTGTCAGCCTGGCAAATTTGGGCATACTCGCTTGGATCGCTGCCAATGCCTCCGAAGGGGAAAGGCTCGCTTTACCCCTTGCCGGCGAGCCCTTAAAACCGGCGATGCCGTAAACGGGAAATGCATGGTGCCAGGTAAAGCTCCTGGAAGGTGGGAGAGCGCGAGGTATTCCCCAAAGGCAAGAACTGCGTCGTAAAAGATTTCGAACGACCATCGGCAAAGATTTCAACTCGGGGGCTTCGCTCGCATAATCATCTAGTGCGATGCGGCTTTTCGAGGCGCTGGATATAAAGAGATGTGAGCCGTGGAGACTAGTTGACGTCTATCGTGCATGAAAAGAAGTGCTGACCTTTGGCCGGCAGCCTTGCTACCCAATTCCCTTCTGGATCTATCACCCCTCCGGGCGATGAACAGGGTACATCTTCCGGGAGACAGTTGTCGACGGTCGCGATCCAAACGCCTCCAGCCTTCGCGCGCATTAGCAGGTTCGACTCGTGATACTGCCTGGTGACGATTTGGGAAAAATAGCTTGCGTTCCTTCCACCGTTCACCGCATGAAATACGACTTTAGCCCCCATCCTCGCTAGCTGCTGTGAAAGATGGGGATCGGGCATGTACGTGCAGCAGGGGTTAGCCCACATGTCGTTGCAAACCAACCCGCCAATAACGAGCCCTTCGAATTCGAAGGTTCTCAGCGGCTTTACGGCATAACGTTCTATTTCGCCTTTGGGAGGATCCGTTAGGGAGCTGCAAAGAAGGATCTTGCTATGGAACCCCAAATACAGGCCCTTTTTGTCGTAGAAGCGGATCTGGTCGTAACAAAGGCCGTCTTCCTCGACGTAACAGGTTCCAAGCGCCAGGCCCAATCTGCCCTTTGCCTTTTCAACGATTGAATCTAAAGCGCTGGACACCTCGTTTTGGTTGAAGGCGTGCGTGTACCCGGACAGGGAACCTTCAGGCGTCAAGAGTATGTCCGCTTCCTCGCCCAAAGCGTAGTCTATCGCGCGGTTTATCGATTCCAAATTCGCTCCGACGTTTTCGGTCACGGGGATCTGGGCACCGGCTATTCTCAGCTTCATGGGCGGCCTTGGACAAGCATGAATTATAAGGGCTTCTGGCGCGCTTTCGAGCCTCATTCTATTCGTCCCATCTCAATTCGAGTGTCCAACGTTGCGGAGGAAGAAGCGTCTTGGACGTCGAAGAAGAGCGGAAAAAGGCGGTTGTAAGGCGCCGTAATTTCGACTTGGATCCTAAAGGCTTGTCCGTTGCGCGATGATCGGGTGGAAAAACTAAATACTCTGGTTCCGCATTCCTGATCCGCGATGGGCAAGGACAAAATCCGAATCGATTTAGTTTACAAGTTGCTTAAGCAAGTTCCAAAGGGAAGGGTCACGACTTACAAAGCGTTGGCAAGGGCCGCGGGACATCCTGCCGCGGCCAGGGCAGTTGGGGGAATTATGAGGCGCAACCCTTACGCTCCGGCTGTGCCTTGCCACAGGGTCGTGTACAGCGACGGCAGGTTGGGCGGCTTTGGCGGCTCTAGAGGGGTGGAAGCCAAGGCGGAGTTGCTTGAAAAAGAGGGAGTGAAGGTCAAAGACGGGAGGCTGGTCGACTTCGCCAACCGCTATTTTGACGCTTTCTCAGTCCACATTGCGGAAAAATCTCGGCTGCCTTGATTCTGTCGAGCCCCCGCGATTCCTCGTCCCGATCATCTTCGGTTAATATTTTCAGGAGGGCGCGGCCACATTAGACGTAGTTCAGGCCATAGTCCACGAGAGGCATCGGGAAGATCGCGTCCAGCAAGTTCTCGAGCTCGGATTTGCGGGTTTGCGGTTGCTGCCTTTTTTCGACGGACCCGAACGCGAATGCCGTTATGTTGTCGGCGCCCTCGATCTTGAGCCTCCGATCCATGTACTCGAAGGAGAGGCATTGGGAACTTTGTTCGTATCTTATCGACAGGTCCCTTCTCCTTCTTTCGCCGACGACTTCCGTCACGTATCCGTCGACATCCTCCAAGAACCGGCCAACGTCTATCAACTTCACGGTTCCCATGAAGTCCCCAGCGCTCCTCTTGGCTCCCGCGCAAACCATTAGGTGGTCTAATTCTACTTCCGCCGACGTGGTCCTAACGATCGCGGACTCGGTTCCGACTTCGTCCATCAAGTCACCCAAGGTTTTGAAGATCGAAAAGCGAGACCCGCCATATTCCAATATGGCCAGCGGCAAGTCCCTGGATCGGGGCAGCTGTAGGCAGACGTACGCCACGACTTGGCCATTTCGCAAAGCGACGTAGGTCTCGGAGATTTGGTCGCAAAGCCTCTTGGCTTCCAAAAGCGCTTTGAAATCGTCGTACGTCCTAACGAACCTTACGGGTTCGAGCTGGTGAAGCTTGACGATGTCGAATACGTCCTCCTCCCTGTACTTTCTTATAACAAAACCTCCTCCGGGCGCGTTGAGCTGGCTTCTCTTTACCGAATACCACCTGTAGATCCCCGCGTTGACGCATCCAAACCTCCTGTAGAGGCCGCGGTCTCCTGATACAAGCATCAGCGAGGCCCCATCTTGGACCGCCTTGTTTGCAGCGTCCTCCATGAGCTTAGAGGCGAGCCCTTTGTTTCTGTATTCCGGATGGGTGCAAACCGATCCGATGCAAACAACCCTTGTCTTGCAACCCATTATGATCACGTCATTTACGGACATGCCGACAAGCGACACGACCTTTCCAGCGTCGACGAAGGCGCGCAGGTTCTCTAAGTTGCTTTCCGAGAAAAGCAGGGGGAATTCGTCCTCCATCTTGTAAGCGCTGTCTTTTCGAAATACGCTATTGGCTAATTCAATGGCGGATCGGAGTTCGCCCTTTTTGAGAGCCCTCGGCCCTTCCATAAAGCCCCGCGCAATCTTTCCGTTATTTCAGTCTTGTTGTTAAAGGCATCTGCCTTCCCCCTCCATCGATGCCAGGCCGCCCCAATCCTTTCCATCTGAAGTTAGAACGGCCCAAGCATCGATGAGCGAGGTTGGGGAGCCTTACTTGCTTCCAAATCCTTCCAAAAGTCCTATGGATTCCTTCACGAGCATGGGTCCCGCTTCAGGATTTAGGATCGACGCGGTTGGCTCGTAACCGCCTTCGGCGTATGCTTGTTTGGTAAGGACGTAGCCGATCCAATCTTGGTTGCAAAGCTCGGCTACGAAAGTGTGCTTGAACGGGGAATTCCTCCTTATCTCCTTTCCGAGTTCCAAGAAAACCTCGCCTGGAAGCCCTAAAACGGCGGCGTCGCCGATCTTAAAGGCTTGGAGTTCGACGCAGATCCCCTTCGCATCCTCGTGGCGCTTTTCGTACCAATCCGGCAAATCCTCCCGTATTGGGAGTTCGGTTTTCTTGACCTTGCTCGCGATCTCGACGTCGTCGTAAAAGTCGATTATCTGTTCGAGGACCTTCAACGATTCTCCGCCCAAGACGTTTCCAAGCCTCTCGGCCTCCTTGAACCTGTCTTCGCTCCGCAGAGCGTTCCACATCGGAACGGACCCGGCCCAGTTGAACCTTGGAACGGTTCCATAGGGTTGCGGGATTTCCCAAACCCACCTCGGATTCACGTTCCCGCAGGGCGCGTTGAGGAACACGCATACCGAGCCTGTTGACGCCGACCAGGCTCTCCCCTGATCCGAACCCTACTTTAGCAGGTCGCAGGTTGCGCCAAGCCTCCAGGAAAACTCCAGCAACCTTTCTCCCCAGAACCGTTTTCCACTCCCCGCCCGTGGCCTCGTTGTTCGGTCCTGTGTGGGTGTGGGTCCCGTGTATCATGACGGCCGAACCAGGCACGCCGGCTTCTTTTTCCACGAGGCGCCTCGCTTCCTCGACGCTTTCCCGGGGCGGCGATATCATGTCGCACGAAATTATGCCCACAGTTTCTCCCCCCGCCCTCAAAACGAGCGCCTTTGCGTAGAGGGGGTCGTGCACCCCTATCGAGCCCTTGGTCCTTTCGCTGTATCCGGCAAGAGGGTAGCCGACCGGAGGGGTGATGTCGTGTTTTGCGGCCCCCGCTTCTAGCTTGGCCATGGATAGGGACTGGTTCCGCGCTTTCTTAAGATCTTCCTAGGTTCCGCACGTTGCCTCCAAAAGCTGGATAGTCTGCGGGACGTGTTGGCGCCGCTGGCCGTAATGTGCTTTCCGCCGGATCTTGTCCGTAATCGATCGCTAAAGACCGCGTTTTCTCCTCGTTTTACCCACCCACTCTCGAGTAGGCTTTTTTTAGGACCAGCGCCCGGCCAGAAGAGCTATTAACAGGTTGAGCTGAGGAGCGCGGTCTGAACGGGCGCTGACATTAGTTATGGTAACTTGCTCATAAGCTTGTTCGTAAAATGTTAAAGAAATCTTCGGCGCTTCTTTCTATTCCGCTGGTGGGAAGCCTTAAAGCCGCGTCGGGGCAACTTTGAATGGGGATTTGGATGAAGCTAGGGTGCGCGAGCTACTCCTACCACAGGATGTTCGAGTCCGGAAAGATCGATTGGCACGGCTTCCTGGAAAGGGCCTGGAGGATGGGCTTGGACGGGGTTGAAATCAACTCCCTTTTCATGCCTAGGGACAAGAAAGTGGCGGTGGAAATCAAGAGAAAGGCCTTGAAATTAGGCTTGGATCTTTACGCTTTGACCCTGGACATAAACCTGTGCGAACCGACGGCCGCGAAAAGGGAGAAAGCGGTCGGAGAGGCGAAGCGATGGATAGACATCGCTTCGCTCTTAGGTTGCCCGGCGATGAGGGTCGACCTCGGTTTTACGCCCAAAGGGCATTCGGACGAGGAGGCGACGAGATGGGCTATACAAAGCTACAGGAAGTGCGTCGGCTACGCCAAGACTAAAGCCATAGTGCTGAGCATAGAGAACCATTACGGACTTTCGGCCTCGGCAGGCAAAGTCATGGAGATAATCGAGAAGGTCGGACCCGAATGGTTCGGCCTTACCCTGGACACGATGAACTACGGCACGGGAGCGGAGGCCTACGAGCAGATAGCCAAGACCGCGAAGTACGCGGTGTACGTCCACGCTAAGACGCACAGGCTTGAGGCCGGAGGGGAGAACGAGCCGAAATGGGTCGAGAAGGACATAGATTACGGCAAGATCATGGAGATCCTGAGGGGCGTCGGCTACGAAGGTTACTTGAGCATAGAGTACGAGGGTGACGAGGACGAGGAAAGCGCCGTTCCGAAGAGCGCGGAATTCATGAAGGCCCTGCTAAAAAGGTAAGCTCGCCGCGTGGTTGGAGGGGAACGCTTCACGGAAATGGGGGAACGGGCAAGCAGTTCAAGGTATAGGTTCGGATGGGAGTTGGGGGCGATTCTGCAACCAAGGAGCCCGAACGGGTTTTTAGTATTACGGGTGGCCAAAAATCTGGCCACTTCTTCTCACAACGGATAAATCCCGTTAACTTGTACCATTTAAGCGAGGTGGTAAGATGAGCGAAGAGGAAAAGAAGAAAAAGCTAGAGGATGTGGAAGAATTAAAGGAAGTCTTGAACGTAGTTTCGCAACAGGTGCCGAACCTGATAAGGAACATAGTGACGAGCGTGTTTTCGGAACAGGCGGGAGCCAACATGGGAAAGGCGGTTGGAGCGTATTACAAGGGGTTGAAGGAAGCTGGCATACCGGAAGAGACGGCCGTCCGAATGACCGAGAAATACGCGTCAACTTTCACAAGCTTGGGAGACGTAATGAAGATGGCCATGAGCGGGGAAAAGAAAGGCAAGGACTTGAGCGAAGAAATCGAGATATCAAAGGTGATAAAGGAAAAAACGGCCAAGGATCTTGAAAAGGAAGAGAAGAAAGAGTGAACCGTGCCCGCAGGATGGATGTTTCTAGCGATTTGAGATGAGGGTTCGAGGCGCCTTCAGTGTAGCTTTTTCCATCGCACGCCTATTGTGCGGTCTTCTTTTCTTGTGGATATTGCTGGGTTGGCAAGTTCGAAAAGCGAGAAGGGCCCTTGAGAGGCAGCTAATCCTCCAAGGCATGAAGAAAGAGGACGCCAAAAGGATAAGCGCTCAATATTCGAGGTTGAGAGAAAGCATATTTGGCGCCATGAGGGCCGGCTTAAGGTAGTCTCGCGAATCTACGCGGGGCCTGAATGGCAATGGCCAACCAAAGCGGTGACGATGGGACCGGAGAAAGCGGATCCAGCATCGAGTCTTTGAGTAAAAAGCTAGATTTGATCCTAAAGAGGCTCGACACCCTTGAAGCCTTCGTGATGAGCAATCCTGAATACGCCTCGTTGGCGCCATACTTGCGCATGACGCGCTTTGGAATCGGTTTATACGGAGAGCCCCTGAAGGTCGCTGAACGGCTCAAAGCTGCAGAGGAGCACATGGCGAGAGAGCGGAGCGCCGCGCAGGACGAGATCTCGAGGTGCATAATTCAAGCTCTGGCTTTGAGCGGCAGGCTGAACATATCGGCGATAACCCGGCAAGTGGAGGCAATGCGCGGAAAAGCTTCCAGGAGGATCGTGAGAGAGAGGATCGAACGCTTGGAAAAGGAAGGAATAGTCAGGCGCTCCGAAGGTTATGCTAGCGTTTACGAGCTTGTTGAGTTGCCAAAAAAGTGACCACTTTTTCCCACGACTCA
>JAFNJA010000039.1:11464-15304 GCA_017601265.1 Candidatus Brockarchaeota archaeon
CCAAACCTCTACTACGGTAGAGGTGAAACGTGAAATGAAAATATGGAACCTGTTGTCGAGGATCGTGGAGTATTTGAAGGGTTGCTGGAATGATACGAAGCTGTTGCTGGACGAGTATTGAATCTCCGAGCCCTCGTCAAGCTCGCGCTCGAAAGCGACGCAGCCTCCCCGTCCCCGAAGGGCCACGGCGCGATTCGCTTTAAATCCGCCTTTCACCCCGCGCTTCCTAGCTGTCCGCTCCCAGGATCGTCTCGAAAAGGTCGGATTCAACGTCCTCGAGCAACGGGATTCCGGTTACCTTCGCCGCCCTTTCCGTCAGGGAGGCGATGTCTCGCCTGTCCAAAAGGCTTAGCTTCCACTTCCTGGCGCCAGCCATGAGCTGCCGCAGCCCGACTCCTATCCTGTCGTGGAGGTACGTGTAAAGGCCTACGGCTTCCCAGGGAAGCCCAACGCTGCCGCGCTCCTTGAAGAGGAGAGATCCGACGAAGAACCGCTCCGGTTCCGAGCCGTACCTCTCCGCGAAGGATTTCGGCAGCCTTCCTCTTTCCGCGAGTTCCACGAAGTACGACGATTTCATCACGGCCGTCAAAGGGGCCCTGGCCATCGTTATGGCTTTGACGGCGGGGCCGCCTCCGAGGTTGCTCATCGCTATCGACTTCAGTATCTGCGTTTCGTTGATGAAACCGCCCGCCATCGATATGTCTGGCACGTGCCTGTGCTTTCTCCTCAGGATTTCGACGCACTTCAAAACCTGGGCTTCGAGGTAGATCGTCGGAGAACTCATCTCGTTCATCATGGGAACCGGGCTCATGCCCGTCCCCCCGCCGGCGCCGTCGAACGTTACAGCATCTATCTTGGCTTCCGAAGCAGCCTTCATCGCGAACGCGACCGCCGAAGGGCGGTAAGCTCCGGTTTTCAGGAACACGCGCTTCGCGCCCTGTTGGCGGAGCCATTCTACATCTTCGACGAATTCCCTGAGGCGCGGCATCCCAACCCTGCTGTGCCTCTCGAAAGTTTTGAAGACTCCTGCCTTGAAAGCATCCCTTACGCCCTCGCTATCGGGATCTGGCACGACTAGGTACCCCCTCCTCTTGAGTTCCATGGCCTCCTCGATCGAGTTCAGCCTCACCTCGCCCCCGATGGCTTTCGCGCCCTGCCCCCACTTCCTTTCGATTACGTTCACCTCCAGTTTGGAGATCGCGTAGACGTCGACGCCCATCCTCTGGTCCTCGACGTTCGTCTGCACGACTATGTCGCCATTCTTCCCGTCCCAAAAGTCCCTGTAGGTCCTTATCCTCTGCTCCAAGTCTTTCGTTGACGCTACCTTGCCATCGACGAACTTTGATTCGGGGTCCATTCCGCAGACGTTCTCGCCAACAGTCAAGACTACTCCTGACAAGGCAGCCCCTATCGCGAGGCCGCGCCAGTTGTTCTTGGCGACCGCCGTCGAACCGAACGCGCCCGTTATTACGGGAAGCTTGAGCCTTATCCCGCCTATTTCGCTCGCTACGTCGACTTTGGTAAAGAGGGCCAGGTCAGGGTCCTCCTCTATTCCCTCCGCGCCTAGTAAGTCCGAAAGGATCGTGATGTGCGACCAGTCAAGGAAGTAGTCCTTTATCGAGGCCGCGGTGCTCTGCCCAAATTCGTCCACCTTGGGATAGAGCGCTTCCCTTCCCCTCAAGGCTGACAGCCCAACTTCGCAGATTGATGCGCACTCCCTTATGCAGAGCGGGCACATCCCGCTCGTCGGACTAACGTCCTTGACCCGCGTTGAGGTTCCGGTTGTCGACATCGCGTTCAGATACGAGGAGTTGTGCGATACTCTTTCCATCTCTTGTTCTGTAAGGTCCGGAATGACCGATCGAATGTATATATAGCATGATTATTAAGCTTTTTTGATTTTCATAATGGAAATGATACGATTTCGCATGATTGTATACAAAAATGACCTTCCATATGAATGAAATTTTGCGGATATGCTCTAAGCGCTACGATTTTGAATGCGCGCATTAAGAGCTTGTTTCAAAACCCTTATCCGGACCCTCTGAACCTTTCTCCTCATAGCTAAGCCTGAGAAGGTTCTGACCGACGATCTCTGGGAGATAATAGAGCCCCTGCTCCCGAAGCAGAAGGCTCCCGGCACCCCCGGCAGGCCGCCGGTGCCGAACAGGACGGCGATGCTCGGCATGCTCTACGTGCTCTTGAACGGCATACCTTGGAACGCGCTCCCCAAGGAGTACAGCTCCGGGCCCAGCTGCTGGAGGAGGCTCAGGCAATGGCAACGAAGGGGCATTTGGAAGAGGGTTTGGAAGGAGATGCTGGAGAGGGCGAGGCCGGACATGAGGCTTGCGATGATCGACAGCTCCTCCGTCCAAGCGCCAAAAGGGGGCGCTCGACGGGCCCGAGCCCGACGGACGGGGCCAAGGACGGCACGAAGAGGCACGTGATCGCGGATCGAAATGGCCTGCCCCTCGCGGCGATGGTCACGGGGGCGAACGCCCACGACTCGGCGGCAGCGCTGAGGCTCGTCGATGCCATACCCAGCATAAGGCACGGGGTGGGTAGGCCGAGGAGGAGGCCGCTCAAGCTCAATGGGGACAAGGCGTACGATTCGGAGCCGCTGAGGAGGGAGCTACGCAAGAGGGGCATAAAGCCCCTTCTGAACAGAAGGAGAAAACCGAGGAAGTACAGGAAGCTGTGGCCGGTCGAGAGGACCCAAGCGTGGATCAACCAGTACGGGAGGCTCAAGGTGGGTACGAGAGGCTGCAGTGCACGTACCAGGCGTTCCTGAACTTGGCGTGCGCGCTTATATGCTACAAGCGGACGAGTGGGAGGAAAATGGGGTTTTGAAACATGCTTTTAGTTCATAGTTGCTTTCTCAGCAGGGAGGAGGGAAAGAGAATTATCGGGAGGTGCTTTCAACATGCTGGTCTCAAGGTTTCTTAAAGATGTTTTGGACAGGTTTATCTTAATCGGCATTGATGAACTCGTGGCTTCAGCAGCCTCAATAGTTGTTAAGCATCCTTACCATCGGCGAATTGCCTACAGCTAGCAAGCGTCCTAGGCTTAAAATACCTTAGAACACGAGGGGAGAGTAATATCGCTATGCTCAGACAAAGACTTGTGTAAGGCGGCTGAAGAAGAGGGGATAGAAGTCATCAATCATGAGGAGTAGGGTTTTTAAAAATTGGAGAGGGTGTAAACTGATTTTACATATAAGGATTCCATGTCCTAAAAAGCATGAAGAGAGTGGGAAAGAACATTTAAAAACAAAGATGAGACTCAAACAATGTATGGTATCCGACGATGAAAGTTGTCATGGCGCAGGTAAATTGTACAGTGGGCGATATTGAAGGAAACATTGGAAAAATAAGAGAATACATAAAAATGGCTAATGAGCGTGGAGCCGATCTTGTAGCGTTTCCAGAGCTAACTGTAACCGGGTATCCTCCTCAAGACTTGCTGCTTGAAAAGACCTTCGTTAAAAGCCAAAGAGAAATGCTGTTTAAAACTATTAGAGAAAACAGCGTTTCAATAGCTGGGGTTATTGGGTTTGTCGATTATAAGAAGGGAAGCTTGTATAATGCTGCTGCTGTTTTCAACAGGAGAAGAATTGTTAAAATAGTTTACAAAACACTTTTGCCAACATATGATGTGTTTGATGAAGCAAGATATTTCAAGCCAGCGTTGGTGAGCGAGATAAAACCTGTATTAATCGGCTTCAACACGATTAAATTTAAACTTGGCGTTGAGATATGTGAAGACCTATGGGATAAAAAGTATGATGTGAAAGTTACTGATTTACTTGCGAATCGAGGAGCACAGTTGATTCTTAATATT
>JAFNJA010000003.1:0-10455 GCA_017601265.1 Candidatus Brockarchaeota archaeon
TAACCGCTCCCGAGCTTTTCAAGGAAGACCTTGAGGGGATCCGAGGGAGGGCCGAGAAGGCCGGCAGAAGGGCCGGAGACATACGCAACGGGCTCCTGATCTACACGTTGGCGGGAAAAGACAGGGCGGCAGTCGAGAAGCTTTTCGAGCCTCTGGCGATTCCGACTATGCTTTGGGTTAACTGCAGGTCTCTGAGGAGGCTCGGCTACCCCGTTCCCCGGTCGCCCGCAGGGGCGCCGAGAGAAGCCCTCAAGAAGATGGCCGCTTACGGAGCTCACCAGGACGTTGCCCAGAGCCTAGGCGCCTTCATCGATGCAGGAGTGGAGCATTTCGTGCTTGGCGTCCTCCCCCCGGAGCGGACGGAAGAGCAGTTGCAGGTATTCGCGGATGAGGTGTTGCCGTTACTTTAATGCATTCGCGCGGGATCTAAGCATCCGGCTCCTGATTCGTGTCGCTTTAAGAACTGTTTCGTGACACTAAAAGAAAGACCTGTTCGAATCGTCCGCCATACTTGGCCCTAATCTCTCGATTCATCGCCAACCTTCTTAGGCAGGACCGAATGGTTCAAACAAAATCCTCGCAAAGAAATTTAGTTCGGTCTTGGTGGATTCCAATGCGGAACGAAGTGATTAATCTAGCTGTACCTTTTCATTTCAAGCTGAAGCGCTCCCTTTTTAATCGCTTAAATGGAAAGTCTAATCTACGCTCGTTTGACGTCAAAGCCAAAATTAGTAGATGAAGCGGAAAATTTTCCGATAAAAATGAAAAAATCGTGGTAGCATTGTAGTGCGCTACCGATCAGGCGCTACTTTTTCTTCTTCGGCTTGCAACCTTTCGCGTGCTTGTCGAGTTCTTCCTTGCTCTTGAACGTGGCTCCGCAATTGGCGCACTTCAACTCTTCCGACATGTGGGTGTATCGCCTCCTGGATGTCGAAACCGAACAACTTCTTATTAGGATTTTTCATTTCATGATAATGTACATTCAATGTCATCGTGAAGCCAATTTACACATTTCGAAATCTTTCGGTTGGATTGACTTTTCCAAATCATGCGCTGTAAGATTAGAAACGTTTGATTAAATCGTGAAATCGTAAACGGGTCTTTGATTAAATCATTAGTCGCCTTTTTCACTTTTTAAAACTTTGAAAATTCGAGTCGAATTTGATTCAGAAACATCTTGAATTAATTCAATGATTTTCAACTGCTTTACAGTTTTTGATAAAGTATCGCATGGATTTGGCCCTCAACTGCCCTGATGGCGCTTCGTTCAAAAAGTGCCTCAATAGGCAGAGAACGTCGAGCACGTGGTAAAATAGGAAAACATTCGGCGGTTGCGGAGCCTGGCTTCGAAACCGCCTCCGACCCGCGGTCCTAAAGAAAGGCGTGACTAAATTTTCCTTTCCGGCACCCCCGCCTAAGCCAGAGGCTCAGAGAAGGTCGCTTGCTCCTCCCGCCTTAAAACCGATATCCCTCAACGCGCGCCCGATGAATGGCACCGAGTTTTCCTTTTCCAATTAATCGCAGCCGTTTCAGATCTCTGGCGCAGGTCGGGATTTTCCAGTTAAGCAGCGGCGCAGTTACGTTCTTTTACCTGTCCAAGCGGTCCAGGATCGAGGCTGATGGCCATGGGAGAGATGGAAGCGGTAGTCTGCAGTAAACCGATGGAGATGGGGGTTAAGAGGGTTCCGATACCAAAACCGAAGGGAAACGAAGCTCTGATCGAGATAAGGGCTGCAGCGGTCTGCCGCTCGGACGTTTCCGGCTACCTTGGAAAGCACCCCCTCGTTACCTACCCGAACATACTGGGCCACGAGTGCTCCGGAATCGTAGCGGAGGTCGGGCCGGATGCCAAGGGTTTGGAAGTCGGCCAGGAGGTTGCGGTCGAGACTTTCTTCGAGCTCTGCGGCCGGTGTCCAGGCTGCAGGAGGGGTCAGTACAACACCTGCAAGAGCCCGAAGATAATCGGGCACAACGTCCCAGGAGCCTTCGCCGAGTACATGCTCGCCAATTCGGACTTCCTTCATCCCAAACCCGGAAAAATAAGCTTCGAAGAGGCGGCCCTGGCCGAGCCCCTTTCCGTCGCGGTTCACGCGGTGAAGAGGTGCGGAATCGGAATCGGCGAAACCGTGGCCATAATAGGAGCCGGAGCAATAGGCCTCCTCACCCTTCAGGTTGCGAAGCTCTCGGGAGCGGCCGTTCACGTGTTGGACGTCGTGGAATCCAAGCTGGAAGTGGCCAAAGGTTTGGGCGCGGACATGGTCTTCAACGCCTCCAAAGCGGATCCGACGGCAGAGATGTTGGCCGCGAACGGTGGGGAAGGCTACGATTACGTCATAGAGGCGGTCGGGTCTCCTCGGACGCTGAGGCAGACCGTTGACTTGGCCCGAGCAGGAGGAACGATAATGTGCATAGGCTTCTCGGGACGAGAAGCGGACGAGATCTGCCTGAGCAGGATAACGCTCCAGGAGATGAGGCTACTTGGCATACTAGGGTTCTGCAGGGATTACCCAACTTCCATAAAGCTCCTATCGAACGATCTGGTAGACGTCAAGCCCTTGATAACCCAGAGGTTTGCGCTCGAAGAGGCGGAGAGCGCCATACGCTTGATGCTGGAGAGGCCAAACGAGGTCTTGAGGGCGATCGTCATCCCAGGTCGGGCATAACTCGCCAGCCTTACGACGCGTCGCCCAGAACTACTGGGCCAACCGTCTCGAAAGCGAAGATAAACTTTCCGAAGGATCCATCGTAGGTCGCGACGCTGTGAGATTCCATTGATGATATGCCGAGCCATCGAAGCGGAAGGCGATCTTGCCCGTTCCGTCACTCCCCAGCTATAGTCGTCACGTAATCCGCCGTATCGGCGCACGTGTCGGCGGCCTGTTCCATGAAATCTATGAGGTCATTGAGCACAAGGAGCGTGCCAGCGTCAACTTCGCGGGAATGTTTTATGAATAATTTTTTGACTTCAACGTAGTGCTTGTCGATGCGTCCCTCGATGGCATCTACCTCGC
This sequence comes from Candidatus Brockarchaeota archaeon, assembly GCA_017601265.1. Taxonomy (GTDB): domain Archaea; phylum Thermoproteota; class EX4484-205; order EX4484-205; family DTQO01; genus DTQO01. The sequence continues at coordinate 3,012 of JAFNJA010000003.1, forward strand.
CGACTATTTGGCTGATGGAGTCGTCACCAAAGCGAAAACGATAGCCGCCATGGAAAACGAAGCCATGAGGACAGTTGCCCAAAAGGCGCAGGCGTTGCAGGTTTCCAGCATAAGGATGATAATGGAAAGCATACGGCGCAGTGGCGAATACGTAAGCGACATCGCGGAGATCGTCCTAAACCTCAACGTTAACCAAATAATATCCCCTTGAGATTCAAAGCGATCTTTCAGCTTCAACATTTACTTTCAATCCTTCGCGTCTAAAAAGGCGTGCTTGTTTTCGCCGCAAATCTCGGGACATTAACGAAAGTGGACTGCCATAGAAACAGTTTGGGACATGCGCCACAAATCTTATCGACGTCTTGGTTGAAAATTCGTTACTTTACGTTTCCTGCCGTTTCTCGATCGAGCGCGATTTAAAACTCTCTTCGCGATAGCATGGATCTGGATGCGCTACTTCACCCAGCGTTGACGGTGAATGTAAGGGACTCGCCGCTCCTGATCCTCGATGGCTTTTCGAGGACGACCTTGAATGCCAAGCCTTCGCGCTCGACCTTCGCTTCCAGGATCTCCCTCCCCTTTTCGGCGCGGAAACCCACCTTTCTCGGGACCGCTCCGGAGGGCAATTCGAAAGCCATCGAGCGAAGCTCTAGCTCCCCGTAAAGGACCCTTACCTCGAACGTACTTTTCTTCCCGCCGGCTTTCTGGGAGTAAACCCCCCAGCACGTTCCCGTGGAGAAGAAGCACCTGAAGTTCTCGGGAGAGATCCTGGGGGAGAACGAGATCGACCTTTCGGGCGCCGAGTACTCGTAGCCGCTCAGAGCGAGGAGAAGCGCCCAGCTCGACATCGCCCTCGCGTAGTGGTCGCCGCACTCGACCTCGTTCCAAGGATTCCTTTTCTCGCCGTCGTAGCGGTCGCGCGCGGCCTTTACCATGGTCAGGGCCTCCTCAACCATGCCCTCGTAGATCATGTGGCTGGCGACCTGGTACTCAATGCCCGTCCAAACCTCGTCGGCGTAGACCAGAGGGCTCTTGGGCCTCCCTCCCTTCGGCCAAGTGCAAACCAAAAGACCTGCTTCTTCGTTGATGGCGTAGACCCTTTGGCAGTTGACGTGGTCCAGAAGGTCCCCCTTCCAGTTGTAGCGGAATATGGACCCAAGCGCCTTCCTCACGCGCTCTTTTCGGAGCAGGTAGCCCAGCCCGACCACCTTCGCAAACCACTGCCCCAGGAGTTGGTCGGAGAGGCAGCCGGACCCGTACTGGAACTTCTCCTTGCCAACGCACTTTTGCACGTAATATTCCCCGTTCCAAAGTTCCCTCTCCACCTTCTCCCTTCCTTTCGAGTAAACGTCCAAGTAATTCCGGGCGGAAACCTCGTCGCCCAACTCCTCCGCTATCTTGGAGGCGGCGAGCAGGGCCCCAAGGTAGAGCGTGCCCGTCATCGTGTTGGGGCCGTGGAACTCTATGTCGTAGGTGTTGTGCTGCACCCCCTCCATGACCCCGTCCCGGTCCGCGTCCCAGGATGTCCAAGCGTACTCGAGCGCCCTCTTCGCATGGGGCCAAAGCTCTTCCAAGAACCCGCGGTCCCCGCACAGAAGCCACTCTCGGTAAAGCTTCAGGATGCAACCCATCTGCCCGTCGGCCGCAGGGTGGAAGTCCCAAGGCACGTAGGCCGAGGTGGGAACCCTGGTCCGGAAAGCCATCTTCCCGTCCGGTTCGGTGTTCACGAGGAAGTCCACCCTCCTCATGGTCCTCTCGAGGCTCGGGAATAGGTAGGCCAAGGCCTGCTCGTAGTTCCAGACGTGGGTGCAGTTCATCGGGCAGCACCCGATCGAGGGTCCGCACCCCTCGAAACCGAAGAAATCGCCGTTTTCGGCCCTGAAGCACGTGTTCGTCCTGACGATGGACATCTGGCTCGACACCGCGTCGAGCACTGTTCCCGGCAGGCTGCTGCCGAACAGGGCGTCGTGGAAGAGCCTGGTCTCCCTCTCGAGGCGTTCCATGTTGAGGAGGGCGTACCTGGCAACGTCCCAAGCATCCTTAAACTGCGTGGCGTACCAGTTCCCGATCGGCTTCTTCCAGAACGGCTCCTCCCGGTTCCACTCGTTGATGCGGGTCGGGAAGTGCCAAGCTATGACGAAGGGCAGCACCGCCTCTTGGCCGGGATCCAGATCCGCCACGAGTCCGAGCGAACAGACGTCGGTCTCGCCATCCGGAGTCGGGTCCGACTCGGCCAGGTCGGAAAGCTTCCCGTCGGAAGAGAAATCTTCCCAGAACGCCTGGATGTCGCCCCACCACCCTTCCCTCTCCCACCTCGCCGCGTAGGTCAAGCGTTCCCAATCGGTGGCGAGGGCGATGGAGCCTGCCCTCGGATCCCCGTCGGGATACTTCGAGGAGGTCATCGCGAACCCCCTCGCGCCTCCTTCGGAGACCAGCCGGTTAACGTTCTGCCCAAAACCTTCCCACCGGCGCTCCACGCGCGACTGCCCGTCGTAGCCTACGGCGTTGCAGACGGACGCGCAGACCGTCACCTTGCATTTCTTCTTGCCCCCGTTTTTGACGCGGTACCTGAGGACCGCGACAGGAAGGCCCGAGTCCTTTTCGTTCAAGGGGATGAAGGGGTTGAAGGCTTCGAGCGAGACCTTCACGGGCAGGTCGTCGTCAATGAATTCCAAGAACGCGAAAGGATACTCGCCCCTGAACCTGGCTGCCTTCATCCTGGGGAGCCCCTCCGCAGTGGTTCCGTCGAACCCGAACGATCCCGCGTAAGGGGGAGGGGGGCGCGCCTCCAGGACCTTTGCCACCCTCTGCCCGCACTCGGCGTAGATCGCCACGAAGGTGTAAGGGAGTTGTTTCCCCTTGTTCGGCCTGTTGAATATCTCCCAGTCGATCAGTTCCCCCCTTCCGGAAAGGGAAACCGTCCCCGTCCCTATGCCGCCGAGCGGAAACGCGACTTGGTCGAGCCTGCGTCCCTCGAACGTCCTCACGCCTCTGCTGAACAAAACCTTCCTTGGATACGGCGTCTTGCCCTTAACCTTCATCTCGCTCCAGACCGGCACGGTCCCGACGAGTTGCCATTTAAAGCGCTTCCGCATCGCTACGCAGGCCAAGACTTGGTTAGGTCGGCGGATGGGTCAAAAGCATCAAAGGCCTAGAGGGTGACCAAGCACCGTGGAACCTTATGGCTCGATCTTGCCCTCCGTCGATCGATTTAAAGCCCTTCGAAGATGCTTGGCCGATTGGAGGGAAGCGCGTGACGGATGGCGCTCCACCGCCCGAGACCCAGGCCGTTGAGGTCGTGAAGGTGCGGGAGGGAAGGCGCTCGAGAGTGAAGGACCTCGTAGTGAAGGAAGCGATCTGTTCAATCTTGGTTAACGGCACTAGAGTCGCGAGCCTGGCATGCACGCCATCGGACCTCGAGAGCCTTGCCGTGGGCCTCCTCGTGTCCGAGGGGATAATCGCCAGTTATTCGGACGTCCTTTGCGTCTCGGTCAAGGAGGATGGACGCATCGTGGAGGTCGAGACCCACGGCAGGGCTTCCGATCGAATCACCCAACCAGTTCTTGGGCGCGAATCCGTGGACCGACCCAGGGACCGGCTTATGGAGTTCGTCCGCGATCGGAATATCGCGTCGAAGCTGGCCGTCCCGGCAAGCTCGCTGGCAGCCCTGGTCAGGGATTTCCAGGAGGCTTCCATGCTCTTCAGGTCGACCGGCGGAGTCCACAGCGCCGCGGTGTGCGAGCCAGGCGGGATCTTATTCTTCAAGGACGACATCGGAAGGCACAACGCGGTTGACAAAGTCCTGGGCGAGTGCTCGATCAAAGGGATACGCACGGATGACAAGATCCTGCTGTTGACTGGACGGGTTTGCTCCAGCGTCTTGATGAAGGCTTTCCTGAGGGGGATGCCCGTGCTGGTGTCGCAATCGGCCCCGACCCACCTGGCAGTAGAACTGGCATACGAATCGGGCATGACGCTCGTCGGCTTCGCGAGGGGCGAGTCGATGAACGTCTATAGCCACGATTGGCGCATAGTGGATTAACCAAGATGGAGCCTTGGCGAGCGCCGTCTGCGCTCGTCTCGTCCGAATAACTTTTTAATTGCCCACGATCAAGCGCTGGCCAGATTGGACATCCTGTTCTTGGGAACGGCCGCCGCCGAGGGGTACCCGGGAGCTTTCTGCAGGTGCCGCAAGTGCTTGAAGGCGAGGAGGGAGGGCGGGAGGAGCTTGAGGAAGAGGTCCGCCATCGTCGTCGACGGGGAATTACTGGTGGACATGCCGCCAGACCTTTACAGCAGCGCGATATCGCACAAAGTCGGCCTCTTCCGCCTGCGTTCCGTCCTAGTCACCCACAGCCATTCCGACCACTTCAGCCCCGGGATATTGGAGTTCAGGAAGCGCCCCTTTGCCTTCACCCCCCTCCCAAAGCTCGCCCTGTTTTGCGACGAACCGCTTTTGCACGCGGTGGAAAGCGCGATCGGGGGGGCGGAAGGGGCAAAGCTTGAGCCTAGGCCGGTCTACCCTTTCGAGGATTACGGGTCCGGCAGGCATTCCTTCACGCCCATACCTGCCAACCACTCGGCAGGCCTCAAGGGCGAGACTCCCCTCAACTACATTATCGAGCGGGGCGGGAAGAGGATCCTTTACGCCTCCGACACCGGCCCTTACGGCGGCGAGGTCTTGGATTTCCTGCTGAAGAAGCGCTTCGACGCGATCATCGTGGAGTGCACGATGGGGAGCAAATTTTACGAACGGCACATGAACTACGAATCGGTCTTGGGCTTCCACGAACTGGCAAAAGGCTCCGGAGCCCTTAAGGAGGGGGGCAGGTTCATAACCACCCACTTCGCGCACGACGGCTGCGGCACGTATCCCGAGGTCAAGGAGTTCTTCCGCCCGCATGGAATCGAGGTGGCCTACGACGGAATGCTGGCGCGGATATAGAAGAAGCGCCGTCCCGAGCCGACCGCTCATCCCTTTTCGGCCAGAACCTGCCAGTGGCTGTGCCTGACTCCATCGCCATTCCTGAACTCCTCAAGTTCCAGTTCCACGATCCGGAATGCCCGCATTATCCGGCGCACTTCGTCCTCGCTGCTGAAGTGGTGCGGGATGCCCGTCTCGTGCGAACAATCGATGTCGTGATCCTGCACGAAGGTGCGGTCTTCGATCTTCCTCCCCTGGCCGTACTTGTGGCTGCGAAGCGTCTGGAACGTGACGTACGCGAGCCCGCCGCGCCTGAGGACCCGGTGGATCTCAGAAACGGCTTCCTCGATGTCGCGGAGCGTGCCTTGGTAGATGGCATAGATGCAGATCACGGCGTCGAAGGAGCCGCTCGCGTACGGGATCTTCTTCATGTCGCCTCGAACCAACCCGACCCATGTCCCCGCGTCCCCCGCCCTGCGGCGAGACCGCCTCAAGCCTTCGGCCGAAAGATCGATGCCGTGCGCCTCGAAACCGTTGCTGGCCAGGGGGACCAGGTTCCTCCCGGTCCCGCACCCGAGGTCGCATACCCGGCGGAACGTCCGCTTCTTGAAGAGGTCGCATAGCCAGGCGATAGAGCGGTGGGGTTCCTCGAGCGGAAACCCTCCGCTTCGGAAAATCTCGTCCCAAGCTTTCATGGCCGGAAGCCCCGCCTCTCTCCCGCCCTCCCCGCTACGCCTTTCTCACGTCGACCGAGATCGATTTGTAGTTCGGGGTGAACGTGAGGGAAGTGTAATCTAGTGGAACGAGCCTGTTGACCAGCAGTTTTTCCGAATGGATGAACATCTTGACCAAGCCCCTGTTAACCGAGGGATCCACCCTGAGCCTCGCGCCTACGCTTCCGCAAACGCTCCGCACGGCGACGAGATCCCCGTCTCTCAAGCCCTTCTCCTCGGCGTCTTCAGGGTTCATGTAGCAGGACTCTTCTTGCCCCTCCTTGCCGCGCCTCAGGGTGGGAGACAAAGAAGTCAGCTCGCCGTGGAGGAAATGCGACGGCGACCTGACCGTGACGAGGACGTACGGGCGCGCGCCCGTCCTAGCGTACTCCCTCCCCTCGTAGTGGACGGGCACGTACTTCGTGAACGGCGGGTCCTTGAGCGCCCAACCGTCCTGCCCGCCGTAAACCTCGTCCGCGTTTACGGACCTGTACGATGGAATCAGCCTGCAGATCTCATCGAACACCTCCTTCTCGCTGCCGTACTCGAAGCAACGGCCGACGCCGAAGCGCTTGGAAAGTTCCTTGAATATAACCCACGCCGGTTTCGCCTCTCCGACCGGTTCGGCGACCTTCCTCACCAGCCTCACCCTCCTCTCGCCGTTAGTTATGGTTCCGAGCCTTTCAACCAGCATCGGTATGGGGAGCAGGACGTTCGCGAATTTCGCGGTCAGGTTCTCGTGGTGGTGGAGGAGGACGAGGAACATATTCGACAAGTTCCCGTGGAGCCTGTCCAAGTCCGGGAGGGAAACGGCCAAGTTGACGTCGCAGGCGAAAACGGCCTTCACGGGAGACAGGTAAAGCGACTGGATCATGTTGAGGCCCATCTCGCTAGTCAGCCTCGAGCCCCACGCCCTCTCGAGCTCGTCCTTCATGATGAAAGACGAGATTATGCCGGTCGGGTTCCCTCCCATGTCCCCCACTCCCTGGACGTTGACCTCCCCCCTGTTCGACAGGATCTTGCCGTCCTTGACTATGACGAGGTTGAGCAGAGCGTATACGTTCAGAAGGCCGTTCTTGCTCTGGGTCAATCCCATCCCGTGCATCAACCCGAACGCCTTGGAAGAGCAGACCGCCTCCTCCAGCTTCCGGAAAAGCTCCGTTTCTATGCCGCACGTCGGGCAGACCCTCTCGCACGTGTACTCCGAAACCGTGGAGACCAGCTGGCCGAACCCGTTGGTGTTTATCGCCCTCTCGCTCAGGCCTCCCCTCCTTATCACGCTGTTCGTCAAAGCGTTTATGAGCGCGACCTCCGTGTCCGGCTGGACCTGAACCGCTAGATCGGAAACCTTGGAAGTCTCGTTCGGCGTCGAGACCACGCAAACCAGCTTGGTTCCGCGCGCCCTCGCCCTCATCATCTTGTTGAACAGCACTGGATGGTTGGATGCCGGGTTCGAGCCCACGACCAGAACCAAATCCCTGGTGTAGATGTCGTCGAACCTGCTCGGCGAGCCGTCTATGCCGAAAGAGTCCTTGATGGCCCTGACCGTGTTCGCGTGGCAAAGCCTGCTGCAGCAACCGTCCACGTTGTTCGTCCTCAGCGCTATCCTGGCGAATTTCTGCATGACGTAGCAATCTTCGTTCGTCGTTTTGCCCGAGGGGATGAACAGGACCTCCCTCCCGTCCAGGTCTTTGACCCTTTCGTGCACGAATTCGTACGCCCTTTCCCAACTCACTTCCTCGAAGCTCTCCTCCTTGCTCTCCCTCACCATCGGCCTCGCGATCCTCTTTTCGTACACGACTTCGGG
>JAFNJA010000003.1:10465-34461 GCA_017601265.1 Candidatus Brockarchaeota archaeon
GGGCGATCCTTCGCTGACGGCGTCGCCTGGGTCGGGGAGGGCTTTCCTTATCTTGCCGCCCTCCACGACGTACCTGATCCTGCACCCGACGCCGCAGTACACGCAGCTGGACGGGATTTCCGCCGCGGAGGCTTTACCCACCCTTTTTACCACCTTACCGGACGGCCGGTTCCCCTTTCACGCGCCGTCCGCGGGTCCCCCTTGCAATATGGGCACGTCGATGACGGTCGGAAGCTTTGACTCGAAACCTTTTCGGATCGCCGAGGCCAACTCCTCGACGCTGCCCGCTCGAACCCCGACCAAACCGAAGGCTTTCGCCACCTCGTCGTACCTCGTGGGCCCGAGCCTGCTCGCTATCACGCCCTCCTCGCCCGACGCCTGCATTTGCCCGCTGACGACTATGCCCCAAGCCTGGTCGTTCGCGACGACCGCCACGAAGGGAAGGCCTTGCCTCGCTGCCGACTCGAGCTCCGTTATCGTGAAGCCGAAGGCGCCGTCGCCCGAGAGGAGCAGCACTTTCCGCTCGGGGTAGGCGAGCTTCGCCGCCATCGCCCCGGGTACGCCCCATCCGACGACGGCGCTGGAACCGCAAGTCAGCCAGCTGCTGGGGTAGCGATCCCCCAGGACCATGTGCGCCCACTGGCCTATGTTTCCCCCGTCGATCAGGAACACGGTGTCCTCGGACAAGAAAGGTCGGATGGCTTCGACCACGTGCCTTCCCGTCATAATTCCCTTGGGCAGGGGCCCCTCCACCCACCGCGCGCGGAAAAGGCGCCACCTCCGCCTCGCTTCCTCCAGCCATTCCGCGTGGGAGCGGGGAACGCCCCCCTCCCTCGCCCGCGCCGCGAGCTCGCCCAGCGCCGAAGCCAGGTCGGCTTGGATTGCCAAGCGGGGCTCAACCCCCTGGCGCAGCCGGCATGGATCGGAATCCAAGCGCACGATTGACAGGTCCTTTCGAACCGCGGGCTCCTCCAGGAAACCGAGCCTGTAGTCCACGAGGGCGCCGACCAAGACGACCAAATCGGCGTCCGCTAGGATCTTCGGCTCGCCGCTCGCGGCGCCAACGACGCCCAGGAAGTTGGGATGGGTTTTCTCGACCGCGCCCCTGTCCCATATCGGCGTCACGATCGGCATCGCCGAGGCTTCGCTGAACTCGATCAGCTGCTTTTGCGCCCTGGCGTAGAAAACGCCCGTGCCGGCGACGATCAGCGGCCGCTGCGCGGCCTCTACCAGCTCCGCCGCCCGCCTTACCGCCTCGGGGTCCGCGCGCCCGAGGGTTTGCGTGCCCTGGGCCGCGCTGGCGGAGTCGGAACCCCCTCCAACCCGTTCCTCGAGGACGTCGACCGGTATCGTCAGGTGCACCGGCCCGGGGCGTCCCGCCATCGCGGTCGATATGGCGCGCCTCGCAAGGAAGGCGATATCGCCCGCTCGGTTCACGGACGAAGCGAATTTGCATATCGGCGCCGCCAGCGAGACTTGGTCGAACTCCTGGAAAACGCCCTTGAAAGACCCGTAGCCAGCGCTCGCGCCCGTTATCAAGAGGACCGGAGCGCCATCGAAGTAGGCGTTCGCTATTCCAGAAAGGGCGTTAACGTGCGCTATACCGCTGCTGACAGCGCAAACCCCGAGGCGCCCGGTGAGCCTCGCGTAAGCGTCTGCCATGTACGCCGCGGCTTGCTCGTTGTGGGTATCGACCAGGCGGATTCCGGCCCTCTTGCAGGCCAGGTAGAACGGATTCAGCCCGTTCCCGCACAAGGTCGCGATCCAGCGCACTCCGTGCCTAAGAAGCTCGGAGGCAAGCAGGTCGGCTCCGTTCATTGCCACTCCGCGTCCACCCAGAGCCCCGCTTTCGTCCCGCCTCCGGGCCTAATTCCGCCAGCCGCGAGGAAACTCGTCCCGCGAAACCGGGTCTCATGCCGGGGCAACTTGCTTTATCCCGTCTAACTCCCAGCCGAAGCCCTATAAACCGATTGCGCCCCGCCGGCATGGGTTCGACCGAAAGGTCTACTAACGTGCTTTCGGCATGCGGGAGCCCATGAGTTCGGACCTGAGGTTGCGCGCGGCGCCGAAATTGGCCAAGGGTTCGCTCGTAATAGGCCTCAGCGGTTGGGGAGACGCGGGGAACGCTTCCACCATCTGCGTTACCTACCTCGTCGAGAAGCTCCGCGCGAAGGAGATAGGGGAGATAACCTCCGGAAGGTTTTATGACTACCAGATCCGGAGGCCCCACGTGAGGATCGAAAGAGGGCTCGTGAAGGAGTACGTCCCACCGCGGAACAAGTTATTCTTCTTGAAGGTTGGCGCGAACCAAGGCGTCCTGATCTTGCGCGGAACGGAGCCGAACGTCGATTGGCCAGGATACGCCCAGGCCGTCTTGGAGGCGGCGGAAAGAACCAAGGTCAAGAGAGTCTTCATGATCGGCAGCTACGTCGGAGGCGTCCCGCACACAGTTGAACCGGTCCTTTCGGCAACGACCAAATCCGAGTCGTTTCTCGAAGAGATGGTCGGCCTCGGTTTCGAGCCGTCCAACTACGAAGGACCCACGGGCGTGTACAGCGAGATCCTCGAGCTCTGCGACGAACGGGGCGTGGACGCGGTAAGCTTGTGGGGAGCCGTGCCGCCTTACATCCAGGGCGAGGACCCGAAACTCGCCTTCCACATTTTGAAAAAGATCTCGCCCTTGCTCGGAGTAAACGTCCCTTTGCAGGAATTGGAGAAGAAGGGGGAAGACCTGGACAGGCAGATAGCCGAGGAAGCGAAGCTGAACCCGGAACTGCGCCGCCTGATCTCGAGCTTGGAGCTCGAGTACAGGACCTTGCACCGTTTTCCTTCCTACACAGTCTAGCCGGGAGATTCGCAAATAAACCCGCCATCCATGTTGCTAGCAGGCAAAAGGGCTTTGCGCGTGGCGATCGACGGCGGCTTGGCGGGCCGCTTCCCCGGGCTGGCCGCGTTATCCGCCCTGATCCAGGGCGTGAAGGTCGAGGCCTCCTGCCCGAGGATGGAGGCGCGCAAGGCGGAGGTCTTCGAGGCCGTCAGGAAGAAGTACGACCTCGCCACAGTCAAGGACGGAAAAAATTTCAAGGCTTACCGGAGCTTCTTCTGGAGCGTCGGGTTGGACCCGACGAAGTCCAGGCCCGCGGCTGAAGCCCTGATCCGCAGGATCCTCGCGGGCAAGCCCTTCCCCGCGGTGAACAGCCTCGTCGACGCCTACAACCTGGCCTCGGTGAGCACAGAGGTAGCCCTCGCGGCCTTCGACGCGGACAAGGTGAGGGGCGAGCTCTTGATGAGGCAGGCAAAACCCGGGGAGGAGTTCCTGGGGATCGGGATGCGGAATCCGACGGCCCTGGCGGGAGGGGAGGTCGTCCTCTCCGACGGCGAACGCCTGGTGGCCGTCTACCCCCACAGGGACGCTCAGCACTCGAGCATAACTTTGGGGACGAAGAACGCTCTTCTCCTGGCTTGCGGCGTCCCGGGGGTCGACGAGGCAACCCTCCGCCGCGCGCTCGAAATCGCCGCGGCGTACGTGACGGAGTTCTGCGGCGGCACGGTCGTAGCTTGACGGCGCCTACGCCACGGCGGCGCCGTTCGAATGCCCCCGGAAGCGCTTTCGCGCCCAACTCCTTATATCCCGCGGGGGAAGCGCGCCGTCTTCGGCGAGCATGGGAAAAGAGGCTAGGACGGAAGAATTCAAGGTAGATGGCAAAGAACTCATTGAAAAAGTTAAGGAGCTCGTGCACCAGGGAAACATCAGGAGGATCGTGATCAAGAATCCGGAGGGGAACGTGCTGATGGAAATCCCCCTGACCGTGGGGGTCGTCGGGGCCCTCCTGCTCCCGACGATCGCAGCGCTCGGAGTCATAGCCGCCTTGGTGACGCAATGCACGATCGCCGTCGAGAGGGTCGGGTAGCGCGGCAAGAAGCGAAGCTAGAACCGTTGCAACCGAGGCTGGGCCGAGTACCGCTCCGGGCTCGAGGTTCCAAAAGCGCGAAGGCGAGCCAAAAGCAAACGCGAGCGGGAACCGGTTTTCCCTTCCCCTCGGGTGGGAAGCGGACGCGCTGAAAGATGCCGCCCCGTCGACCCGCGCGGGTCGCGAACGCCCTGCCGCTCGCTTTAGGGCGCGCGGCAGAAACGGATAAGTCGCCCGGAACCCGCCAAGCGGGAACCGAGCTGATGAGGGGTGCACGAAACCATCTCGGCCCACAAGCTCAGGACGGGCGAGGAGATGTCGACCCTCCGGGTTATGGCACCGGACGAAGAATACAAGGAGGCCATACTTTCGCTGATCGGGCACAAGGGGGATTTTTGGCTCGTGCCCGTGAGGGAAGCGATGGAAGGGAAGATTACGGGGATTAGGACCTTCTGCTACCTCGCGCTCTTGGGGGGGCAGATCGTCGGGAACATAACGACGGCCGAGACGCTTGAACGCCCGGTGGGCATATTCCAGCACGTGTACACGAGGCCCGAGCACAGGAGGAAGGGGATAGCCTCATTCCTCACGGTGGACGTCCTTGAAGACTTCAAGTCCAGGAGGGGAAGGGCGTTGTACCTGGGGACAGGCTACGGTTCGGAGGCGCACAGAATCTACCTGAGGCACGGTTTCCGCGATCTTGGCGAGAAAACGGGGTACATGAGGTTCCTCCTGGAGGAGGACTTCGACGAAAAGTATTACGGCGGCAAGGACGCTCGGGTCGAGGACGCGGATTGGAAGCACTGGCCGAGCGTCAACGCCCTCTTTTCGGTGGAGGGCGGCTGGTACTTGAGAAGCTCGGCGTTCGGCAACTTCGGGGTTTGCGGATTCGAGGGGGATTACATCAACCTGATGCTGTCGCTGAGGCAGGGAGAAACGAGGGGAGCGAAGGTTTTGGTTTCGGGGGACGCGGCAGTCGGCTTGGCGTTCGTCGTCCCCGACAAGAGGTGGAACTACGGCGTTTCCATCCTGGATTTTTTCGTGCACCCGCGCTTCGTCGGCCACGCCTCCAAGCTCGTGCGCTCCCTGGAGTTAGGGGCCGGAAAAACCCAGTCCTTCGCCGAGCGCGAAGAAGCGGCAAAAGCCGAGACGCTGGAGGAGTGCGGTTTCGAACTCGAAGCGACACTCAAAGGCCAGCTCCGCCACCCCCGCGGCCCACGGGACGTGTTGGTTTACTCGAGAAGGTCGTGACGCAAGGAAGACGAAAGCAAGATCGGCGGATCCCTAGGCCGGCCACCCGCAAGCTAACGCATATATGCAAGCCCTAAAACTGGGGCGCAGGCGCTCCGCATGTACGTCTCGATCAGGGACTTCACCGTCCGGTGGGTGGGGTACGAGAGCGTCCTCGACGGCCTGAACGACCTCGGCCTCGGAGGGTTCGAGCTCTACGTGGACAGAGGGCTCAAGGGAGGGGAGTACGAAGACATGGGCGAGATTGTGTCGCTCGGCTTCGACCTTTCCACCGAAGAGAAGAGGAGGATCCTGCTCGAGGAACTCAAGTCGAGGAAGTTGGTCGTGTGCGCTCTTCTCGTCGAGAACGATTTCGGCAGGGAGGACGTGAAGCCGGAGATCGAGTGGATCGTCGACGCTTGCAGGGTCGCGCCCACCATCGAAGCGAAAGTCGTGCGCATAAACTCCGTGATGAGCCCAAAGGCAGGAGTGCCGGACGACGATTACGTTAAGAGGACCGTGTCGTGCATAAAGGAGGTTCTGAAGCGCACGAACGGGCTTGGAGTTTACTTGGCGATGGAGAACCACGGCGTGCTTGGCAACAAGCGCGAGTTCATCAAGGCCGTGCTCGACGGCGTCAGCTCCGAGAGGATGGGGCTGACGCTCGACACCGGGAACTTTTACTGGTCGGGCTACCCCCTGAAGAAGGTTTACGAGATCATAGGCACCTTCGCGGAACACGTGAAGCACACGCACGTCAAGAACCTCTCCTTCCCTCCAAACAGGAGGGAGGCGGCGAGGGCTCCGGGCGAGGGTTGGCCGAATTCGGCGGCGCCGATCTACGAGGGCGACATAGACCACAAGAAGGTCGTCAACGTCTTGAGGAAGGCGGGTTACGACGGCGACCTGACCGTCGAGGACGAATCGCTCGGCAACTTCCCCGCCAAAGAGCGCCTCGGGGTACTGAAGAAGGACATCGAGCTCCTGAAGGGCCTCTGCTAGGCAGGCTAGTACGCCGAGATCCTGGAGACTCCGGGCACCTTCAGGATGGCCTTGAGGGCGTCACCGGAAACCTCCTTCTCGGTCACTATTACGAGCTTGGGGTCCGGAATCAGGTCTGGGTCCTCCGCTATGGCCTGCCTGATGCTCACCTTTTCCTTCGATATTATCGAAGCGACGGCTGCGAGGGTTCCGGACCTGTGGGGATCGGCCCAGATCTCGACGACGCCGTAGCCTAGGTACTTCGCCACCGTGCCAAGGTGCGGGCCTGCGGGCTTCAGGTTCGAGAAGATCGGCGAGAGCTCCCCGTCTCCAGAAAGGGTCTTGACCGTATCCCGGACCACCCTCCTGTCAACGCCAGCCGCCTTCGCGATCTCTGCCTGGGGTATCTCGACGGGGCCGCACATCACCTCCCCGCTCGCAGATATGTTGAGGCCCAGCTCGACGAGCAGCCTGGCGACCTTCAACCTGGCCGGAAACCTGGACAGCTTTTTGGAAATCTTCTTCCACAAATTCTCCCGCGACCGGCCGGTTAACGGGATTCTCATAAAAGGTTGACCCCGGGCGCTTAGGAGCCGCCGCGGAGGGCGCGATCGAGCTTGGAAACGGTTTATTACGCCTCTTGCCGAAGCGGTATGACGAGAAAGGATGTCGGCGAGAAGGCCCAAAGCCCGGTTCTCAACGGTTCTTCCGAGCGGCGAATACCTGAGCCTTTCGGTCTGGCAGGGCAAGAGCGACCCCGCGGCCGAGGTCCTATCGATCCAGGTCCGCCGGAGAGAGGGGGAAGGGTGGACCACGGTAAGCAGGCTCGCGGTCTACAGAAGCCCCGAGGGATCCTACAGCCAGCTGCCGGACAGGGCGGGGTAGGTTTCGGGTCGGAACGAACGGTTCGTTCGGCGCGCTTCGAGCTGCGGCTCCGACCTCGCCCCCGCATCTAGACGGAAACCGTTAAGTCCGACCGGCGCACCGAGCCCGCGGGGTTTCTATGAAGAAGGGGTTCAGCCAGCTGTGCCTTCCCGGAGGATCCACGGTCAAGGAAGGAATCTCGCTGGCAAAGAAACTAGGATACGCGGGCTTGGAGATCCTGCTAACCGAAAAAGGGGAACTCAGCATGGACTCGACGGAGCGGGACTACGAGAACCTGAGGTCCATGAGTTCCGAGAACGGGGTCGAGTACTGCAGCATCTGCGCCAACCTTCCGTACGAAACGAGCCTCACGAGCAACAACCCGGAGGTTAGGGAGAGGGGAAAGAAGGCGGTCGAGAAGATGCTCGAGGCGGCGGCCGCTCTAGGAGTCAACGCCGTCCTGGTGATACCGGGAAGGGTGACTGAGCAGGTGCCCTACGATGTCGCCTACGAGCGCGCGCAGAAGGAAGTTAGCGAGCTCGCGTCGACGGCGGAAAAGCTGGGGGTCGCGATAGCCTTGGAGAACGTTTGGAACAGGATGTTGCTTAGCCCCCTCGAGTTCAGGGAGTTCATCGACGCGATCGGAAGCAAGTACGTTGGAGCCTACTTCGACACCGGCAACGTCGTCATCTTCGGGTACCCCGAGCAGTGGATAGACATACTCGGGAAGAGGATAAGGAAGGTCCACTTCAAGGATTTCAAGAGGGAAGGATACAGGTGGGCGCAACTGACGGAAGGGGACGTGAATTGGAAGCTAGTCATGGGCGCGTTGAGGAGGGCGGGATACGACGACTACGTGACGTCCGAAGTGGAAGGGGACTATGAAACCTTCAAGCAGACGTCGCGGATAATCGACCGGATACTGGCCATGTAAATGCAAGGTGGCGGAACTCGGCCTACTCGACGCGCACCTCGCGTTCGATTCCGTAATCGGTTATGACCCTCAGGCGGCGGCCCCTAAGCGCGCCGTCGAGGCCGGGGTCGCCAGTATCGACCCTCAGGCTTTCCAGACCCACAAGCTTGGAACGGGTCGAAACGACGACTATGTTGTCCAAGCCGATTTTCCGGATCACCTCCGGGCTTATCTGCTGGTTTCCCCTCCCGAAGATGAAGCCCTGCCCCCCTATCGGAGTGACGACGATCCGGGCCCTCTTACCCTCGACCTCCTCGAGGATCCGCCGCTCGTTCGCGTCCTTGGCTATGAGTTTCCCGTCGAGGAAGACGTCGACTCCCAAAAGGGTCTTATCCGCGTCCAACAGGGCGCCGATCGCGCGGGTGGTCGTTCCCGGACCTATCACGTAAACCGTACCGTCCTCCATCTTTTCGATGACGTACGTCGCGATGGCCGCTTGGTTGCGCAATTCGTCCTCCGTCGCGGGGCTCGCGATCTTCGCCCCTTGGGCCAGGCAAGGCTCGTAGGGAGTCAGCGCGTACCCGTACAGCCGAGCGGAAACCCTGCCGTTCCTGAAGGCCTCCTCGTCCACGTCCATGACCTCGGCCTCCCTCAAGGGCAGCGCTCCCCGGAGGAACTCGACCGCCATGCTCGCAGCCGCCCTAGGTCCCAGCGCGAAAACGGCGCTGTGCATCTTGACCCCGGTAGGGACGCCCAGGACTGGAACGTCGGTCCCGACCGCGCTGAGCACGTCCCTGGCAGTCCCGTCGCCGCCGCAGAAGACCAAGAGATCGGCGCCAGAGTCCGCGGCCCTTCCCGCCACTTCAACGGTGTCTTCGGCCGAGGTCTCTTCCCTCCTGCCGCCCAGAACCTTGAAGGCGAAGCCGCAATTCCGGGCCTCTTCCTCCCCCATGCTTCCCGCGCCGACGAGAAGCTTCGCCGTGCCCTCGAAAGGCTTCAGCTCAGATAGGAAGGATTCCGCCCTGGCAGGCGCCACGGCTTTGGCGCCAAGGGCTTTGGCCCTGTCGAGGACTTTCCTCCCGTCCGTGCCCTTTAGCCCGACGGCCCCTCCCATTCCGGCTATGGGGTTGACGACGAACCCTACGACCTTCGAGGAAGCGCCGCCTCCATCTTTCGGCCATCGAATCCTTTCGGTACCCGCGCCCAACCCTGGTTGTCCCACGTTCATTAACCAGCATTGGTTAAGCGAAGGGGAAACGTCAAGGAAAAGCGTTCGACGAAGGAAGCGGATGGGGAGGGGGAGAGGGTTCTTGCCCCCTCCTACCCGCCCGTAAAAACCGTCCACGGCGCGGGCTCAAATGAACTTCTTCCTGACCTCGTCCAACCAGGGGTACATCTTCCTGAGCTTCCGCATCGACTCCTCGACTTTCTCAACGGGATACTCGTACGGGAGAAGCTTGCCGCTGAAGTATTCGTCGTACGCCTGCATGTCGAAGTATCCGTGGCCGCACAGCAGGAAGAGGATCGCCTTCTCTTCCCCAGTCTCCTTGCACCTCAATGCCTCGTCGACGACCCCCTTTATCGCGTGTGCTGGCTCGGGAGCTGGCACTATGCCCTCCGCCTCGATGAAGAGCTTGGCGGCGTCGAAAACGTCTACCTGGTTGTACGCTTTGGTTTCCATCCTCTTCTCGGCCACGAGCTGGCTTATGGTTGGCGCTATCCCGTGGTACCGCAATCCGCCCGCGTGGATGGGGGCGGGTATGAAATCGTGGCCGATCGTGTGCATCGGAACTAAGGGCGTTATCCTCGCCGTGTCCCCGTGGTCGTAGGTGTACTCCCCTCGCGTGACCTTCGGGCATGCCGTGGCTTCGGTGGCGACGATTCGAGCGTCCTTGGGAGCCTTCCCCGAGACCTTGTCGTGGTAGAAGGGCCAGAACAGCCCAGAGAAGCTGCTGCCTCCACCTATGCAACCGTATATCGCGTCAGGATAATCCCCCGCAGCTTCCATCTGCTTCTTCGCCTCCAAGCCTATTACGGTTTGGTGCAGGAGCACGTGGTTGAAAACGCTGCCTATGCCGTAGTTGGCCTTCTCGTTAACTAGAGCGTCCTCGACCGCCTCGCTTATGGCTATGCCCAAGCTGCCCGGATTGCCGGGATCTTCTTTCAGGATCTTCCTGCCGCTCTCAGTGCGCTCGCTGGGGCTCGCGTAAACGTCAGCGCCGTAGGCCTCCATCATCATCCTCCTGTAGGGTTTTTGCTGGTAGCTAACCTTGACCATGTAGACGGTGCACTTCAACCCGAACATCATGCAGCCGAACGCGAGCGCCGAACCCCACTGACCCGCGCCCGTCTCGGTAGCCATGCGCTCCGCCCCCTCCTTCAGGTTGTAGTATGCCTGCGCCACGGCCGTGTTCGGCTTGTGGCTTCCGGGAGGGCTCACTCCCTCGTACTTGTAGTAGATCCTCGCGGGCGTGTTCAAAGCTTTCTCGAGCCCCGTGGCCCTGTATAGCGGCGTGGGCCTCCAGAGCCTGTAAACATCCCTCACCTCCTCCGGGATGTCTATCCACCTATCCTTGCTCAGCTCCTGGGCTATGATCTGCTTTGGGAATATCTTGGGAACTATCCCGACTCCCGGCGCCCTGGTGCTGGGCTCTATGAAAGGCGGAAGAGGCTTCGGAAGGTCCGGCAGTATGCAGTACCACTGCTTCGGTATCTCTTCCTCGTCCAACAATATCTTTCTCGATGCCATGCGTCTACACCTGACCGATGTAGCCATGAGGCCATAAAAGCAGGTATAAGTGTATTAGTGCCGCTAAATGTGCATTCTTCTTTTCAGCTTGTTTCATGGCAAGTTTGGCCTAAATCGTTCATTTTAGGCTCTTAATCTTAGGCGACCCCTTCGAACCTTGTGGAAAGTTTCTCCGATTGCAAAGATTCGTCCATTTCGAGAGGCAAAATGCCCTCGGTTCGAAAATTTCTGGATCAGTAGATTCGTAGCCGCTTAATAAGCGGTTTAAACAAAGCTTTTCCGTGTCGATCGTAGCCTAACAACATAAGGCGGCTCGAAGGCAGAAGAGGAGATACCAGCACCGCCGCGCTCGTCTCGATCGTCGTTATTCTTGTCGTAAGTATTTCGAGATCCCCCGAGGGGGGCCGAGGAAGACTTCTGGGTGAAGTTGGGATTCGTCAAGTGGCTTGCGGGACTTGATGCCTTCGCCAAGTGCATCCCAACTATAACAGCCCTCGAGGCATCAATCCCATTTACCAATGCAATGAAAAGTGGGTTCACAAAGCGAAATATGCCAATTTTGGAGCAACGCTCGCTTTTTGCTTTTGTGCATCTAGGATGCGAAAAAGGTTCATGAGGATCGATGGAGATTCTTCAGATTTTCCGGGTTGGCTCTGCTTCATGCGCGTTCACTCGTGTATGAAAAATTCGAACGAGGGTGGCAACCCCTTATTTCTTGTCACTTGATCTACGCAATCCGCCAACATGGTGAGGATCTCGCCAAGCATTTTCAACGTGTAATTGTCCTCGTCAAGGCTTTCCTTGTCAGCCTTGTAACATACGCCGCCCTTTCCGTGCACTCTTTCCATCTCCCTCACGACCTCATCCTCGAAGCCCATGTCCAGCACGTTCCCTTCGACTATCCTCTTCAGCTCCTCCCTCGTCTCCGGGATTTGCAAAACCTGATCATGCCATACGGGCATCGGTTCCCACCCATCCTCCGACCTGATGGTGCATCCATGCACTTTTACTATCAACTTGTCCCCTTCGTCTCCAACCGTTCCTGGCCTATAGTTCGCGTCGAAGATCTTCGGCAGTATCTTGAAGCCCTTCCTAGGAAGCCACCTGGCCGCCACGTCCAGGTGGTAAGGTCCCCATTCCCAATTCCAATTGAGTAACAGATTTGGATTTTTTACTACCTTAAGTATCTCGTTAGCGTCCTTAATGCTTGCCACTATGACAAGTCCAACTCCCGTATTTATCCACCTCCTAAGATCTCCTTTCCATCAGGCCCGTAAAGAACTTTGGCTCCATGCGTTATGAGAAAATCAACAGTCCGTTCCCACTTTGATTCGGGATAGTCGAAAAACCAATATATAAGCGTCTTTTTGACTCCTCTTTTTTCAAGCTCATTAATGAGTTCCACATAATCCTCTGCTTGATATTTGCATCTATATCTTTGAAATTCTTCGTTTGTTCCTTGTTTACATTCCACTATGTACTTCTCGGTTGAAAAGTCTGGTTTACCATAAGACGATAGAATCTCTCCTGTCACCGGATCCCGTTCACACTTGCCCTCTCTTTCTATTTTTTGCCCTTCTTTCTCGAGACGTTTTCTTACCCATTTTTCTACTTCCTTATGTTTTTCTCCTGTCTGTATTAACCTGTCTCTCGCAAAGTCAGCCTGCTCGAGTCGTTCCTCAGCCACGTCCTCCCCGTACCGCCCGCTCCCCTTCTCTTCGATCATCTCTGACGTTTGCCGCTTCGTGTATTGCTGCGTGCGCCTTTCAGCGAAGGTGGGCTGCCTCTGGTACGGCATTACGCCCAGGTTGCGCATAGCGTACGCGCCAAACACCGTTCCAGCCCCGACCGCGACGCCAAGGCCGGCTCCCTGGCCGGCGCTCATCCCGACTCCGGCTCCAACGGTCGCGGCTCCCGGCGCCATCGCCCCGAGCGATATTACTGAGACGACGACTATCAAGACGATCGCGATTGCCGCGACGTACGGCGCGTAGGAACCCAAGGAGCTTCCGCCATCCTCCGAGCCGGAAGATGATGCCGAAGCAGTTCCCTTTGAACCGCTCTTGGCCCTCGCTTGCTGCCCGTCCGTGTTCCTTTGCGCCACCGTCGCTGTGGCTGCTGTATTCGCGATGATCTGTCCCGCCTGGGTCAAAGAACTATCCGACGCCGCTTTCGCCTGCGAACCCTCCATCGCCCTCTTCGCCCCCTCGTCCAAGTTGCTTTTCGCCGCCGTTCCTGCAGCTATCGCCGCGTTCGCGACGCTTTCGACGATATGGCCCTCCTGGGCAGGAAGGCTGATCGGTGCCGCTTGCGCTTGCGAACCAGCCATGGCTCTCGCCGATCCCTCGTCAAGGTGCCTCGCTGCGGAGCTTGCCGCGGGCGTCGAGGTTTGCCGGATCTCGCCTCCGGCGGGCGTAGAGCTCGTCGAGATGGGTTGGTCCGTCTTAGAGCCCATGTTCCCGCTCTTCGCGCGCTTGACCTGCTCGTCCTCGTGCCTTTTCGCCGTGTCTTCCGTATTTTGATCGCCGCCAGTTGAGGCAGGCTCCTTCTCTTCTGGTGGACCCTCGCCGCTCCCCATCGCCTTCTTCGCAGCCAAGCCCACGCCAGCCAGGGCCGCGGCCGAGGCCGCGCCTGCAACCGCCGCGGTAGCGCCCACCTTTGTTCCTTGGTCCTGGCCCATTCCCGAGCCCTGCTGGGAAGCGGCCTGGCCTGAAGATCCTCCTGCAGCGCCGGTCGAGGTCTGCTGCCCTGCTGAATTTCCCCCCGCTCCCGCTTCAGGTTCCGTCCAAGCCAGGCTGGCCCTGACTGGCTTCCCGCCAAGCACGAAGTCCGCCTCGACCTCCCTGTCGTAACCCGGGGCGGGAAGGCATCGGGCAAGCCCGAACGGAAGTAGAACCAAGCAGAGGAAGAGAAGGGCGGCCGCGAATGGGGTGGAGATCTTCATTCGTTGCTCAGTATTGGCACTCTTGCCCATGCTCATTATTGCCGCCTTTCCGCGCCCCATATGCCTAGAAGATTTGCGAACTCTGATTTAAGACATGCGTATGATTTGGTAGTAGGGAGTTAAGTGAAAACGGAAGTGGCTGCTTGTACGTTATAGATCAAGCAGAAAGGCCGAAACCTGGATTTTCCTCAGGGTGGGCGCGGAGCCTTATTCTCGCCGCTGCGCGATACCCACATCCTCCCCCTCTTCGCGTATTTCGCTCTAGCCAGGGTTGCCAATTCCTCGATTCTAGGGCTGGCTGTCAATTGCTTTCCTTCTATCAATGCGTTCAATGCCAAAGGATTTCCCTTCTCAACCATCCTAACCAACTCCTCATACGTGTAGGCAAATGCTTCGATCCTTAAGTCCTTCAAGCCTCTTGAGCCTGTCAAAAATATTCAGGTCCTTAAAATGGTCACTAACTATGAGCACGTCCACATCGCTCCAGTCGCCGTGCTGGCCTTTCGCGTAAGATCCAAAACCACGATGGCCTCTATTGGAGGCCATGAGACCCCAAGAGATCCGCCCCATTACCATTCGTATAAAGTAAGGTACCGTCGAGGTCGAACAAAAGCTACTTTTTAATCAACCTGAGAACACCGCCCTATTGTGGCGTTATCTGATCGACTTCACCACGGTTATCGACCGCAGCGTTCCTAGGCACGATCCGCCCCGCACTTTTTTCTTCAGCGTCTCGGTCTCCCGTAGAGGTTGCTTTGGCGACCAACCCACCTTTCCCGTTAGGTTAGGCTAGGTTGAATCGATCACCTAACGACCCCGAACCTGTATCCCCTTTCCTCGCCAAGTAGCATGTATCCGGGTTCTTTGCCTACCAGCAGGAGGTTCCTTTTTCCCTCATCCCCAACCCAGCACTCGAGAACCTCGCCAACGAATATCGTGTGGTCCCCGGTATCGAGTTCCCCGGCGACCCTGCACTCGATGTTGACGATGCATTCTCCTATCAAAGGGGGCTTTACGCGCTTGGCCGGAACGGGGGTCAAGCCAGTTTCTTTGAACTTGTCGACATCTCTGCCCGAGTGCGTGCCGCAGAAGGCAACCTGCCTCCAAAGGTCCTCCCCCGGGACCGAGAAGACGAACTCCCTGGTCTCCGATATGAGGTTATGGCTGAACTTTGTCTTGCCTACCGAGATGGCCAGCATCGGGGGGATTCCGGAAGTTCTCATGTGCCACCCCAAAGCTATTATGTCCGGGACACCTTCCGGTCCATTAGAGACGGCCAGAACGACCCTCTCGGGCCGGGTCCACAACCTCTGGGCCTCTGAGTACGGTACAGACCTCAACATCGCAGGCTAGCCTTGGCATAGGCGGCTTAATAATTCCTTCCGATTCGATGGCACGTGGCAATCGACTAGTTGGCCTTGTCGATGAAGCTCTTAAGGCGCTTGGGCGCTACGAGCTCCATCGATTTCTTTCGCATCAATTTCTACCTGGCTTCGATCTTTTTATCCCATGGCTGTGAAAGGCCTTACCTCCTCCGGGTTGGCCAACCTTGCGCTTTTCGGGTTCGAAAGGATGTTTATCGCCATTCCAGAACCGATCTGATTTTAACGACTTGTTTGGGAATACGGCTGGATAGTATCCGACTCCTTTTTGTTCGTCGAGAGACAGCCGGTTTTTCCAATCTTTGTGGATCGGGGCGCCAAAGTAAACGCCTGTCTCCAAATCCTTCAAATCGCAGACGATAGAGAACAGCGTCCCGAAACAATCCGAATAGTAGTGGCTGCAGAGGCCGTCTTAAACTCAGCGGCTCCAGAACGATGCGCGCCCGCCCTTCTTGGCTGCAAATTGACAGAGCGCTACATCAACCTGGGCGGATACCTGCCGTATCGTCGGCCACACTTGGATAGAAGCTCGACTTTGCCTACGGGAGTGTCGTTGAGGATAGGGCTACCGGTCCCCAGTATGAACCCTCCGCCAGCTGAACCCTCGCCCAACCTGGCCTTGACCTCCTCGCACAAGCCGGCCGAATCGCTGGTTGGCAGTACCCTTATGCTGTTTATGTAGCCCATCAGGCAGAGTTCATCCGCCGTGGCGCTTCGGATCGATGGAATTTCGTTCGCGAATCCCTTTTTGGATTCCTCAACCGCCAGGCAGGAGGGCCGAAGGGCGCAAAGCTCCCGCAACCTGTCGGACACTCCTCCGCAGAAGTAGAGCAGGGGGCGCATCCCCCTCTTCCAGACGTGGTCGATCACGCGCTTTTCGTACGGCCATATCACGTTAACGAAGTGCCGTACATTGATGCAGTCCGAGGAGGCCATGCATTCTTCCATCCAAAGCCCGTCGAGCCCGAGGTCGGCCAGGTGGTCGACCCAATCCATTTCAACCTTGGCAAGCATGTCGAGGAGGCGGCGAAGCTTGCCGGGCTCCTTGTGCAGGCTTATGAAGTACCCGTCCCCCAAAGCGCCATAGGCGTCCACCGCGGGCATGCCGAGCCAGGAGACCAGGAACCTCTTCCCCCCAAGGGCATTCACGGCGTCCTCGATTGGACGGGTGGAGAAGTAATCCTCGCGAAAGCTGCACGCCTTTTCTATCTCCCCCCAATCGGCGTTCTCGAAAGCACCGCCCAAGATTCCGATGGGGCTGTGCGGAGCGACGTTGTCTTCGTAGGTCCGCGTCTCTCCCGTCCGGAAGTCCCTTACGAAGGCCTTACCGTCGGAAAACGTCACTCGGTGATCCCTAAACCACGCATCCGAATTGCCCAGGGGTATCATCGCCCAATCGAAGTCGAAGTGCTGGTTGCCTTTCAGGGTCCATCGCGACACGGATTCCGCGGAACCAAAGACGTAACGCGCCAACGGAATGCCGCAAACCTTGCTTATCATCTGCCTATCCAGATATGGCGCCAGTGGCACGAGGTCTGGCTCTTCGAGGTCAAGGGCGGCGAAGAATCGATCCCTGCCATTCATGGTCGGGTTTCACTAATCCGTATAAATTCCAGTTGCGATCGCTTCAACACAATCGGTGGGGAAGTATTTATTGATAACTAGGAAGATCCAGCGCGCGAGACGATGCCCTTAACAATCAACCCGCTTCCAAATTCTGTATCTTACTAGATTTCTCTCATTAGCTACAGGTATCTTGTTCTTTTCTCTGATCGATTGAGCTCGCACTTAATAATCCACTGCCAGAACGCAAGAAGTTCCAAGTGGAGATGCGTTTTAAGGGCCTGGAACCGAGGGCTAACTCGATAAGTCAACTCCCTAAATCCCCGTTATACGAAGCTCCTTCTACCTGCCTTATTATCCCTCCAATATATTTTCAACATCGCCGAAACGAACAACGGTCGCTTGAGCGATAACGGGAAGATCAGCGGCGGCCTCATTTGATAAAGGTTAAGGAGATCAGCAAGAAGCCCTCATACCAAATCCTCGAAAATGCTTCTTCCATGTCATTTAGAACGCGGCGGCCTCGTTCTATTCGCGTTTTGGATTGTCCCCTTGTCGGCATCCTTCGCGTGGCTTTACTATGTCATGAACGGTGAACGTGCGCATTGCCACGAAATTCCATGCCGAGATCGGCAGTCATTTGCATGCCCGCTGGCGGGATTGATTTTTACGCTCTAACGGTTTCGTTGGCGCGGACTATCGACACCTTCGTTGTAAGGAGCTTCGATTTCAGCATCCTACGACAACCAAGAAGGGAACGCCAACTTCGGCCTTCCAAAGATCAGGCCTGCCTAAAGGACGGGATACCCCCGCGTGGGCAAAGCTCCGATAGAAGAAAGCGAGTTCTTTTTCTTAACTGGGCGACCGTTAACTTTAATTCGGCTCTCGCAAACCCCCGCCACGAGGAGAGGTTGGTGCCTTCCGTGGAGGCCGCCCGAGAGAGCATAATATCGCGGAATGCCGCCGCGTGGAGGGCCAGGCTGGGGGGCTTCCAAGTAATGCGCTTCGCGTTCTTTTCGGGTTTGTGCACAGTCGTCGACGCGGCGACCACGGCCTGGAGCGTCTCTTCGAACCTCGCTCGCGAGATCAACCCGTTCGTAGCCTGGCGGGTGGCAAATCCAGCCCTTTTCTTTGCTTTCGAAGCTGGATGGTTTTTAACCACCGTCGCGGCGTTCCGGGTGATTGGCCACTTGCACGTGAAGTACAGCGTGCGCCAGCCTTTCCGTTGGAACGGCTACGCCATAATCGTAGCGGCCTGCTGTTTGCGCCTGCTCGCCGGTTTGCATAACGTGGGCGTCATCGTGAGGGCGCTCGTGGAAGCGGCGTGAAGGCGATCCACCCAGCCCGCGGGACCTGGCGCGAAAAAGGAAGGGGCGGGTCTCGCCGGAACGGCGCGGACGACAATGCCTATAGGATGAACCAAGCCCCGACGCCGGAAAGATGAAAGGCGAAAGAAAGATCTTCACGCCCATCAGGGGCATCTGCCTAGGATCTTTCTTCGTCACCTCGGCTTCGCAAGCTATATCTCCCATACTCTCGCTATACGCGATGGAAACGCTGGGCGCGACATTGGTGGACGTCGGCACCATCGTCTCGGCGTTTTCGATCTCTTCCTCTCTAACCCGCTTCCCGCTAGCTTTCCTGGCTTCCCGTGGAAAGGGAGTCAAGGTCCTTTTGGCCAGCTACGCGGCCCTGTGCCCACTGTTCCTGGCCCAGGGGCTCGCCTCCGACCCCCTCCAGCTGATACTCCTCAGGATCCTCGGGGGCTTCTTCTTCGCCATCATCGGCCCATTCTCGCTGGCCCTTTCCGCCTTCGCCGCCCCCCCAGGAAGTAGGGATTCGTCAGTCGCCGCGTACACGAGCTACGTCGCGATGGGGCTGATGGCTGGCCCCGCGATCGGGACGCTCAGCGTCGCCTCCTTCGGGGCGCGCAGCACATTCTTCACGGCCTCGGCCCTTTCCGCGGCCGGTTTCCTTTCCGCCTTCGCGGGGGCGCGCGGAGTTGTCGAGAGAGGTGGCGGGAGGGCCTCGAGTTTGTCCTCCGTCAGGGCCGCGATCTCGAACAGGTTTTTCGCGATGAGCTTCCTGGCCATCTTGTGCTTTTCCTTCCAGGTGACGGTCGTGTCCGCCTACGCCCCGCTTTACGCCAGGCAGGCCTTTTCGATGGACGACGTCGCCGTCTCCGCCATGTTCTCCGCGTACTCGGCCGTCCTGGTTGCGACGCGGGTCTCCGTGAGGTTCCTTTCAAAGAAAGCTAGGAGGAGGGGCCTGCTTTCCTTGGGGTTGGCGAACTCCGCGGCGATGGCGCTCCTCCTGTCGCTCAGCCCGTCCGTCGAGCCGTTCTTCCTCTCCTACAGCCTGCTCGGGTTCTCCCACGGGATCGTGCCGCCATCCGCGGCGCTGATCGTCGCCGGTTCGGTCGAGCCGAGCGAGCTCGTGACGGCCAACTCGATCTACTTCAACTCTTGGGACCTGGGGGCGATGCTCGGCCCTTTCGCGATGGCCCCAGTGGTCGAGAGCTCGGGCTTCGCTCACGCTTTGTACCTTTCTTCGATCCTGCCGATCCTCGGGATATTCGCTGTAGCGGCCCTTTCGGGAGCCAGGTGGAAAGAGATCTTCAGCCGCCCGAAAGCCGGCTAACGATCCGGCGCCCGCCGTGACCGCGACCAAAATCGGCGCAGCGCTCCCGAATCAAACCGTCTCCTGCCCTGCGCAGCGGCGAGCGGCAAAACCGGAGTTTGACGCCTCCCGCCGCGGCCGCCCGAAGGGCGGGCGAAAACCCAAATATATCGCGTCCAGCAGGAACGGGACAAGGCGAGGAAAAATGGGGAAGTTGGGAGTTGGGATAGTCGGCTCAGGCTGGGTCGCGGGAGAGCACGTGAAGGCATACCAAAGGAATCCGAACACCCAAGTCGTCGCCGTATGCGGGCGGGACGAGGCCAGGACGAGGGAGAAGGTCAGGAGCTGGGGGATAGATTGCCCGGTCTACACCGACTACGCCAAGATGCTCGAAAGGAAGGACGTCAACATAATCTCGATATGCACGCCAAACGACCTGCACGTCGAAGAGGCCGTCATGGCAGCCGAATCGGGCAAGCACATCCTGATCGAGAAGCCCATCGCCTTGGACTTGGACGGCCTGAGGAGGTTGAGGGACGCCGTCAGGAAGAACCGCGTCAAGACGGTTGCGGGGTTCGTCCTAAGGTGGAACCCGCTCTTCATGACCTTGAAAGAGCTCCTGAGGGATAACGCGATAGGTAGGATCTTCTACGGAGAGGTCGATTACTTCCACGGAATCGGGCCGTGGTACAAGCAGTACGAGTGGAACGTGAAGAAGGCCGTAGGGGGAAGCAGCTTGCTTTCGGCCGGCTGCCACGCGGTAGACGGGTTGAGGTGGTTCTTGGGCGAAGAAGCCTCCGAGGTAGTGGCGTACTCCACCCACAGCCACAGCAAGAACTTCGAGTACGAGTACGACCCGACGCTCGTGACGATAATCAAGTTCAAGAACGGGGCGGTGGGAAAGGTCGCTTCCTCGCTGGAGTGCGTCCAACCGTACATCTTCAACATCGAGCTGTTCGGGGACAAGGGGACCATACGCAACAACCAGCTCTACTCCCCGAGCAAGTTCCCGGGGCAAACCGGTTTCGTGAGCATCCCGACGATCCTGCCCGACAGCGGGGACGTGACCCACCACCCGTTCCAGGGGGAGATAGACCACCTGGTGGAGTGCATATTGCAGGACAAAGAATCGCACGTCAACGTCGAGGATGCGGTCAAGACCCACGAGATCTGCATCGCGGCCGACATGTCGGCTTCGCAGGGGAGGCACGTCAAGCTCCCACTGCTGCAGTGAGCGCAAGGAACGTAAAGGACGTAACGCTGGCTGAAGCCCGCGGCGCGAGGGTGGACCAACCTTGGCCGGGAAGAAGCGCGCCGGTTGGAAAAAGTTCGAAGCGTGCGGCAGCTGCGGCTACAAGGGGGGTTTCCACCTTGCCTTGCAGAGGAGGGCCGGAGGCCAAGTTTCCGTCAAACTGAAGTGCCCCAGCTGCGCCAAGGCGTTCGACTTGGGCTGGAAAATAAGGCTGTAGGCCCTATTTCCCATAAAAGAACTTCGGCGTGAAGTACCTCCCTCCCTTGTGGAGCACGGTCTCGGCCCTCGAAATGTCGAGGGTGCCCTTCAACATCCCGCGATCGACCGATGCCGCGACGACCTTGCCCAGGAAAAGCGTGTGGTCTCCAGTTCTGTAGCGCCTAACGACCTTGCACTCGAGGTGGGACACGCACTCCTTGATCAAGGGCGCGCCGACCTTCCTGGCCGGGATCGGAGTCAGCCCGGTCAACTCGAACTTGTCCACGCGCCTGCCCGACGATTCGCCGCAAAGGACGATCTGCTTTATCAAGGCCTTCGGAGGGACGTTCACGACAAACTCGCCCGTTTCCTCGATCAGGCGGTGCGAGTGCCTTTTGGGTGATACGCCTATGGCCACGAGGGGCGGGTCGTTCGACACGTGCATGTACCTCCCAAGGGTTATTATGTTAGGCCTTCCGGATTTGGAGGCGCACGTGGCCAAGACGACCGAAGTCGGCGGGCCGAGCCGCAGCGCCCTTTCCGTTCCAACTTCCAGCTTTGATCCCGTTCCTTCCAGCATTTTGCGTCATCACTTCGGGCGCCCGAAGTCGCATTTCTGGCTTTCCAAGCGGACAGCGACATAATCTTATATCCGAATTGAACTGGTTGAACTTCCCATGCACCACGAATACAAACCATCCAAGTATTACTTCACTTTCGGGCCGTGCGAACCGGCTTTGAGGTTGCGCGCGGGAGACACCGTCGAGACGGCAACGGTGGACGCGGGCGGGCAAGACCGGTATGGAAACCCCGTACCGGATGAGATGCTGCAAAGCAGCCGCGAGACGGAATATTACAAAGCCAACCCGCTCGTCGGCCCTTTCTATGTCGAAGGCGCCGAGGTTGGGGACGCCCTAGTCGTCGAGATAGAGAAGATCTCGCTGAACAGGGAGACCGCTTACTCAAAGATACTGCCGAACTTCGGATCCTTCACGGAGGAGGGTCCCGGGATGAGGCTCCTCTTCAACAAGCCCCTGGACGAGGTGAGGTACGACTGGAGCTTGGACCTCGCCAAGAAGACCGGGCTCCTAATCGTTTCCGGAAAAAGGATAGAGGTGCCGCTCGATCCTTTCATCGGCTCGATAGGGGTAGCGCCCCGCTTCGGAAGGCACGAAACCTCACTAACTCCGGGCGAGTACGGCGGAAACATGGATTGCGTCGAAACGAAGGAGGGGACGACTCTGTACTTTCCGGTGTTCGTGAGGGGAGGTTACCTTAGCTTCGGAGACGTCCACGCCGCCCAAGGAGACGGCGAGATCTGCGGCGTCGCGCTCGAAACCACCGCGGACGTCAGGTTAAAGTTCGGCGTTTTGAAGGGCAAGGGCATCGAGTGGCCGAGGTTCGAGAACGCGGAACACATCATGGTGGCTGGCAGCGCCAGGCCGCTCATGGCAGCCTTCAAGATAGCCCACCTGGAGATGGTGAGGTGGCTCGTTTCGGACTACGGCTTCGAGGCCAACGACGCCCTCCAGGTGCTTTCGCAGGTTGGGACGTGCAGGATTGGAAACGTGGTAGACCCGAACTACACCGTGGTCTCCAAGTTCCCTAAGAAATACCTGTCTTGACCTTGGCGCGAAGAGGAACCTTGGAGCGGCTTGCGGTATCTGGGTCCGCTGGAAATCGAAACCCGCGCTTCGCGGAGCTTCCCGCCTGGAAAGCTTCCTGGAGCCCCGCCTCGGAACGACGGAAATCCTTAAGCTGGCGGGCCCGCAGGCCGAAGTCATGGAGCTCTCGGACGAAGATTGCAAGCTGATCGTAAGCCTTGCCAGGAAAGCGATCACTGATTACCTCGAGAAGGGGGTGCAGGCCCCGGTCCCCGAAGGCGCTCCTTTCCACCTCAAAGAGAAGTGCGGCGTTTTCGTGACCCTCCACAGCGTCCGGGGCAAGAAACGTTCCCTGAGGGGGTGCATCGGCTTCCCGGAGCCAGTTAAGCCCCTGCTTGAAGCTGTGATCGACGCCGCCATAAGCGCCGCCGTGAGGGACCCGAGGTTCGAACCATTGAACGAGAGGGAGCTCGACGAAATCGAGGTCGAGGTCAGCGTTTTGACCCCGCCGGAGCTCATCAAGGCGGCCCCGCAGGAGATCGCGAGGAAGATCGAGATCGGGCGCGACGGGCTGATAGCCGAGAAAGGATGGAACAGGGGGCTGCTCCTGCCCCAAGTCCCCGTCGAGGAAAAATGGGACGTCGAAGAGTTCCTGATGTACACCTGCCTGAAAGCCGGATTAGAGCCAGATTGCTGGTGGGATCCGAGGACGAAGTTCTACAGCTTCCAAGCGATAGTTTTCGGCGAGGAAGGCCCAAAGGGACAGATCAAGAGGCGCAGATTGCAAGGACCGAGTTGATCGATAGTCCATTCCACTGAAAAAGGTTCAATGTGGACACGGACAACGCATAAATCCTTGCTTAAAGCAATGCCACTGAACCCACAATGGATCGATTGAGAGCGGTTCACGTTGTCTATGCGCGGTGGTGCCCGCACTGCGTTCCGTTGACCGTCGAATCGATGGAAAGGGTGGCCAAAGATCTAGGCGCCACCTACGTGCTGCACGACATCGACTCGGAGGCAGATGAGGCCGACGAACTTGTAAGGAAATACGGCGACTGGTCGGACGATTACCTCGTACCCCAGGTATTTTTGGAGTTCGAAAGCGGCAAGTTCCAGCACGTCTTGACCGGCCGACCCGAGGGCGTCGAATACACGAGGAAGGCCATAAGCGCCTTCCTGCGAAGCGAGCTGTACATTGCCCTGAAGGAACAAAGCGCCTCTGGCGCCAGGTAACCAGCTCGATGCCTCGGTTACGGGAGCTTTTGGAATCCATGATCAACGCCAGCCCTAAGATCAACAAATTTAAATACATGCATTTTGATTCCAAAAACCAGAAGGAAATTGCTATCGAGTAGCGCAAGCTGCCACTTCTGCGGCAACCGCGAGTCCGCCCTCCTCTGGGCGGAGCACAAAGAGCTTGGCGGCATGTGGGTTTGCCCGGATTGTTGGAGGAAAATCTTCGACAAAAACTTGTTCGTGACGAGCTCGGGCAGCTCGAAGGGAGGGGGGTGCAGCTGCGGAAGTTGCGGATAAGGTCGGAAGAACGTGACAGGCCGTCTTAAGGGAAAACCGAAGGACGCAACTCCTTGGATTCAGGCAGACTGCGATCGTGGATTTTCATGAAAGAGAAAAAATAAGCCCATACGAAAGCCCGAACACCACGCTGAAGAACCAAGCTACGAGAGCGTAGGTGAGTACTACTTTCCATTTCACTATCCTTGACGTCGCCACCATGTTCGGTATGTCATAAGGCTGGCCCATGAGCCACGAAAGCAGCGCGGCC
>JAFNJA010000040.1:0-9196 GCA_017601265.1 Candidatus Brockarchaeota archaeon
AACCGCGTCCGATCACGGCTCCCGCTTCCTTGCGCTCGCCTACGTAACTCCTCAACTCCTCCTTGAGTTGGCGGATCGATCCGCACCCCCTAAGGTCAAGCGTTTCCAACGCGGATCCCAGGCCGTCAAGGTGAACGTGCGAATCCACGAAACCCGGAATCACGGTCCTCCCGCCCAGGTCGACGACCTCGGAACCGAGGGTGCCGGCAAGGGCCATGGCGTCGGACTTTTTTCCAACGTAAGCGACCCTGCCGTTCAGCGTCGAAAGCGCCTCTACCGTCCTGAGGGGTTTGAAACTCACGTATATCCTTCCGTTTACCAAGACTTTCGAGTCTGCCATGTACGAGGAGTCAGGTTTCGGAAAAGCTATTACGCCTTTCCGCGGCGACCTCCAGGACCGAGAGCCATCGCTCCGCCGAAACCTGATTCCCGTTTTTTCATCCGAGGCGCCTAACCACGGCGGCAAAAGGCCCTTCGGCAACCGCGCGGTCGGAAAGCTCTAAGCCGGCCCGAAAGATCGTAATCATTAATATATCCTGGAACCGGATCGGATGCTGTCGGTTCGATGCGCAAGTCCGGGACGCTCGAGCAGAATTCCCCCAGAGGGGGTGCCGAGCCTGGCTGAAACTTTCAAGGAGATATCGCCGGCGGATTTCTTTTACAGGAACCGGGACGTCGCCGGTTTCTCGAACCCAACCAGGGCCGTCTACTCGACGGTCAGGGAGCTGGTCGAAAATTCGCTCGACGCCTGCGAGACGAGGGGGATTCTGCCGGACATCTTCATAAGAATTACCAGCCTCCAAGGGGCCTCCGATGTTTCCCAGGTCCTGAAGATACTCGTGAGCGACAACGGTTCCGGGATCCCGCCGCAATACGTCCCCCAAGCTTTCGGGCAGGTCCTTTTCGGATCGAAGTACGTCCTGAAGCAGATGAGGGGCACGTTCGGCCTCGGGGGCAAGATGGCGTACCTGTACGGGCAGATAACCACGAACGCGCCCCTCCGGATAGTGACGAGCACGGGTTCCAAGGTGCACGAATTCTCCCTGATGATCGACATCCAAAGGAACCGCCCCAAGGTCGTGCAGCAGAAGGAACTGAAGAAGATCAAGAAGTGGAGGGGGACCATGGTCGAGTTCAGCATAGAGGGCGATTACTACAGGGCATCGCCTAAGATAGTGGAGTACCTCAGGCAGACGGCGATGGTGGCGCCGTACGCGAACATATCGTTCATCGACGTGGAGGGCCGGCTCATCCGCTTCATGAGGGCGACGAACCTGATGCCAAAGTCGCCCAAGGAAACGCTTCCGCACCCGCACGGCATAGACGTGGAGAACCTGCAGAGGATAATCGAATTTTCGAAAGACAGGAACATGCAGCAGTTCCTCACAAAGAACTTCCACAGGGTCGGGAAAGCCACAGCGAAGCTTTTCCTGAACGAATTCAAGATAGACCCGAGGAAAGACCCGAAGAAGCTCTCCCACGACGAGATAGTGGAGTTGGCAAGGGCCCTGCGCTCCTTCGAGGGTTTCCTTCCCCCGGACGCCAGCTGCCTCTCCCCCCTCGGCGAAAACCTCCTCGAGGCGGGGATAAGGAAGGAGCTGCAGCCGGAGTTCGTGGCGGTCGAGTCCCGCAAACCCTCGGCGTATTCGGGCCACCCCTTCATCGTGGAGGTCGGCGTCGCCTACGGCGGGAAGGTGCAGCAAGGAGGGTCGCTCTACAGGTTCGCGAACAGGATCCCACTCCTTTACGACGAATCCAGCGACGTTTCCTGGAAGGTGGTCAACCAGCTGATGAACTGGAAGCGTTACAACGTCGACCTGGCGACGGCGCCCCTGGCCGTGGTGGTCCACGTCTGCTCGACGAAGATCCCGTACAAGACCGTCGGGAAGGAGTACGTCGCCGACAGGCCCGAGATCGAGAGGGAGATCATGAACGCCATGAGGGACGTGGCGAGGAGGCTCTCGCTTTTCCTCTCGAAGAGGCTGTCGTACGAAAGGGAGAAGAGGAGGTTCGACGTCTTCGAGAGGTACCTGCCGAAGATGGCCAAGTATGCCGCCTCCACGGTGGGGCTGAAGAGCGTCCCGAGCGTCAAACCCCTGCTGGTTAAGGCTTCAAAGTTGTCTTCCGAGGTGGTCGAAGGTGGCAAAGAAAAGGAAGATCTTGAAGGGAGTGTCGCAAGCTAGGAAAAAGGACTCGCAAGAGGCGCTCAAGGCCCTCGCCGAGGGGATCATCGATCAGATAAGGAAGGCGGATTTCCCCAGCGTGACGATGCCGAGCAGGACGACCGACAACATATACTTCGACAAGAAACTCAAGCAATACGTCTTGGGCGGAAAAGTCGTCAGGCGGACGGCCAGGAACGTGACGCACCTCAAGCCTCTAACCCAGCTCGTCTGGGCCGGGTACATCGCTTCGACGCTCCTGAAGGAGAACAAGACGAGCACCTTGAGGGACGTTTTCTACATGGCTGAGGGGGAAGGCCTCGCGTTCGAGGACCAGCCGGAATCGGACAGGATCATAACGGAGCTCGAGTCCGTCATAAAGCACCCGAGGGAGGACTTCAACATCTTCCCCGAGGAGAGGAGCGCGATGTTCGGAAACTTGGAGGTCGAGTACACGGTGCCGGGGTACGAAGGAAGGAGGCTGAACTTCACCATGAACCCGGACGGCATAGTGATAGGGCCCGCGGTCGCGACCTCGGAGTTCGTAGACACCGATGCTGACAAGGTCATAGTCATAGAGAAAGGGGCGATGTTCACCAGGTTCGTGGAGGAGAAGGCGTGGAAGAGGTACAACGCCCTCCTGATCTACACTGCCGGGCAAGCTCCCAGAGCCACGAGGGCCATCATAAGGCGCCTCAACGTCGAGCTAAAGCTCCCCGTCTACCTCTTCGCCGACGCGGACCCCTGGGGTCTCCACATCTGCCAGGTCATAATCTCCGGCTCCGCCAACGCGGCCCACATCCCGGAGCTCGTTACCCCGTCGGCCAAGTGGGCGGGCGTCTACGCCTCAGACATAGTGAAGTACGACCTTCCGAGCACCAAGCTCAACGAGCAGGACATCAAGAGGCTGCAGGAGATAGGGAAGGACCCGAGGTACCAGAGCGAGCCCTGGAAAACCGAGATAAACAAGTTCTTCGAGATCAAGAAGAAGGCGGAGCAGGAAGCTTTCTCGCGCTACGGCCTCTCCTTCATCGTCGACAAGTACCTCAAGTCGCGGCTGGAAGAGCTCGAGGGTTGATCAGCCTTCACGCGCGAAGACCTCCTGCTTTGGATCTTGATCGGAGCCGTACAGGGCGCCGCGGAGTGGCTTCCGATCAGCAGCAAGACTCAGGTGATGCTCTTCGGGATGGCCGCGCTCGGCCTTTCGCCAGCGGAGGCTTTCTCAGCGGGGCTGGCGCTCCAAGGGGGAACAACCCTCGCGGCCATGCACTCCTTTCGAAGCGACGTCGCGAACCTCGCGAGGGCCGCGCCGCGCATCTTCTCGAAGGAGGGCGACCAGTGGGTGGTGTTGCTGAGGATCTTGGCCGTCATGACGGCGGTGACGGGGATCGCAGGAATTCCGCTGTTGCTTTTCATCAAGGGCCAACTTGCGAACTGGAGCTTAAGGACGGCGAACGTCCTGCTTGGCCTGGCCCTCCTGCTCACTTCCTTAATCCTCAGGTTGCGCGGAGGCGGAGCCGGGGAACGCAAGCCGTCCGTGAAGGACGGAATCTTGGGAGGGCTGGCGCAGAGCCTCTCGGCGATCCCGGGAATCAGCAGGTCGGGCGCGACGATAGCAACTTTCGGGCTCGCGGGCTTGGGTCCCGAGGAATCGTTCAGGCTTTCGTTCCTGGCGAGCATACCCGCAACGCTCGGCTCGAGCTTCCTCGAGCTCCTCCTCGACTATCGGCTGCTGGAATTTTCGGGGCCAGGGTTCTTCGTTTCCGCGATTTCCTCGCTGATGGTCGGGTTGCTGGCCATACGCCTCCTGCTAAGGGCGAGCAGAAGGTCGGGCATGGCCCTCATCAGCGCGGCCTTCGGGGCTTTGTCTTTGTCTTGCGCGTTCCTCCTGCCTTAGGCAGGTCCGGGACCGTTAAAGCATAATAAAGGGGAGGCGGAGCGGTATCCGCCATGCCGCTGTCGAACAGGGAAAAGCTATTCGGCCGCGCCTACGGCGCAACGCTGGCAATCGTGGGCTTTGCCCTGATTTACGCGTCTTACACGTCGATGGTGGATCTAGGAGACTACTGGAAGTTCTTCTTCGCCTTCGGAGTGGTCTTGGCGGCAATGGGATTGCCGATACTGCTCCTCAAGCTCAGGTGACGCGTTCTCCGAGGCGAAGCCAAACCCGCCCGCGATGCTCGCGGTCCATTCCCCCTGCCGCGGGGAGCGAGGCGGGCCGCCGTCGGACGCTTGGGTTGCGAAGCCTATGAACGTCGATTGCCGGCCATGAAAGCATAAAGGGACAATGCTTAGTCCGATGGGGCGCTGAAGCGACATGGCCCTGCCTTTTCCCGTCCATGGGAACCTGGCGGTCGTACACTTCCTGGCCGTCTGGCTGGTATCGTCGTTCTTACTCTGGTTGAGCGCCAGGGTTTTCGTGGGGAAGAAAGCCAGCTTCGTGGTGTCCGCGGTCGCGGCCTTGGTCGGAGCCGCCACCTTCTCGCTCTCCTCCGGGAGGCTCCTCTTCACCCTGATAGCCCTGGCGTTGTGGCTCTTCGTCCTGAAGAGCCTTTTCAACGTTGGTTGGGCAAAGGCGCTCCTCATCGCGGTCGCAGCCTGGATCTTGGGAGCGATCGTAGGATGGCTGCTGGGAATTCAAACGATCTTTTAGAAGCCTCGCGAAAGCCGGCGGCTCCCGCCCGCGGCACAGAAATCGATAAATCTCCTCCGGATGGAGAATCCGAACGCGCCGGTGTAGCTCAGAGGCCCCCGTGGCACGGGCGGCCTTGGGCAGTAGGTAGATGGCGCGAGCCGACAGCAGCGGCACCCCCGGTGCTGAAGCTGTTAAGGGGCGTCGCGCGCCCCGAAGCTACCCGTTGGTTCGCAAGTTCGAGCCCCTCCGCGCGGGGCGGGCGGAAATCTTGCCACCGGCGCTCAACCAATGCTCTAACTAACCAAAAAGGGCCTCCGCCAAGCGTTTTGCGCATCCTTGCCCGCGCATCTTTGCCTCTACTCGCGTCCTCGATTTCCGGATCCCGCTACAGCCCGCCAAGGACGAGTCCGTCGTTGACGGCGTAGAGGGGGTGCGCGTACCTCGAAAGCGCCAAGCCGTTGTCCTCGGCTTCGGCGTCCGCCCAGACCCTCACCTTCCCGTCCGGGTAGTAGGCGAGAAGCTGCTCTCCGGGGAGATCCATGAACTTCCGAGCCATCGCTACCGTTCCCCCCACGCTGCCCAGAACCGAGCCGGCGCCGTCCAAGACCTCCCCGCTGCCACCCGGGATTCCGCGGACGAGCTCGTGCATCCCGTCCCCGTCCAAATCAACGGGTATCGTTTGGTAGGTGCTGAACGGTAGCTTGACCGGCTTGCCGTCCAGCGCCTCCCAAGCCATCTCTTCCATACCGAGGTGGAAACGCCCGTCCGGTCCGCAGGTCTTGTGCTCGATCCTGATGGCCGTCGCGATCTGCCTTCCGTGCGGCGCGAGGCGGGCAACCCAACCCATGTCCATGTGGCCCTGGTCGACGTCTCCCCAGACCCTTTCCCCCTTCGAGTCGTACAACGCGACGCGGGGCGCGGCCCCGTGGTCGCTCTCGCGGCAGGTGTAGATGAACCAATTTCCGCTTTCGCGATCCAGCAACGGTATGACGACGTCGGAGTGCCCCCTGTAATTCAAACGGTCGGCGCAAAAAAGTTCCTTTCCGCCGCCCAGCTCGATGCACCTCTCGCCCCACAAAATCTCTTGGACCCCGTCCCCGTCCAGGTCCACGATCGGCGCCATGTGGGACCCGCGAGCGCCCGGTTCTTCCTTGCCGACCTTGCGCTCCCACCGCAGGCTCATGCCGGGACCGTAGGCCTGGAAGAACATGTCGCCGTACGTGCCTTGGGCCGTGACGAGGACGGGCTCTCCCTTCGCGTAGCCCCCGAGGATGAAGTGCCTGAAAGCGTGGCTTAGGCTTTCCTCGCCCAGGTTGTCGGGCCATTTCCACTGGCCCGTGATCTCGCCCGCTTTGGCATCTATCCGCGCGAGCCTGTAGCTGCTGAGTCCGAGCGGGTGCTTTCTGTCCACGTTGTTCACGAACCAGATCTCGTCGACGCCGTCGCGGTCCAAGTCGAAAGCCAGGAAGGGGCAGAACCACTGCCCGGGGACCACCCCCTCCCCGAGGTCCAGCTTCCACACGACCCCCTCGGCCGAGCTGACGAGGGCCATCTTGAGGGTGTCCTTCGGGAAGAAGAACATCTCGATGTATGGGTCGACGTCGAAATCCGCCGCGTACGCGACGAGGAAAGCCGGAGGCCCGTTCCTGCCGAGGCGGACGGGCGTGGCGCGGAGCTGCCCGATCCTGGTTCCCAACTCCACTTCCAGAACTGGCTTAAGGTCCATCTTCGGCCTTGGCAAGCGCCGCAGCTTGCTTTATCCCTTTTTCCAGGTCTTCGCGTCTTCCGGCACTTCGATTCGCAAGGACTGTCACGAGTCCAGAATCGCGCAGCTCCACGAGTCCGGTCCTGTCAGCGAAGCGGAACTCCCAGACGTGAACCCCCCTGCCCAAGACAGCCGTGAACCTGAACGCCGCCACGAACCCGCCAGGGATGTCCCCTATCCCGTCCCCGTCCCCGTCGCCAAGACCGTCGCCGTCGTGGTCTACGCCGCCTGGAAAGAACAATATTTCAGACCAGCAACCTTTTCCGCCCTCCGGAACGATCTGGACGCCGTCCACTTCAAGAGAAACCGTCGAACCATCCAAGATATCCTCCACCCTTTCCTTGCTCGCGTCGAACCATTCCCAACCCCAAGTTACGGCCTCCCCCTCCAGCACGACGGCGTCGCGCTCGCCCCGCGTGCCGAAAACGTCTTCGGAGAAGACGTGTATCAGGTTCCCTTTCCTGTCGAACTCTTGGAATTCGTCGAGCGTCATGTTCGGAACCTTCGGCGCGAGGAAGGATGCCGCCAAGGCCAGGAGGGCGGCGAAGATCGCGAACCTCAGCGGTTGCCCGTTCCGCCGTGCCGTAGAAGCTTTCGCCCGCACTCTTCCTTCTCAAAGGCCTTTCGGCCCGCAGTCGATATAGGCTTTGCTTGGAAAGGGGGCTGGAGCCAAAGGTGACCGTGCCAAACAGGTCAAAAACCCCGAAAATGGCAAGCTCGCGGCAAACTTCGCGAGCCTTAACTTTTAGCTTCCAAAAGCGAGCCGAGACTACCATCCCCTTAGCTACCCGCGGGGATTGCAACACAAAGCGCGTTTATACTTGGCAGACGCCTTCCCGCTCGAAGGTTCCGAGGTAGATGGGAAAGGGCGAGCTTCCTACGATAACGAAGAGCAGGCTCGTGAGGGACTTGGTGGAGCTCGGAGTGGCGAGCGGCCAAACTTTGATGCTCCACGCCTCCGTAAGCGCCATAGGGTGGATAGTCGGAGGCCCTGACGTGGTCTTGCAGGCTCTGCTGGACGTCATCGGCCCCCAGGGCACCTTGGTCATGTACGTAGGCTGGGAGGATTCGCCGTACGGGCTCGAAGATTGGCCCGAGGAAAGGCGGCTCGCGTACTTGGAGGAGTGCCCCCCGTTCGACCCTGCCAGGTCCCGCGCCTGCAGGGAATGGAGCATCCTGACGGAATACCTTCGCACTTGGCCAGGCGCGTTCCGAAGCTGCCACCCGGACGGTTCGTTCGCGGCCGTGGGCGCGCTGGCCCGCTGGATAACCGAAGGCCATCCTCTGCAGTACGGATACGGGCCAGGCTCCCCCTTGGAAAAGCTCTGCGAGGTCGGGGGCAAGGTCCTTCTCCTCGGCGCTCCGCTGAACTCCGTAACCCTGCTGCACTACGCCGAGCACGTGGCAAACGTTCCAAACAAGAGGGTCGTCCGTTACAAGATGCCGATCCTGCAGGACGGGAAGCGGGCGTGGGTGGAGATCGAGGAGTTCGATACCTGCCGCGGGATCGTCGCGAACGCAGAGGAGTACTTCGAGGCTATCGTGCGTGAGT
The DNA here is from genome assembly GCA_017601265.1 of Candidatus Brockarchaeota archaeon. GTDB lineage: Archaea > Thermoproteota > EX4484-205 > EX4484-205 > DTQO01 > DTQO01. The sequence continues at coordinate 8,115 of JAFNJA010000040.1, forward strand.
ACCTGTCGTCGGGCAAAGGCCGCTCCGGGAACGTGGGCGCGGCGCGGTCTTACCTCTTCGATTCCGCCGACCTTTCCGAATTCGCCGTGGGGTGGCTGGAGAGGAATTTCGGCGCGCGCCGGCCGTGAAAAGGACGGACCGCAGCTTCATTCAAGCTTGGAACGTTCCGGCAATTTGACCGGCCTTGCGAAAGGCCCAGCACGATCGCTCTTCGCGGCGCCGCTGAAGCCAATGCGCGATCAAGTGCCCACGGCCATCTTCGCGCCAGACTCGGCGGACCTCCAGGCCGCTTCCGTCAGCTCCGCGACGCGGAGGCCGCATTCGGGGGGAGATTCGACGGGCTCGATGCCGAGTATCGCCCTAACGAAGTTTCGATCCGGGTTCGAACCTTGCGGCAGCTTCGTCGGTTCCAAGAAGCCTTCGCCTCCCGCTTCGAGGCGCTGGAGCCTCCCGTTCCTGTAGAAGATGGCTCCCTTCTCTCCCAAAAACGTGATGTCCTCCCACCACGTCGGCGAGTTCCCCACCACCGAGACGTTCGCCTCAGCGCCGTTGTCGAACTTCACCGCGAGCGCCGAGTTGATGTCCACCCTGCTGCCCAAGTTGTCGACGTACGCGAACACCTCGACCGCCCTCAGCCCGGTCGTCCAGAGGATTATGTCCAGCAGGTGGCTTCCCGAATCGTTCAGCTGCCCGCCCCCGCTCACGGCCGGGTCCTGCCGCCAAGTTCCCTTCGTGCCCTCGAGCCAATCTTGGCACTGGAGAGCGGAGACGAACTGGACGTTCCCAAGTTCGCCCGAACTTATGGCTCTCTTTACGTAGCGGAAGTGGGGCTGGTAGTGCCTTTGGTAGGAAACCAGAACCACCTTGGATGACAGCTCCGACTTCTCAACCACCTTCTTGGCGTGCTCGACTTTGCACACCATCGGCTTCTCGACCAGGACGTGGAGGCCCCTGCTTAGGGATTCCATGATCTGCTCGAAGTGCAGGGCGTGGGGCGTCAATATCTCGACGGCGTCGAGGTCGACGGAATCGAGCATCTGGACGTAATCGAAGAAGACCTCGCACCTCCTCGCCTGGGGGAA
>JAFNJA010000040.1:9206-14743 GCA_017601265.1 Candidatus Brockarchaeota archaeon
AACCTCTCGACGCTCTTGACGTCCGGGTCGGCCAATGCGACGACCTTTGCTTGCGGCAGCCTCAGGAGGTTCCCGAGGTGGTAGTGCGCTATGCCCCCGCAGCCTACCAGCCCTATCCTCACCTCCTTAGGCTCGGCTTCCCCCCAGCTCCTTATCCTCGGGGCGGTGATCACCGTGACCTCGTTTCCGCCGGCCTTTTTTCCAGCGAGCGTGACCGAGTCCATACAGCGCACGCGCCAACATCCAGAGTTTCTTTATTAAGGCTGTTCTCGCCCAAACTTCGAGGTGGCCCTTCACGTCGCAACCTTGCTGTTCGTTTCGGAGGATCTGTAGCAAGCTTCGGCCACCCTCACGGCCTCGAGGCCGTCCTCCCCGGTTATCGGAGGTTCCTTCCCCTCGATTATCGAGTCGACGAAATCATCGAGCAGCAGGCGCACCGTCGCGTCCGGGCCAGTCATCGGGAAGCTGATCCTGCTCCCGCCCTTCGCCAAACATACCTCCCTCGAGTACCGGTCAGCCGACAAGTGCCCTTCGGTGCCCGCGAACTCCATCCTGTCCGTCCTGCTTTTGGAGATCGTGCTGGCGTCGAGGACCGCGACGGCATTTCCAGGAAGGTCGAGGACAGCGACGAAGGAGTCCTCCACGCCCGAGCCAAGGACCTGCCTTGCCTGGCAGTAAACGGCAGTAGGCCTCTTTTTCAGCACGAACTCGGTAAGGTCGAAGAGGTGGACGCCGAGGTCCATTATCGCCCCTCCGCGCTCCCGCCGATCAATCCTCCACCCGGCGACCTCGGGCTGCCTCTTGCACATCGCCGCCAGGTAAACGTGCCCCAACTCCCCGAGGAACTTTATCGAAGCCAGCGTCATGGGGTGGTACCTGAAACTGTGCCCGACCGTCAACTTCACTCCGTTCCTCCTCGCGGAAGAGATAATCTCCTCGGCTTCCCTTACCGTCCTGCCCAGGGGCTTCTCGACGAGCAGGTGCTTGCCGTTCTCGGCCGCCTCCACGGCTATTTCCACGTGCGAGCTGTTCGGCGTTGCCACTATCACGGCGTCGACATCCCGGTCCCTTGCCAGATCCTTGTGATCGCCGTACGCCTTCTTCGCCCCCCAGGTTGCCGCGAACCTCTCCGCCTCCGGAAGGTTCCTCCTGCAAACGGCCACCAGTTCGGCTTTTCCGCCCATCTTCGATAAACTTTCAGCGTACCTGGACCCGTGCCTTCCGAGGCCGACGAGGCCTATGCCCAGCTTCAATAACAGATCGCTGTGCTTGCCTTGAACGGCCCTCTTTTATGCGTTTTAACTTGCCGATGGTGCGCCAGGTTGCGGAGCCGCGCGAGTCTCCAGCTGGATCGAAGCCGTACGCGCCGAACTCTAACTCAACTCGGCCTGGGGCTTGCCGCCTACGCCCCGACCTTCGCGAGGGAGTACACCGAATAGATCGTGTTCGTGTCCCTGACGTCCTGCATCTTCCTGATCTTGCCGATGATGAATTGCGAGATCTTTTCCTGGGCGGGTTCGAAGATGGCCTTCCCGTAGAGCTCGAACTCCAGAACCGCGAGTATGTCGTATTGTCCCGCGATCAGGTGGGCCTCCTTCACTTCGTCGAATTTCATGAGTTCCTCCAGGACCTTCTTGTCTTTGCCGGGAACCACGTCGATGAACACGAACGCTTTGTGCTTTCCCTTGACCTCCTGGAAGCTCATCGCAAGCTCAACTTGCCGCATTTTGGTTGGCGCGGTATCGGATTTAAACTTTGGGCGGAAGCGCAGCGCGGCTCCCCTGAGCGTGGACGCGCCTTCAACCTTGCCCGATGCCCAGGTAGACCCTTCCCAGCTCCTTGTGTTCCAGGAGTTCCTTCGACGAGCCCTCGTACGCCACCTTCCCCCCGACCAGGAGGATGGCGCGATCGCCCATCTCAAGGGCCCTCCTCGCGTTCTGCTCGGCCAGGACGATCGTCATCCCGCGCTCTTCCTTCAGGGCTCTTATCTCCCCCAAGACCTCGAGGGCGACTTTGGGCGAAAGGCTCGCGGTTGGCTCGTCGAAGAGCATGACCTTGGGCTTCCTAGTCAACGCCATGGCCATCGCGAGCATCTGCCTCTCCCCCCCGCTCAGCGTCGCAGCCTTCCTGCTGGCGTACCCCTTCAGGACCGGGAAGTCTTCCAACGCCTTTCGAACACGTTCATCGGCTTCCTCCTTGCCCAAGACGTAACCCGCCATGACCAGGTTCTCCCTTACCGTGAGGTTCGAGAAGGTGCTGTTGACTTGCGGAAGGTAGGCTATCCCGAGCTTCGTTATCTCGTGCGTCGGCAACCCGTTGATCTTGGTCCCGTCGTAAAAAACCCCTCCCGAATAAAGGTCCGTTATCCCCATTATCGTCTTCAGGAGGGTGCTCTTCCCGCTCCCGTTCGGCCCGACCAGGACGGTTATCTCCCCGTCGTTCATGCTGCACGAAGCGTCGAAGAGGACGTGGAGTTTCCTGTAGCCCGCGCTTACCTTGTCCACCTTTATCGTCTTACCCACCCAGGTAGCTCTCTACCACGACCGGATCTCCCAGGACCTTTTCAGGGTTTCCTTCCGCGACTATCTCCCCCCGAGCCATGGCGAAAGCGTAGTCGACGTATTTCAATACGAGGTCAAGCCTGTGCTCTATTATCAGGAACGTGACACCCACCTTCTCCTTCATCTCCCTGAAGTGCGCGAACACCTCTTGCGCCAGCTTCGGGTTTATGCCGGCTGCCGGCTCGTCCATGAGTATCATCTTGGCGCCGCTCATGATCGCCCTTCCGGCCTCGACGAGCTTCATCTGCCCCCCGCTCAATTGCGACGCGGGCGAGTTCCAAAGGCGGTCCAGGTCGAGGAGTTCGAGGACCTTGAACGCCATCTCGGTCGCCTTCTCCTCGTGGCCAAGCCACGACCTCTTGAAGGGGGCCCTAATGAAACTCTCGCCCGGGTTTTCCCCGTAGGCCGTGAGCAGGTTCTCGAGGACGGTCAACTTTTGGAAAGGTTGGGGCAACTGGAAGGTCCTGACGAGGCCCAAGCTGTAAACCTTGTAAGGGGCCAGTCCCGTGATCTCCTTTTCGTCGAACCACACCCTTCCCCTGTCCTGCTGGTAAAATCCCGTGATGCAATTCACCAAAGTCGTCTTGCCGCTTCCGTTCGGCCCTATGAGTATGTTCATCAAGCCCTTCTTCACGCTGAAGTCGACCCCGTCTAGGGCCACGATTCCGCCGAAGGACTTTGTCAGGTCCTCGACTCTGAGGATCTCTTCCATAAGCACCACAAAAAAAGGTGGGGGAGGGTTCCGCTTAACCGAACCATTCTACCGAGTCCGTATCAAGGACGTACTTGCCGACTACCTTCCAATCGTAAGTGCCAGCGTCGGTTTTCACGATCTGCCAGATCACGTAGTCCCCGGCTTTCCTGTCGCCCTCCTCGTTCAGCTCGATCCAGCCGGAGGCGCCGAAGAACGAGCTCGCGACCTCTGGCAGGACCTCGCGAATTGCCTCGGGATCAGTCGAACCGGTTTTCAGTATCGAAAGGGCGTAAGCCCAAACGATGTCGTAGACCGCGTAGGAGTACGATTCCGGCTCCCTTCCGAGCACCTTTATGCCGTTCTGGCGCACCATCTCCCACTTCGCGCTCTCAGTCGGCGCGAAGATGGTCGAGGGATATTGGACCCTGTGCGCGAACTCCGCGACCACGGGATCCTCTACCATCGAGCCAGCCGCGCACGTGCCGTCGCTACCGTACCACTTGACTGACGTGAGCACCTCGTACTCGCTAGCAGCAGTGAAGAACGCGTTCACCTCCTCGAACGATATGTGGAGGACGCACACCTTGTCGGCCCCGTACTTAGATACCGCGCTCTGCACCTTGCTTGCCAGGTCGGCAGCTTCCGCCGCGAACTCTACCGCATCCGGCGAGTACCTTATGCCCGGAAGCACGGTGCCTCCAAGCTCCCTGAACCTCTTCGCTGCAGCTTCCTCAAGCCCGACGCCCCAGGCGTCGTTCCTCGACACCGGGATCATGTACCTCTTACCGTCATCGTAGAGTATCCGGCCTATCGCCGGCCCCTGCCCGAACTCGTCCGAAGGGCAGAACCTGAAGATGTAGTCGCCGGCTATGGCGAGGTCCGGCGCGGTCGAGGACTGGCTTATCGCCAGGATCTTGTTCGCGTCGCAATACCCCTTGATCGCCCTGACCTCCGCGCTGCTCAAAGGACCGATGAGGAGCTTTATGCCCCTTGCAGCGAAGCTCTCAACCTTCTCGAGGCAGACGCTTGGCGACGTCTGGGTGTCCTCGGCGACGATCGCCAAGGTCCATTCCTCTCCCAGCGATCCCAGTAACGCGTTAACGTGTTCCGCCGCGAGCAAAGCCGCCGTGTACTCGTTTTCGCCGTACGAAGCAAGGACGCCGCTGAGGGAGAAAAGCCCTCCGAGCTTCACCTCCCCCGTCAGGGAGGTCCTGATCGGCGCTTCGGGCCCGACTCCGACGAGGGCCGCCTTCATCTCGTCGACCAAAGTTTGGAGAGCGTCGCGTTGCGAGATCGCGCTGTCCCTTTCCGACTGGAGGCTTTGGATCTGGGCTTGCACGTCCGGGGGAACCTCGGGTTTGGCAACCCAACCAATCCCGAGACCCAAGATCAGGCCTGCTATCAGCGCTACTGCTAGGAACGACTTGCTTGCTTGGCTCAAGATTTGTTATCTCCTTCCTGAGGTTCCACCTTTTCATTTTATTACCCTTAAATATTTTTCCATCCTTTTATTATGAAGATTAATAAGCTCGAAATCCCGCTGGGACTTGGTTTTACTCCCACCAACGAGCGTTCGGGCCGGAGCCGCAAACCTATGCTTCGCCTTGCATTCCGATCCAGCTCGATCGAGCGGCAATCCTTAAGTCCATCCTTTTCCTCCGCGGCAGGGCGAATGCTAGACCCGATACTGCTCAGCAGGGCGGCCATATTCAGCAGCCTCCTCACTTTGCTGAGCGTCGGCCTAACCTTAACGTACTTGACGACCAAGGTGCCGAACTTCGCCCACGGAGCGTACGCGGCGGTGGGCGCGTACGTCATCCTGACCGCGGTCAAGGTTTGGCAGGGGAACGCTTACCACTACCTAATCCTGGCCTTCCTGCTCGGCGGAACGATAGCCTTCGCCCAGTACGCCTTGGCGTTCAAGCCGCTCATAAGGAGGGGGGCTACTACCGTCGGGCTTATGATAACCACCCTAGCGATCGAGTTCATACTCCTCTCGGCCCTCAACATCTACGCCGATTACCTTTCGAAGGAGCTCAAGGTAAAGTCAAGGTACTTCCATTTCTCGGCCTACGCCCTGAACATAGCGGGCATGAGGGGGCTCTTGGTCGTAGCCCCGACGCTGACCTTTGTTACGGTACTTTCGCTGCATCTCCTCCTGACGAGGACGAGGTTCGGGGTCGCCATGAGGGCGGCGATCGAGGACCCTTCCTTGGCGGGCACGATGGGCATAGACGTCAACAGGGTGTACGCGGTTTCTTGGTTCATATCCGGAGGGCTGG
>JAFNJA010000040.1:14753-15277 GCA_017601265.1 Candidatus Brockarchaeota archaeon
GGCTGGGAGCCTCGGCCGGGGCGCTCCTCCCCCTCTGGTGGCCCGGCTATCCGGAGATGGGAGCGGAATTCATCGTCAGCGTTTTCGCGGCAAGCACCGTCGGGGGGGTCTACAACCTTTACGGCGCCGTCCTGGGTGGTTGCCTCATCGGGCTCGCCGAGGTGCTCGGAACAAGCTACATGGCGTCCTGGCTCGGTCCGTGGGTGATCCCCTACAGGCCACTGGTGCCGCTCGTAGCCATAATCCTGACCCTGCTTCTGGCACCAAACGGCATACCCGGGGTTAACTGGAGGCGCCTCTTCACCAAGCTCAGGGCCTCCAGGAGCAAGGGAGAAAGGCGAGGTGCCGCGGCCGAGCCTAACGAAGCATACTTGGACGCTAAGTCTGGGAGGCCGGGCCCCCCTTCTTCCGGGGAACGTACTTCTTGAGCCTGTCGTAACCGAGCGTGGGAGTTGGTTTTTCTCGCAGTAGCCCCTCGGGCTTGTAAAGCTGTATCAGTATCAGCATGACTCCGAGGAGCATCT
>JAFNJA010000041.1 GCA_017601265.1 Candidatus Brockarchaeota archaeon
TTCCCGACTTCCATAACGAACCTCTTAACGCTTTTTTCAAGGCTCTATGAGCCAACCGCCTCCGGTCAAAACGACGTACAATATCTGGAACCCGAGGAGGAAGGACGCGTAGGCGGTCGATATCCCCCAGGGAATCGCGTGGAGGTAGTGGAGCGCCGGAACGATCAGCAGCCCCGCCCACAACCCGAAGAGGAAATCCGAGTAGGGAAGCCACCCGAATGCCATTGCTGGAGTGGCGGAGTATGCGGCCACTCTCAGGCTGTCCGTCCATCCGCCCTTGCCGCCCAGAACCTTGGCCGACACGTGGTAAAAGGCGACGAAAACGGGCAGCTTCGCGGCCATGAAGGCGAAGGTGAGGATCCCCGTCCAAACGTGCCTCGATCCCCCGACGTAAAGCTCGAAGATCGGAGCGTATTTGAAGGCGGCCATCTGGGCATTGGTGGACGCGTGTATCACGTCGGATGGAAAACCCATGAGGTTGGCTACGGGCGTAAGGAAAGCGAGGATGGCGCTCATGGCTAAGTAGAAGCGCGCGGCATCCTTCGCCCCCGCCTCGGAGCGTGCTCGTTGGAAGAACCCGTGGGGTTCAGCGAGAACCGCCTTTGCAATCCTGAGGTATCGGACAACTTCCGCGAATAAACGGCTTTCCATCTTGAACATGACCGGCGTTTTTTCTCATCTCCCTTTCCGTTAGCGAATAAAAGCCTTAGCACTAGGGCTCGAGTTTGCGACCACTAGTACGGGACGTGCGCCAACTTCAACCTCTCTTCGTTCAACTTTTTCCTTTCCTCTTCCAACTCCGCCCTTTCATCCCCGCTCAAGCGGTCCAAGCCGGTCACGTCGATCCCCACCCAGTCGCTCCAGGCTTCGACCAAACGCTCGGTCACGGGTCCTGGCAACGCCTTGCCGATCAGGAGTCCGTTGAATCGCCCTATTGGTTGTATCGGACCCGGCGACGTCGAAGAGCGGAAGGCTTCGTCGCAGTTGTAAAGGTGCCAAGGCTGGAGGTCCTTCTCTACCACTGGTATCCCCAGCTTCTTGGCGAGGGTCATCACGTTGCTCCTCGTCTGCCCCCTGAGGACGTTGCTTTCGGTAGGCGTCATGAGAACGCCGTCCCTAACCAGCCAAACGTTCCCTCCCGTCTCCTCGGATAGGTTGCCGAACCGGTCGAGCATGAGCGCCGTCGCGTCCGGATCGACGAGCCTCGCCTCGAGGTCGGCCAAAACGAAAGAAAGCCGGCTGTACGTCTTTACTTTGGGATCCCAACTTTCAGGGCTGACGTGCCTCCCGGGCGGCGTGACCAAATGTATGCCGGTGAAGAACGCTTGCGCGCAAAGCCTCTGGTCGTTGAGGTTGTTTTTGATCACGATCGTGGGCTTCCCCGCGCCTTCCGGAGCCGGCGTCCTCCTCCCATGCCAGCCCCATTCGCCCCTCGTGACTTCCCAAACTATGTTGTATTCTTCTCCTTCTTCCAACAAGTGCACGTTTCGCCTGGTCACCTCCTCGCAAAGCTCGCAAAATTCTTCCCTGCTCACTCCCGGGTTAATCCTGAGCACCTTCAAAGAAGAGAACATCCGATCCATGTGCTCCTTCACTTGGAAGGGCCTGTGCTTGTACGTCCTGGCGTACTCGTACGCGCTGTCCCCGATAGTGAAACCCCTGTCGAAGATCGAGATCCTCGCCTCAAGCTCCGGCACGAACTCTCCCCTTGGGTAAAGGTCGCTCTTGATGTACACAACCCTCTCCTTTTCCAGTTCCCTCTCCCTCTCCGCCTCCCTTTTTCTCTCCCTGTCTATCCACCTTCCTTGCATTCCACTCGCCCGTCTTGGAGGCGGCGTCAAGCCCGTCACGATATAGTCTTTATGCTCCGAAACGAGGCCAAAGCGGCCAATAACGGAACTCTTGGCCAATCTTATCTTGACCAAGGTTTTGCTCGGTCAGCTATCGGGCGTCGCTTAAATCCCGCCAGCTGTCGGGGTCGTTCTCGGCCAGGAATTCCTCGACTTCCTTCCTGCCCGGAAACCTCTCCGCTCCTTTTCTCGTGCTTGATACCGTGAGCGCCCCGGTCGCGTTGGCAAACTTGGCCGTTTTCATCAAATCCCAACCGCTAAGGTAACCGAGCATGAAACCGGCGTTGAAGGCGTCGCCCGCGCCCGTCGCGTCGAACGCTTCGCACTCGAATCCGGGGACCTTGGTTTTTCCATCCTTGTTGGCAACCATGCAACCTTTATGCCCGAGCTTGATGCCGACAACCTGGGGGCCGTAGCCCAATATTTTCCCAGCCGCCTTGCTCGGAGACGAGCAGCCCGTTATCCTGAAAGCTTCCTTCGAGTTGGGGAGGAACACTCTCACGAACCTCAAGACGTTCCTGACCTCCCTTACGGTTCCCGGTTTCCAACCTTCGGGATCCCAACCCGTGTCGAAAACGGTCTCCACGCCCGCGTCACTGAAGGAACGCATCAATTCCTCGGCTTTCTCGGCCATCAGGTTTTGCATGAAGAAGTAACCTCCGAAGTAAAGAGCGCGCGCCCTAGATATGAATCTAAAATTTCGCCTGACGTCTGCCAAACCCCACTTCGAAAGGCTTCCGGCGTAAGACACGAAAGCGCGTTCGCCATCGTTCCTGACGATGGAAACGCAAACGCCCGAAAGCGCCTTGCGTTCGACCTTTATCCGCGCTTCGATCCCCCCTCGTTTAAGTTCCTCGAGCATGAACTCGCCGTACGCGTCGCCGCCAACGCAAGACACGAGGCCGCATTTCATACCCAACCTGGACGCGGCAATAGCGAAATAACCCGCCGAACCTGCGGCCCGCATCTCGAAATTGGGCACCAAAAGCTCCTCTCCCCACCTGGGCATCGACCGCGTTCTCGCGAAAACCAAGTCGACGTTCAAGTTGCCGACAGCAACGACGTCCAGGGCCATGCTTCGATCTACTCCGTGGTCCAGGTTTTCATTATGTTCCTGAACCGGTCTGGATCGACCTTCCTCTCGGCGGCAAGGTAATAGGCAAGGAGCTGGAGGGCGGGCAGGTACATGAACGAAGCTTGCCACTCGTCCAATTTTTTAGGCATCGGCACGAAATCGTCAGACGACTCTTCGGCGTCAGAATCGTCCTCTCCTGCCAGCGAAATGATCCTCGCGCCGGTTTTCTTCACCCTGCCCGCCAACTTGAGAAGCGAGGTCCTGCCCCTGCCGGGCGGGTTGACGGCAACGAAAACGGAGCGAAAGTCCAGGGCCTCCATCGGGCCGTGCCTGAACTCCTCGACGGAGAAGGCCTCCGCGTGGATCTTGGCGGCTTCCTTGATCAGGTTGCTTGCCTGAAGCGCGCACGGAAAACACGGGCCTGACCCCACGATGTAAACGTCCCTCGCGCCCCCGTATTTGCTTGCCAAAAACCTCATGCGCCCGTCACTCGACCTGAGGATTCGCGAAAGGGTTTTCGGGGCCCGGGCTTTTAAAGACGAAACCGCGCGTTCCACCTTTTCCTTCGCCAGCAAACCAGCCTCGCCCGCCATGACCAGGGCGAAGTTGTACACATGCATCATCTGCGTCACGACCGTCTTGGTCCCAGGTCCTTTTTCCTCGCCCGCGAAGGTCAGGATGGCAAGATCCGCCTCCTTCGCCAAAGTGCTTTCCCCGTCGTTCGTAAAGCCGAGAACGCGAGCGCCCCTTTCCTTTGCTTTCTTGAGCGCTTTTAGGGTTTCGAATGTTTCCCCGGATTGGCTGATGCACACCACCAAGCATTCGTCGTCAACTATCGAAGAAGCGTAGTGCACGAATTCGAGCGCGGGAACCGCGGAGGAAGGAACTTTCGCGAATTCCTCGATGGCGTACTTCCCTGCAATCCCCGTGTAATGCGAAGAACCGCAACCAACCAAAAAAACCTTTTGGAATCTCCCGCCTCCCAAGGCCCTGACCGCTTTCCGAAGCCCTTTCTCCCCGGCCTTGGCCGTGAGCCTAACCGCCTCGGGTTCTGCGTAGATTTCCTCCAGCATGCGGCGGCCGAATTCGACCTTCATCTCGATTCCCTTGGCAGCTTATTCGAAAGCAACCGATATGCCTTGCGATGCGGCCTGTTTTGGGATGAAAAAAATCAAGCTGCCCACCCCGGCCGCCTTCCCTACACATTCCCGAAGGCATCCCAGACGCCGAGGTAAACTCGCTTGCCAGCCTTTACTTCGCTCTCGGTTTCATCCCGCAAATCGTTACGCTCAACAAGGAGCGCATGGCGCCTTTAGCTTCTTCAGGCCGAATCTTCTGGCTATCGATGGTGCTGAAGATCGCCTGGAAAGCTATCTCCTCAACTACCTTGACATTTTCAAAACCAGTTTCCCTTAAAAGCTTCGCGTGCTCTCCTTTCTCGATAGCCCCGGAAACGCAGCCGGCGTAAAGTTCGACCGAGGACCAAGTTCCGCGATCCTGGCGTACCTCTCCATTACGGCTCTCTTTATTTTCCATCCTTCGCTTTCAACCGCATGAAGCGCGATTCCCTTGGAAGGCAAACGGCTCTTCGCCTACGGACCTTTCCTTGACAAGTTCTCTGGCAACCGCCATCCAACTCATAATTTCACATTTTAGCATAGCTGCCATTCCGGTCCTCGCTTGCTCTCCTAGCTCTTTAAGCTTCGGCGGTGACTTGGTTCGTGGGCCGAGAACGGGCTTCGGTTCGAAAGCACGGTTAAGCATTTAAGCGCGTTTAACGAAAGGTTTCGGGAACGCGAAATTATGGGTGAATCGCGCGCATGAAGGCCCGAATCGCGACGGTTTGCCAGGCGGGATCTTTTTACAGATCCGTCGAGGAAAACCGCAAACACGTCATGAAACTTTTGGATTTGGCGCTCCGCCAAGAGCCTGATCTGGTCTGCCTCCCCGAAACCTTCACGACGGTTTCCGTGGACGGCAAGCCCGAGGATTTGGCCGAGGCCGTCCCGGGCCCCACGACGGAGGCCGTTTCCAAGAGGGCGAAGGCCAACGATTGCTACGTGATCTGCCCAATCAACACCAGGAGGGGTTCGAAGATCTGGAATTCTGCAATCGTCATAGACAGGTCGGGCGAAGTTTTGGGCATATACGACAAAGTGCACCCGGTCACGACTTCGAGCGACTACACCGTTTTTGAGGACGGGGTCATGCCAGGTATCGACGTACCGGTTTTCGACCTCGATTTTGGTAGAATCGGAATTCAGATCTGTTACGACATAGGCTTTCCGGAGAGCTGGGAAGAACTTTCCAAAAAGGGGGCCAGGATGGTCTTCTGGTGCTCTGCTTACAACGGGGGTTTTCCCCTCCAGGTATACGCGTACCTTCACCACTACTACGTCGTGTCCTCGGTCCGCACCGACAAGTCCAAGATCATAGATCCTTGCGGAACCGTACTGGCCGAAACGGATCAGCACGTGAACGTCGCGTGCCGCGACGTCAACCTAGATTTCGTGGTCTCGCATTACGATTTCAACTACAGCATCCCGGACAAGATCATGGAGGCTTACCCGGGCCGCGTCGAGGTAAGGTCGCACCTCGACGAAGGCCACTTTTTAGTCGAGCCGATCGATGATTCGTTGACTACGGCGCTGCTGCAAAAGGAATTCGGCTTCGAGTCGACTTTCCAGTACCACCAGAGGCACAGGGATGCGTACAAGCTGATACTGCAGGGCAAACAGCCTCCCCCCCAAAAGGCGGCCCACGGGAACAGGCCCCAATGGTCGAAGGTAGACGGTTGAAGCGGAACTAAGCCTCCTCCACCACGATGCCCTCCATTCCGAGCCTCGCCATGATCTCGCGGTAGATCCTGCCGTCCATGCCGAGCTTTTCGGGCGGGATCACGCCCTTTTCTTCGACGAGCCCGCCCGCCAGCAATTCGATCGCCGCCGAAGCCGTGTAGGCCGTAGTCCTTCCCATCGCCGACACCCCCTCCTCCTCGTCGTAACGATCCAAAAGGTAGTAAGTGTATGATTTGTTTTTCCCGCCTTTCAGTCCGCTGACATAAACCTTCATCGCGACCAGGTCTTTGACATCGGGGTAGCCCAACTTGCGCTCGAGGAGCTTGCCGGTCAAGAACCGGGGCGACACGCCTTCGATCGGCTGCTCGTCGAAGAAGCCCAACATCCTGAGGGTTTTGACCTTTTCGGCGTGCCCCGGGTACCTCATCGTCTTCTCCCACATGTTCTCCGCCTTCACGGTACTGTGGAGGGTCCTCACCCCGTCGGTGTAGAAGGCTTCCAGCTTCCCGACTCCAGGGAATTCGACCTCCTCCAAGCCATCGAGAGCCTCAACCTCGACCGTTTTGCCGCCTTTCACGATCTTCGCTTTCCTGACGTATTCTTCGATCAAGTCTTCGACGCACCAGGTTACCTTGTACCCCAAGGGGGGCACAGCCTCTTGCGGAAGTCCGCCTACAAGTATGGCGACGTCCTTAACCTCGTCGAGCATGCTGGCGGCCCTTCCTACGATCACGTTGCTCAGCCCGGGTGCGACGCCGCAATCGGGCACTATCCTTATTCCCGCTTCCGAGGCTTCCTGCCCAAGGGAAAGGGGATCCTCCGCCATGTAAGAAAGGTCGACCATGTCTACGCGGGCCCCGATCGCGACTTTCATCATCTCGTAACCAAGCCTTCCCGGAGTGAGCCCCACCATGACGTCGCAGCCTCTCGCCACCTCGACGAGCCTTTCGTGGTCGGAAAAGTCGATTTGGAGGAAGCGGACGTCGTTCCTGCCGATGGAAGAGGATGCTTTTTCTATGGCTTTCTTATCCGCGTCGGAGACTATAATTTCCGCGGAAGGAAAGCGCTCCGACAAGCGTCTCGAAAGGACGGATCCCACGTACCCGCAGCCTACCGTCAATATTTTCATTCGAATCTGGGCCGAGCCAAATTCGACGATAGTTTAAATGCGTGTCGAAGGCGCAAGGAGAAGCCGGACTTGAAACTTGTCGATCCAAGGGTCGCGCCGCGTTCCGATCTCCACCCAGATAAATGCCGCCTCAGGGTTTCCGGTCGGAACCCGGATTCAGCAGCCTTTTCGATCCCTTGGACCTTCGCGATTATGGCGGTAAGTTCGCGTCTTTCAAAAGTTGTCGCGATGCCCTCGAAACGGAGGGAATTGCTTTTGCCTTGCCCGTGGAAGCCTCACCGCGCGGAACGATGGTTCCTTAGCAAAGGAATTATCAGGCTCGTCGATCCTCTCAAGCGTTTTACCCCCGTAAATTAGGCTAACAACGCGTGAGCAAGAAATACATAACGCGTTTAAATAACGCCCGACCACGAAAAGTGTCGCCTCGACATGGAGAAGTCGCTAAAGCCGCCCCTGGAGCGCGAAGTGCGGCCTCTTAGTAGCGGCGGAGGGCAAGCACGAAGCGGCGCCTCCGCCATAACGGGCGCTGGTTCGATTGGATGTGCCGGTTCGAAAGGCCTCGCCGTTATGGTCGAAGCCCTACATAAAACGTACAGCACGGGCGGCAAGGAGGTGCAAGCCCTCCGTGGCGTGAGCCTCGGCATAGGAAAAGGCGAAGTCTTCGGGCTCTTGGGGCCGAACGGCGCCGGAAAGACGACCTTGGTGAAGATACTGGCGACGCTGCTTAGGGCGAGCGGGGGGCGGGCGGAGGTCGGAGGCTACGACGTAGGCAGGGAAGCAGATAAGGTCCGCCGCATAATAGGGTACGCCGGGCAAGATTCCGAGAGGTCTGCGTACTTCAGGCTAACGGTGAGGGAGAACCTCCTCTACTTCGCCCATGCGTTGAGGGACGTGCCCGTAAGCTCGGCCAGGGAGAGGATAGAGCGGATCTCTTCCTCCATCGGTTTCGAGGACAGGTTGGACAAGCACTTCATCTCCCTCTCCGGGGGCGAGAAGCAGCTCGTCGTTGTGATGAGGGCCATCATCCACGAACCGGAGGTTTGCTTCCTGGACGAACCCTCGAAAAGCCTGGATCCTTTGACCGCGAGGAGGGTCAGGGATTTCCTGAAATCTTACGCCAGGGAGAAGGGGATGACCATATGCCTGACCACCCACAACATGAGGGAGGCGGAGGAGTTTTGCGACAGGATCGGGTTCATAAACCACGGCCAGCTCCGGTTCACGGGGACGCCCGCGGATTTCAAGAGGAGCGTCACGGTGAAGGAGGTGCTGGAGATTTCAAGCCCGATGCTCGACGGGGCGGTTGAGGAAAGGCTGCGCTCGATACCCGGCGTCAGCAACTCCGCGTCGAGCGAAAGCACCGTCAGGCTATACTGCGACGACGCCTCGAAGGTTCTGAACGAAGTCTTGGCGGTACTGAACGATTTCGGCATAAAAGCCCACCTCAGCATGATCGAGCCTTCGCTCGAGGACGCCTTTGCCGTTTTCGTCGGCAACGATGCCGGGGGTTGAAAAGAGAAATGGCTAGGGCATTGAAACTCTTCTACATGGCGGTGTGGAGGAACTTCCTGGTGTTGACCCGTTACAAGGCGAACTTCCTTTTCGAGATACTGACGAGCCTCTTCATCGGGGGCTGCATGCTGATATTGTCGGCAGCTTTCGATACCTCGATGCTGGGCGAGATGGTCGGCTCGACGAACTACGTTGCTTTCATGATCTTCGGCATAAGCTTCCAAAGCTGGCAGGGGACCGCCCTTTGGAGCGCCGCGGACCTGTTCCGGGGCGAACTAAGCACGGGCCAGATCGATTACACTTTCAGCTGCCCGTTCTCCCGCTATTGGTACATCGTGAGCAACATCGCGGCGCAAGCCGTCCAATCTACGATCTTCTTCGTGCCGATGTTCTGCGTCGGCCTGTGGTTCACGGGCGAGACCCTGACCTTCCCTGGTTTGTTGCTGGGCCTGGCCGCGACCACTATCTCGGTTGCAGGATTGGCCCAGCTGGGAGCGATATTCGCGGCCCTGGTTTTGAAGTACCGGCAGGTGACCGCGATCTTCGGCTTCTTCAACCTGGCGTTCCAGTTTCTGACGGGCATGTTCATCCCGTTCCAGCTCCTGCCCGCGCCTCTGCAGGCCTTGGGTTTCGGGCTGCCTATCACGTTCGGCATGGACCTCCTCAGGCATTACGTGATGGGCACGAGGCCGCTCATGGTCGTCGAGTACGAATGGATCGCCCTTTTCGCGCAGCTCGTCGCGCTGAGCGCCGCGGCAAAGTTCTTCGTATCTTGGCTCGAGAGGAACGCCAAGGAAGAGGGCCTCCACTACATCTAGGAAAACGAAGTAGAAGCTTTATCCGCTCCGTCCTACCGGGCGCCGTTCAACCGAGACAGCTCGTTCACCAGGTCCTGTATCCTGCCGTAAACTTCTCCTTGGACGCGATAGTACGCCCGGTACCTTTCGTGCGCTTCCCGATCGAACTCTACCCTCCTTCCAACCTTTACCATCGACTCGGCAGCATCTTTCGCTCCTTTGAAAACGCCGCAGGCCTTTGAACCCAAGATGGCAGCGCCCAACGCTCCCGCTTGGGCGTTCTTCGTCACCACGCCGTCCACGCCCAAAACGTCGACTATTATCTTCGGCCAGATCTTGCTTCTCGCTCCCCCTCCCATGAACCTCACTTGGCCGATCTTCGCGCCCGTGACCCGTTCGGCGTCTTCAGCCATCCTCGCGTACTCGTAGGCCACGCCCTCCATGATCGCCCTCAAAACGTGCCCTTTCCCGTGCTTCAACCTGAGGCCGACCAAGATTCCCCTGTCGTCGGCGTTCCAGTGCGGGTACAAGCTTCCCGTGAAGTATGGTACCATGATCAACCCCGATGACCCGGGTTCGGCCTTCCCCGCTTCGGCGTCCATCAACGCGTACGGGCTCGACCCGCGCTTCCTCGCGGCCAGGACCTCAGCCTCCCCAAAGTTGTCCCTGAACCACCTGTATATGCTGCCGGAGGAACCTATCCCGCCCTCGGCCAAGTAACAATTCGGAACGACGTGAAGTTGGGCCTGCAAGCGCATCTCGGGATCCAGGGGCAGGCGGTCGGAGTATGCCTCGATGTTCGTGCACGTGCCCAGCACGCAAGAGACCCTGCTTGGTTCGGTTACCCCCACTCCAAGCGCGCTGCACTGTTGATCCCCTCCGGCGTAGACCACCTTCAACGTGGAACGAAGGCCCGTTTCACCCGAAGCCTTTTTCGTAACGTTGCCAACCACCTGCCCAGAAGGAACCAACTCGGGCATCTTGTCCAAGTCCAGCCCCAAATGGCCTGCTATCTTGTCCGACCACCTGAGTTTTGACACGTCGAACAGCATCGTCCTGCAAGCGTTGGAGAAGTCGATCCTGAGTTCTCCGCTCAGTTTAAGGACGACGTAATCGACGACGCCCGCGAATTTCCAAGTCCCTTGATACGTCGAGCGCTCGTTATCCTTGATCCACGCAATCTTAGATGCGCAGGGCATCGTGTTGACGGGCAATCCGGTTATTTTGTATACTTCCTCGCAGCCTAGGTCTTTTTTCATCGCGTTGCAGACGTTCCAACCCCGCGTATCCTGCCAAGAGATCGCCTTTCTGAGCGGCTCCAAGTTTTTATCCTAAGGGCACGTCGTTTCCCTTTGGCCCGTTATCGATACGCACAGCAACCTTTCTTGGTCGATCCCTTTCGCGCAATTCTTGATAACCTTTGCCGTTTCCTTCCAGATCACTTTCAAATCTTGTTCGATCCAACCCTCTTTCGTGTGGATCAACGGCAGTTCGCTAGAACTATGCGAAACGAGCTTTCCACGCCCGTCTACCAGGATCGCTTTCGATTCCGTCGTCCCGACATCGACGCCCAAGATCAGTTCTTTTTCCAACCGATTTACGACCCGCCCAACCTGCGCGCTTCCGGGGCGGCGGGTGGAACGCCCGTCTTAACGCCCGAGTCACGTACGTCCTCGTTCCCCGATTTTACCGCCCCGACAAACGAGAAGGGCTTCATCGAATTATAAAAGACTATCTGCCGCCCAGCGGGCCGCGCTGGGTTGCCAAATGGATGTCGGGTTAACGAGCCGCATGCAGCGCGAGGTTTAAGCGGAAGCGAATTCGGGATTCCATTTTTGCGCGCAAGCTGCGGAAATATCGGACCAAACGATTTATTTAAGCCGCCGGAAAGGGCGGGACGGTTGCCCAGGACGTTGTCCGCCCGGCTCATAGGCCGCGAGGGCGCGGCGTTAGTGGTCATCGATGTGCAGGAGAAACTCCTGCCAAAGATCGCGGGGAACGAAAAGGTAGTAGCGAACATCGTGAAGCTGATAAGGTTCTCGAAGATATGCGGCATACCGATAATCTTGACGGAGCAGTATCCCAAAGGCCTTGGCCAGACGGTAAAGGCCATAAGGGACGAGATTCCAGACGTAGACCCAATCGTGAAGACTACCTTCAGCTGCATAGGCGCACATGGATTCAACGATTCGTTGGAGAAGATGAAAATCTCAACTTTGATCTTGACTGGAATCGAGGCCCACGTGTGCGTCGCGCAAACCGCGCTGGAAGCGCTGGATCGATACAAAGTATGCGTGGTATCCGACGCCGTGTCCTCGAGGGATCTCGAGAACGCCAAGGTAGGATTGCGAAGGATGAAAAGTTGCGGGGCGATAATTTCGTCCACGGAGATGGTGATGTACGAGATACTGAGGGACGCGAATACGAAAGAATTCAAGGAGTCCCTCAACCTGCTGAAATGACCGAAGGCCAAGCATCTATTTCAATGATCCATAGCGAGCTTGCGGAACGGGTTTGGACGGACGCAACTCTCGCTCCTACCAGAAAGAGCCTCAGCCCGATCTACCGCCGAGGGTCTTCCGCTCGATTGGACTGTTCCTATGGGCGGACGCGGGCGTCCATGAATCGTAGCGCTTTTTCGTAGAATCGCGGCCCGCCAAAGTTTCCAGATTTCAAGGACATCGCGATTCCTGAGTGCCCAGGGTCTTCGCTTATCGAGAAGCATACCGGCACGCCCGGATCGATCTGCTTGCCCACGTAAAGGCCGATCAGCTCCATTTTCTTGCAAACGGCGCCGGAGGTCTCCCCTCCGGCGACTATCAGCTTGTCCAAGCGGGATTCGTCCACGAGCGCCTTGGCTATCTCCGCGTTCGCGTCCGATATCGCCTTGCCGATTTGGAAATCGGTAAGTCCGAGCCCAAGCCCGAAGTTTTTCGCCTTAATGACGTCGCCCATCCCGCTTGCCGTGTAGACTAGGACGTTTCTGCCTCGGCCCAGTTCTTTTTTGCCCTCCTCGATCGCCCTTTCCACTTCCTCGCGGCAACCTTCGGCGCCTTCCAAAATCTTCACGGCATCAAGTTTTATTCCGCTAAAGCCGCTCCTCATGGCATTTTCGTTCTGCCTGATCGTGGCCTCGGCGCAGCTTCCAGAAACGACGAGGAGTGGCCCGCCCCTGCTCCTCGCGCCCATCGGCACGAACCTCCTTCTCCTCTTCGGCAGGAGGCCTCTTTCCCTCCAAATTGGGGGCAACTCCATCGCCAACGCCGAAGAACCGCTAACCAGTTTTCGGTCGTGAACGGCTCTCGCGATCGTCCTGACGTCCCTCTGTTCGATCGCGTCCATGACGACGATTTCGATTCCCGAAGAACCGAGCCTTTCGACCTCCCTGGCCACTGCCCTGGGTCCTTTCCTGACCGCGTAGTAGTTGCAAAGGCCGACCCGCCTCTTGGTCTGGTAACCCAGCCACGCGACCAGATCGGCCTCCTTCATGGGATTCAGCGGATGGTCCTTCATGTGGGATCGGTCCAATCGGATCCCATCCACGAAGTGGTTTCCCATGTAGGTCGTCCTTCCGTTCACCGGAAGGGCTGCGAGCGCTATGGTGTTTCCTCCAACCAAGTCGAGGCCGGCGTCGATCATCTGCCCTATGTTTCCTCGGGGCGTCGAATCGAAGGTCGAACAATACTTCAAATAATGCATCCTGGGTGCAAATCCCTCGAGCAACCCCAAAGCTTCGGAGGTCCTTCGATAGGCTTCCTTCGGTTCTATGGATCTCGCCCTAGTGCCGATAGCGACGACGTCCATGTCCTCAGCGTACCTCTCCAGGATTTTTCGGGGTTGCCTTTCGAAGAACATGGCCGAACTCATGCCGTGCTCGGCGAACATGCCGAGGAGATCCGTCATACCGCTGTCGTCGTCGGCTACGGCGCCAACGAACATCCCCGCTTCACGCTTCGCCAAACCCGGCCGTTTCAATAATAAGACTTCCCGAGCCGGCGGCTTGCCCGCTCAGTGCCGGAAGCCTGGGGCCGAAAAGCGCCCTGCAGCGGGCCTTTCCCGATTGGGGGGGGAGGGTTCACTTCATTTGGAAAGCCTCCGCGGGATTTTTCCGCATGACCGTTTCGGCGAATTCTTCGCCGAAACCCCTGTCGAGCACCTTCGGCAAAAATTCCCTCACCAAGTACGCGTAGCCGCGGATTTTTCCCCCAAGATCCTCTCCGACGTTGTACCACCCGGCGTCTTGCGACAAAAGAAGGCGATTTTCCAATCCTTCCTTTTCCACGAATTTTAACATCCTGAGGATCTTTTCCGCGTTCTCCTCCCTCACGCCGTCGTACTCGATCCACGCTCCTCGATACGCGATCTCCCGGTGGACGCCTTGGTCGTCCTCGGAGTCGCAATGGACCACGATCAACCTGGAAAGGTCCGCCCGCTCTCCTTCCAGGATCTCGAGAACGTGCATCGCTGCCTCGCCGTTTTCAGTGTGGCAAGCGATGGCCGCTCCCGTG
Organism: Candidatus Brockarchaeota archaeon; assembly: GCA_017601265.1. Classification (GTDB taxonomy): domain Archaea; phylum Thermoproteota; class EX4484-205; order EX4484-205; family DTQO01; genus DTQO01. Next base: position 13,670 of record JAFNJA010000041.1, read on the forward strand.
GAAGCGCTGCACAGCGCTGCAGCCCTCACTATCTTTTGCTGTATCGGCACTATCTTGCCTGGATTGACCGCGATCTTGATGAAGCCAGCCTTGATCGGAGTTCCATCTATTCCTTGCTCTATCTCTTCGACCCACGCCTCCGCCAAACGGTCGACCGAAAGATCCCAAACGCATTTCGGAAGGTAAGGTTCTTTGTAAAGCCCTGTGTTCGTCAGCACGTGCATTTTGGACGCTTTCGAAAGGTCGGCGAGCAATTCCGCGTCCCTTCCCAAGAAGGCGGGGGTGCAATCGACGAATCCGGAAACTCCCAGCCGCCTTATCTCCTCCAAATACGGGAGCATGACGCTCCTGACCTCTTTCGCGTCGTACCTGTCTTTGCTGACTTTTTCCGCCCCGACGAAATCGCACATGACGTGTTCGTGGACGAGGGCCAAGCCGAAATCTTCAGGGGGGATGTCGCCCAGGACGGTCCGTATCCTTCCCATGGACTTGCGAGGCTGGAGACCGGCATATATGCCTGCGCATTTGCGGCAGCGCTCGGATCGATCGGCTGATCTTACAAGCCTTGCCTCAGAGGTTATCGTAAAACTGCCCCGGACTGAGTTCCTCGAAGCCGGAACCTTCGTCGACCAGGTGCTTCCTGACGTCCAAGCAAAGGTGGCATTTCGAGACGTAGCCCCCGATATTCGGCTTGAAACCCCAACCCCTTTTCGCGTAATCAAACAGTTCTCCAAGGCTCGACGCGACGGCTTTCAACACCGGATGTTCATCGAGATCGATCCCAGTTTCGAAAACTTCGCCCGAACCGCCCAACCTGCCAAGGGACAGCCCGGCGCAATAACCCGAGATGTAGTTCCCGTAGTTATCCACGTGGGCGTGCCACCGCCTCGTCAACTCCTCGAGGCAGTTTTCGTGGAAGAAGCGTTCGGGAGGGAAGCGCTCGAAGATCGACCCGTGCCTCCAAACCAACCTTCCCATCGGAAGGAGTACGCCCGCATCGGATAGGGACGCCAACGCCCCCGCGCCTGCCGCCTTCAGGTATTCCCCAAAACCCGTCCTCCCCTTGGCGCGGAGCCTTACCATGTCTCTGTAAAAGCTCGGGTGGTAGACCATCAGGCCGCCTCCGAAGATTTCGCGCCCTATCCTGATCGCCCTTTCCGCGTTCTCAAATGGGACGAACTCCGCGAGGAAGGGATTCACGCTCACCAAGACGCCCCCTAAGCCGTTTTCCTTCAGTTCGGCAAACCGCTCTTCTGCGATCTTTTCGCTCGTGCACCAGAAGCAGTTCGTCTCTACGAAGTTGGAATTCAGCCCGTGCGCGCGCGCAAGCTTCGCGAATTCCAGCAACAGAGCGTAATTGAGGAAAGGTTCCCCTCCGGTGAAATGC
>JAFNJA010000042.1:0-7582 GCA_017601265.1 Candidatus Brockarchaeota archaeon
ACCTCGCTTGGCGTCAAGCTTGATCGAAGCCCTAAGGGATGGTTCGATCGCCATGGTGGCAAGCGACCACGCCCCCCACTCACTCGAGGAAAAAAAGGGAGACGCGCCTTTGCCAGGGATACCCGGCTTGGAAACGACCCTTCCTTTGGTGTTGTCCCTCGTCCACAAGGGGGCGATCGACCTGGCCACTTTGTTGAAAGCGATGTCGTCTGGGCCGGCAAAAAGCTTTGGCTTGGAGGGAAGGGGTTGCTTGGACGTTGGCATGAACGCGGACCTGACGGTCGTGGACCTAAAGCGCCCTTGGACCATAGATTCGTCAAAGTTTTTCTCGAAGGCGAAATACTCTCCCTTCGACGGCCTCGAAGTCAAGGGATGCTCGTGGGCCACGATGGTCGGGGGGAAACTCGTCATGCAGGACGGAGAAGTGACGGCGCAACCGGGCACCGGGAGCATTTTGAGCTGGGGGCGCTTTTAGGTCCAGGTCGTTTGCCTTGCCGAAGGCCAATGAAACGCGAGGGGTCGCGCGGCCGTCTTTCGTGGCAGACGGCATGCTGGGAGACGTCGCGAGGTGGCTCAGGATAATGGGATACGACACCCTCTACTTCGGAGACATGGATGACGGTAGGATCTTGGAGTCCAGCGCCGAGAGGGTGCTCCTCACCTCCGACGAGCAGCTTTACAGAAGGGCCTTGAAATTGGGGATCGACGCCTTTCTCGTGCCCGGCGGCGCCCTTTCCGAAAAATTGCGCACGATCGTCAGGCGGTACGGCCTTTCTTCAGCCTCGAGCGGGAGCAGGTGCACCTCTTGCAACGGCGTCCTCGTCCCCGCTTCTCGGGAGCGGATCAAGTCTTCGAAAGAAGCCCCGCCGCCCCTCGTCGAAGAAGTATGGGCGTGCCCGGACTGCGGCAAACTGTATTGGAAAGGGAGCCATTGGAAGGGCATCGGAAAAGCGCTCCAGGAATTGGCCGAACCTTCTACGTGAGATCGCCGCAAGCGCACATGGCTTCGTTAACCGCCTTGTAAAGGTCCTCGATCCCGTCCCCTTTGAGGGCCGAGACCAACACCGGCCTTTGGACCGACATCACCCTCTCCATGTGCTCCAGCAACCCCAATGCAAGATCCGTGATCGCTCCGCCCCTTTCCCGCTCCACCTCCTCCCGCATCAGTTTCGGGTCCGAGAGCATGGATTTCACCCTCTCGGCACCACCGAGGTCGGCCTTGTTCACGACGTTTATGGTCGTCACCCCCAACCTAAGGTTCGAAGCGGTCGAAAGCTCAAGCGCGGTCAAGAGCGCCGAAGGGCTCGACGCGAGCTCAGCGTCGATGACGTTGAGGGCGACCGTTTTCCCCAATTTCTGCAGGGCCTGGGCGGTTTTCGGCCCCGATTCCCTGAAAACGAATATCTCGTACTGGCCTGGAGAATCCACGAGCACGAACTCCGGATCGAAAGCAGAGATTTTGGAGGCGATCTCGTCCAAGTGCTGCGCGGCCATGTCGGCGGCCGCAATGATTGCGCCGTTTATCCCAAGCGACATTTCCCTCATGATCCGGTCGACCCTCACGTAACCCCTCACGTCCACGTCGGGCTTGTAAGGCAGCCACTCCGCGCCAGCGTCAAGGTTAACGTAGCATACCTCGAATCCTTTGTCTTCCTTCAGCCATTCCCCCAAGGTACACGTCAATTGGCTCTTCCCCGCGCCAGCCAACCCGGTCATTACTATGTTCAAGCTCGACTCGCCCAGCTCAAGCCAAGGCTGCCTATAGGTTGGTCGAAAAGGTTATCTCCCCGCAGGGCGCGTCTAACGACGTTCCGGGCATGCAAGCCTTCGTCATGGTGAAAGTCGGCCCCGGCTTTTCGAGGGACATGGTTAGGGAAATACTCGAGGTCGAGGGCGTGGAAGAGGTCTTCGAGCTTACGGGCGACATAGACATGCTCGTAAAAGTCAGGGCTACCGACATAGAGGACCTCAGCAGAACCGTTTTCAAGATCCGCGAAACGAAGGGGATCTTGGAAACCGACACGAGGATGATAATATCTTCCCAGAAGCCATAGCTTCCCTACTTTTGGCTCATGACCATGAACGTCCACGCCGAAGCTCTCAAGATCCTGTTAAGCCGGTCGGAATCCCCGTAATTGTTGACGACAACTTCCTTGAGCAACGTGTTTTCCTCGACGACGTCGTACGAAAGTATTTGGTCCGGCCTTATCTCGCCCCTTCCGGCCCTTTCCGTATCCGTCTCGTGGATCTCGTCCAAGACTTTCCTGAGGAGGAAAGATTCGAAAGGAGACGTGGTGGTCCTCAACCCGAACTTTTCGTCGGGCGCGATCCTGACCGAATTTGCCGAGATGTAGGCGCTGCCTACCGGCCTTCCCCTGTAAACCAGCTCCATCCTCCGCTCTTCAAAAGCCGGCGCGGCCGCTGGAGCGGTTGGAGCCGGCGCGCCCGCCGCGGCGAATCCGGTGGATATGGGGCGCCTCGGTTGGACCGCGGGGGAGACGGGTTCCCCCGTGCCCCTCCTAAAGCTTCTCGCTGCAAGCTCCTTGTCAACTATCCGGCTCATAGCCCTCAGGCCTTCGACCTCCCTGTCCAAAGCCTCGATCTTTTCCTCCAGGAACTTCTTCAACTGCGCAAGCTTCTGGGTTTCCTCCTCGCTTCCGGCCTGCTCGCCAGCCTCGTCCAACTTCCTTCGTAGCAACGACGCAATTCCAGAAATATAACCGTTGGTCTGCTGGCGGGGCCTCGGTACCCTTGCCTCGGAATCGATAAGATTGAAATAACCTCCGCGCCCGTGGGTGGCAAAGGAGGCCCTGCCTTGCTGCTTAAGGTCAGGATCTTGGATTACGTCGATCGTTTGCCGACGGCCCTTTTAAACCCGGGCACAGCGTCGAGCCTCGGCGCGATCGACGGCTCGAGGGTGAGGTGCGAGTTCGGCGGGTCATCCCGCACGGCATTCGTGGCCACCAGCCCTTCCGTGCCAAAGAACCGGGTAGGCCTCGACAAGAAGAGCGCCAACGCCTTGAACGTTTCCGAAGGCGGATCCATCGAGGTGTCTTATTGCTCCCCTCCGGACTCGGTCAGCTACATAAGGAAGAAGCTCAAAGGACAGCCCCTCGCGCGCGAGGAGATCATGGCGATCACCCGAGATGTGGTTGAAGGAGTTTTAAGCGATGCAGAGATCTGCGGGTTCGTGCTCGGCCAATACCTCAGGGGCATGAGCATGGACGAGATCGAGCATTTAACGAACAGCATAGTCGAGACTGGCAGCAAGATCGAATTCGAAAGGCCTGTTTACGACAAACACTCGATAGGCGGGGTCCCGGGAAACAAGGTTACCCTTGTGATCGTTCCTATCGTGGCGGCAGCGGGCCTCCTGATACCGAAGACGTCAAGCAGGGCGATAACGAGCCCCAGCGGGACGGCCGACACCATGAGCGTCCTCGCAAACGTCGAATTCACGCCGGAGGAGTTCAAAAGCATCGCGTCGAAAGTTGGGGGTACGATAGCGTGGGGCGGCAAGCTTGGCTTGGCGCCGGCAGACGACATATTCATCAGGAGGTGCGAGCACCCCCTCGGCATAGATCCTCTGAGCCAAATGATAGCGAGCGTCATGGCCAAGAAGGTTGCCGTCGGAACCAACTACCTTGTGCTGGACATCCCGACCGGCAGGGGGTCAAAGGTGGAGAGGACGGAGGACGCCAGGGCCTTGGCGAGCAATTTCATGGAGATCGGAAGGAGGGTCGGGATCAACGTCGTGTGCGGCATAACTTACGGCAGCCAGCCCGTCGGACACGCCGTGGGCCCGGCCCTTGAGGCGAGGGAAGCGCTGCAATGCCTCGAGGGAAAAGGCCCGATAAGCCTCAGGGAAAAATCCACCGCTTTGGCCGGTGTCCTGCTTGAGATGTCGGGCGTAGCGACGAGCGGGAGCGGCCAGAGCGTCGCCAAAAGCATACTGGACAGCGGGCGGGCGCTGAAAAAGATGAAGGAGATCATCGAAGCCCAAGGGGGAGACCCGCGCATCAGGTCCAGGGACGTGACCGTGGGTTCCCACGTGGTTTCCTTGCAGTCGCCTTGCGACGGCTACATTTCCGAGGTCGACAACAACGCCATCAACGAGGTTGCAAAGGCGGCGGGAGCTCCGAACGACAAGGGCGCGGGCGTCCTGCTTCACGGGAAGAGGGGGTACGTAGTGAAGAAGGGGCAGCCGATACTCGACATATACGCTGAGCACGCCCCAAAACTGTCCGACGCGTACGCCATAGCACAAAGGTCGAAACCGATAACGGTCGAGGGCATGCTGCTCCACTTGATACCCGACACGGTCTGACTTTCCCGATTCAGGACTTGGACGCTTTCCTGTAGATGTCCAAGAAAGCTCTGGCCGAGACTTCCATCGAAAATTCGCGCTTGACGAGTTCCTTCGCTTTCCTTTTCACCCCCTCCAAGTCCGCGCCGGAAATCACTTCCAAGATCTTTTCGGAAAGCTCCTTTGGATCCCCTTCCCTAACCAAAAATCCCGTCTCGCCGTCTTCTATCAAGTTCGGTATCCCTCCAGCCCTCGATCCTATGACGGGCGTCCCGCAAGCCATGGCTTCGATCAATACGAGCGGGACGAGGTCAGCCTTCGAAACCAAGACGACCACGTTCGATTGCTGCAGCAAAGGCACCTTCTCGGCCTCCTCAACGTAACCCAAGAACCTCGTGTCTTCCGCCATCCCAAGCTCGACAGACCTCTTCTCCAACGCCTCCTTCTCAGGACCCAAGCCGGCGACCACGAGGCAAGCCCTCGCCTTTTTCCTGACTTCAGAGAAGGCGTCGAGGAGGGTGTGCACGCCTTTGTCCCTCGTCAACCTTCCGAGGTATGTTACGATCGCCTTGTCGGAAGGAATGCCGTAAATCTCCCTAACGTCCACGCCTTCCACGGGGCGGCCGAACCTCTCAACGTCCACGCCGTGAGGGACGGTCAAGACCTCCCTCCTCATGAGCCGCCGCAGGTGCTCCGCGATCGTCCGCGAAGAAGTAGTAAGAACGTGGCACCTCCTGTACAGCCCGGTAGAGTACTTCCACGCGAAGCGAACGAACCCCTTGAACACCTTCGAATCCGAGACGCTTTCGGACATTTCCAGGAAGTTCGTGTGGTAAGTCCCGACGATGGGCACCTCCATCACCTTGCCCGAGATGAACCCGGCCGTCCCCATGAAAAACGGCGTTTGGATGTGCACGACGTCCACGTCCAGTTTCCTGGCAGCCCTCAAGGCTCCCAGGAACGGGGCGGGGGCTATCCGGTACTGAACGTAGAGGGGAAACTTGACGGACCTGAACCTGTGGACCCAACTTTCTTCGCGGTTCCCGCCCCCCAAGAGGCCTCCCGTCGTGAATACGTGGGGCTCGTGCCCCAGCCTGGCAAGCTCCTTGCAGTAACTCCCGAGAAAGTGGGCCACCCCATCCGGAGTGGGCAGGTAAGTCTCCGAATATATCGCTACCTTCGTCCCTCAACGCCCTCCTTGCCCGCTCTTAAGGTCCACTTCCTGCCGGCCTCTCGATCGGCCGACCCCAAGCGTGCGCCGAAAGGTCTAAATCTTCTTCTGTCCACGCCGGCCTAGATGACGCGCCCGGAGGCCGCCGCATGAAACGCGTTCTCGAGAGGAACGAGGAGCTTTTGATCGAGGACGATGCAGAGTACATAGGCGGAAGCAGCAAAGTCTTGGAAACTTCCAAGGGCGTGCTCGTGCTAACCAACAAGAAGTTGGTATTCGAGAGGATCGTCGGCGGCGTCAGGCACCGGAGGCCCGAGATAATCTTCATAATCAACCTTTCCAGCGCCAAGGAACTGAAGCTTGGGGAGCCCGGCAGGTTCGCGAAACCCGTCTTAACCGTCGTGTACGAGGCGGAGGACCGCAAGCTCGAGCAGCCTTCCTTCGCGGTATCTTCCCCCGAGCGTTGGAGCAGCGTGCTCGGAACGGTCAAGATAGGCGGTTTCGCGCTTTGATCGCCGGCTAGGAGCCTTCGATGCTTTTCATCACGGAGGAAATTTTCTCAACCACGTCCGTCGCGACGATGTGGTAGCCCTTCTCGGATTTAGCCAAATCCCCAGCCTTTCCGGACACGAACGCGGCCGCGCACGCTGCCCTGAAGGGTTCGGCCCCCCAAGCCAAGAAGGCTCCGGCGATGCCGGAAAGGACGTCGCCGGTTCCGCCGACGGTCATGCCGGGGTTCCCCGTGAGGTTGAGCTTGAGTCGCTCGCCGTCCGAGATTATGTCCTCGTGCGCCTTCAAAAGGATGGTCGTGCCCAGGTTTTTCGAAGCATCCTTGACCTGCCTCATGCGCTCTTCGATGTTCGGGGGGTCGGCCATCGCCCTGCCCGTGAGAATGGCGAACTCTCCCGCGTGCGGGGTCACGACCGATCTTTTTCCCTTGAGCGAAGCCGGCTTTGCAGAAAGGGCCTTGATGGCGTCGGCGTCGACGAGGATGGGGCCGCGAGCCATTTTGACGAACTCGATGACCGCCTCCCTGGTCTCCGCCTCGAGGCCCAACCCCGGACCGACGACGATCCCGTCGCTTTGGGCGGCAAGCTCATAGAGGCGGGGAAGATCATCCCGCGCCAAATGTTCGCCGCTTAAAGACCGGACGATGAGGTTTGGAGAGAACCCCCTGATCGCGTCAGCTGCCGCTTTGGGCGCCGCGACGACGGCCATGTCCACGCCGGTTCGCAGCGCCGCCAACGCGGAGAGCGCCGGGGCCCCGGAATACTCGGCGCTTCCGCCGACGATCAGGAGCTTGCCGAAATCCCCCTTCTTGGCGCGGGGCGTCCTGGGCTTCAGGACCGCCCTCACGTCTCCCGGACCCGCGAAAAGCTCGTAATCGGGAGCGATCCCTATCGGGGCTACCAAGAGTTCGCCGACGCAGTCGGGTCTCTTTAGCAAACCGGGCTTCGCCTTGTGGAACGTGACGGTCATGTCCGCCTTGACGGCCTTGTCGTGGACGTCGCCCGTCGATGGATCGAGACCCGAAGGGACGTCAACAGACACTTTGAACCCCTTGGAAGAGTTGATGGCGTCGATGGCGGCCGACGCGGGACCCCTTATCCGGCCTCTTATGCCGGTTCCGAATATGGCGTCGACCACCACGTCGGCGCTCCGTATGAGGCCGATGATCGACTCGGCGTCCGAGGAATCTTCAAAGGCGATGAGTTTGACGCGGAAAAAAGCTTTCTCGAGTAGGTTCCAGTTTTCCCTTGCTTCCTTCGTCCTGATCTCGCCAGGGTTGCCGACCAGGACGACGGAAACGATCGATTCGCGAGAAGCGTGCCTTGCGAACACGAACCCGTCACCCCCGTTGTTGCCCGTGCCGCAGGCCACGACCACCCGGCGCCCGTACAGCCCCCCGCACGTTCGCCGGACGAACCACGCCACCGCGCGACCAGCCCGCTCCATCAGCACCGCCTCCGGAGTCCCGGCGGCGATCGCCCGGCGGTCTGCTGCGGCCATCTCCTCGGGGGTCAGCACCGGGCGCATGTGACCCCTCAGGCGAGCGCCAGGGCGATGGCCATGGCCATCGTGTCGGTGTGGGTGAGCGTCAGGCG
>JAFNJA010000042.1:7592-14834 GCA_017601265.1 Candidatus Brockarchaeota archaeon
AATTTCGATTTCAAAGCTTGGTAGACGGCGTTTCCGGAGTTCTCCATGAGTATGTGCCTTCCGAGGCCGATGTATTCGCAATTTTCGTCAAGCGCTGCCACGTCCTTCGGTTCGGCCACGCCTCCGGGAGTAGCTTCAATCATTCCGCATTTGCAATAACGCCTTTATCGTTATATAACTTGCTTCGGAAGGCCGCCCACCCTCCTCCAAGAGCTTAAATACGCGCCGAATCGGACTCCGAAGCGATGTCCTTCGAATTCAAGAGGTTCGGCACGACCATCGCTGCCGCGTCGAACGTCGAGGAACTCGGGGAGAGGCTGGAGCAGCTGGCAGAACTTGATCCTGCTTGCGTTGAGTACCACCTCAAGGAGGGCCACATATCTTCGTGGCTTCGAAGCGTGGGGGAGCCGGGACTGGCGAAGGAGCTCGAGAGCGCGAAAACCGCCTCGGAGGCGGCGGCGCTGACGCGACGGCACTTGTCAAGCAAAAAAGCGAGCTCAAGACGGGCGGGGGCGGATCCTACGATCTGCAGGAACGTTCGGTTCTCGGACTGAACGCCGTCGTTCATCGCCGCTTTCTAGTTCCTAGGAACTTCGCTACGGGTTTCCGGCGCGAAAGCCGTATATACCGTCGCCTTTGACCTCGAAGCGAAGGAATTGTACGCGATGCAGTTCGGGGATTCCTTGTTCTTCATGGTTTACCTGATAGCAGTCATATTCAGCTTCGTTGGGGTTCTCGTCATGTCGAAATACAGGCACATGAGGGAAGTAAAGCGCCTCAAGGAGAAGCTCGAAAAGGTCATGAAGGACGAATCCGCCGTCTGGTCGGAATAGGAAAAACCCAGGCAGCGCGTTGGAAGCCTTACCTTTCGGCGATGCCTCTCCAAGCGTTGGGGGCAGATTTGGGCCTTGAAGTTCGCCTTGCTGTCTAGGAACCCCCTGGGCTGGGTCACGAGGTCCCTGGGGAAAGAATTCGCCGACCTAGGCCACACCGCGACCATAGTATCTTCGAGGGCTTTGGTGGCGAGCCTCGGCCAAGTTCCCAAAATCCTCGCGTCCGGCTTCGACCTTTCGAGCGACTTCAACGCCGTCCTGCTGAGGGTCCTGGGGTTCAATTCACTCGACGAGACCCTCCACGTAATCGAGACCTGCCGTTCATTGGAAAGGCTCGGCCAAGTACTCGTTAACTCGGAGAAGGCGACGAGCAACTGCTTGAACAAATTCGGAATGCTGGACAAACTGTCGGCGTCTGGCGTCAAAGTGCCCGCGACGCGCGTCGTGAGGCGCGTCGAGGACGGGATCAAGGCGTTCGAGGAGATGGGCGACGTCGTCTTAAAACCGATATTCGGGTCCAGGGGGATGGGCGTGGTGCGCGCTGCAGACGCGGAGACGGCCAAGTTCGCGCTCGAGGAGATGGTCTTCAGGGGCCAGGTGCCTCTGGTCCAGGAGTTCGTAGCCCACGAGGGATTCGATGTCAGGGCTTTGGTCGTGGGCGGCCGGGTCGCGGCGGCCATGAAGAGGGAGTCGCCGGGCCTAAGGACGAATATCAGCCGCGGCGGCAAGCCGATCCCGATGAAGGTCGATGCGGAGCTCGAAGAGATCGCGCTAAAGGCGTCCGGAGCGCTCAGTTGCGACTACTCCGGGGTAGACCTTCTGCCTTCAAGCAGAGGGACGTACGTCCTCGAGGTGAACAGCCAGCCCGATTACAGGGCGCTCCAATCCGTGACGGGCAGAAACATATCCTCCGAGATAGCGGGTCTGGTGATCCAAAAAGCCAGGAGGTAGGGCCGCCATGCACGAAGTCTCCGCCGCGATACTGGCGCCGAAAGACAGGTCGCGGCTTTTCCAAGGTTCGAAGTACCTGTCGCCCTTCCTCGGCAGGCCCTTGATATCGAGCGTCGTGGACGTGGCTTTTTCGGTGGCGAATGAAGCTTACGTCGTCGCCTCGTGCGATGACGATGCGAACCTTTTCAGGGAGTCGATACCCACTTTGCCTGGCGAGCCGCTGGGCGTCTTCGTGGACGCTTCCGGCGAAGGTTCGGAGCTCACGATGGCAGAGACCGCTTTCAACAGGTCGAATTCCAGCAGGACGATCCTGCTTCCCGCCGACGCGCCTTTCCTCAGCGTCGAGGCGCTCGCCACGATGGCCGACCTTTGCAAGGGGAGGGACGCCGTCGTCCCCCGCGCACCCACGGGCGAGATGAAACCCGTTCCCGCCGTCTACGCAACGGAGGTAGCGGCGAGGGCCGCGAGGGACTCCAGGCTCGAAAACGCGTCAGAAATGAGCAGGGTAGTGGAAAAGCTTGGTCGAAAAATGTTCCTTTCCTCGAGCGTACTCGCCGAGTTCGACAAGGACCTGCTCACGTTCTTCACGGTGAACTCGCCCCTGGACTTGAAAAAAGCAGAGATGATAGCGTCGGGAAGGCTCTTGAGAAAAGCCGGAGAGAGGCGGGGAAGGCTGCCCGGGTAGGCGCTCCTACTTCAAACGGTCCTTCTTATCGAGAAGTCTTTGAACTCCCCTTTGTAATCTTCCCAAAGGACCTCCAACCCCTCCACCAAGGCGCCGGGGGGCCCTCGCCTGCAGTAGTTGATCATCTCGTCCACGCTCTCCCTCTCGCCCTCGAAAACCGCTTCGACCCGCCCGTCGTAAAGGTTTCGAACCCAACCCCTGACATCCAACCTCCTCGCCATCGTCGCGACAAACGACCTGAAGAATATGCCCTGAACCCTTCCGCTCACGTACACGTGAACCCTAACGGCCATGCCTGCCAACTCCCAAGGTTCCAATGGTTGCCGCAACAGCGTGGCTAAGGAGCGAGGCGGGCCGGACCCAAAGCGGGGAAGACGTTCCGAAGGGCTTCGCGAGTCCCCGCAAAATAGCTTCTCTCGGCTCGCAACCTACTTCGATTACGGTGTAAGCCCTCCCGATCTCGCAGGCTACGTGCGCGTCGCTGCCGGCGACCTTCGGCTTTCCCAGCCTGTCCGCCAATTCCTCCCCTTTCCTGTTCCTGCCCCGCGAGAGCCTGGAGTTATAGACTTCCACCGCGTCCACTTCGATCTCTTCTGCCACGATCTTCGGCGCGAACATCCTGTAAGGGTGGGCCAGGACGGTGATTCCGCCTTTTTCCTTGGTCTTCTCACGCAACTCCGCCATGTCCGAAGCCTTTGCTTTCTCCTCCACGAACAAGCATATGACGTCCCTCCCTTCTATCTTGGTCTCGTACCCGACTATGATCGACAACCCGTCGGGGGCCAGCCCCCTCGTCCTGAGCCCTCCCTCGACCGTCTCGTGGTCCGTGACCGCGATGCCATCCAATCCGGCCTTCTTGGCCACCTTCACTATCGTTTCGGGGCGCAGGAGAGAATCTCCAGAGAACGCCGAGTGGACGTGAAGGTCGTACGAAGCTTCTCCCATTTCCACCCCTCGACCGGGGCGCAACTCGCGGTGCCGCGGCGCGATCGACGTCCTAAACGCTCGTGAAGGAGGAGACGGCCCCTTTGTCCAGCCTCCTTACGGCCTCCAAGACGAGCTTCGCGGCGTTATCCAAGTCTTGGACGCTTACCATGCCGGCGTGCGAGTGGATGTGCCTCGTCGGAACGCCCAAAACGATGCTGGGGCAACCGGCCCTGTCCACGTGTATCCTGCCCGCGTCCGTTCCGCCCCTCGCCATCTGCGAAAGCTGGTACGGTATCTTGTTTTCCTCGGCCAGCTTTATCATGAACTCCTTCAGCCTCTGGTTCGGTATCATGGAAGCGTCGAAGGTCAGGATCGTCGGCCCAAGGCCCATCCTGGCAGGAGCTTGGTAAGGTTTTATGCCTGGCACGTCGCCAGCTATGTCGACCTCGAGCACGAGCGCCACGTCAGGCGCGACGACGTGCGCCACGGTTGCCGCTCCGCGGAGCCCGACCTCCTCCATCACCGTTGCTGCCCCGAAAAGCGTGTTGGGGTGCTCGATCTTCCCCTCGCTCAACCTCCTGAAAACCTCGATCGCGATCAGGGCGCCGATCCTGTCGTCGAACCCCTTCCCGATCGCCACCTTCCCGCCGCCTATCGTGGTGAACGGCGACCACGGCACGATGGGATCCCCGATCCTGACCCCCATGTCGACGGCCTCTTGGTAGGAAGTCGCCCCTATGTCGATGAACATGTTCTCCTTCTTCACGACCTGCTTGGCTTCCTCTTCCGGCAGCACATGCGGCGGCTTCGCCGCGATTACGCCCTGCACGTCCCCCTTCCTCGTCCTCACGACCACCCTCTGCGAGAGCAAAACCTGGTCGAACCACCCTCCGATCGCGTTGAAGTTCAGGAAGCCGCTCTCCTTGTCTATGCCCGAGACGACGAACCCAACCTCGTCTATGTGTCCCGCGAGCAGGACCCTCGGCCTTTCGTCCGTCCCGGACTTTTTGAATACGACCGAACCGAGCTTGTCCGTCGTCACTTCGTCGGAATAACCTTGGACGATCTCCTTGACGATTCTTGCCGTCTCGAGTTCGAAACCAGCGGGCCCGAAGGACTCGCTCAGGGCCTTTAAAGTTTGGAGCATCTTCTCATAAGCCATAATCTCATCGTGCCGATCCATCGCTCCATCGGCTTTAACTTTTACTGGGCCGCACCACCGAAGATTGGCGAGTTCCGATGTCGGCCGATTCCGGCGAACCTCCCGGCGAGGGCGCGTCTGCGAAGTGAGGCTTTTATATTTTGGAGATGCCGTCCGGCCCATGCGCTTCCAAGCCAGGGTGGAGGTCTCGCTCAAGCCGGGTTATTCCGACCCTGAGGGGAACGCGGTCAAGAGGTCGCTCAAAGAGCTCAGGTACGACGTGGACTCCGTCAAGGTCAGCAAGGTTTACCGCATCGTTTTGGATTCGGATTCCAAGGAAGCGGCGGAAAAAACCTTGGAAGAAATGTGCAAAAGGCTGCTGGCCAACCCGACGAGGGACGACTACGAAATCCATATCGAGGGTGAGGCATGAGCGAGTTTTTCGCCAAGGTCGACCTGCCCTTTCCGCTCTTCGAGATACGCCTCTCGAACCTAGACGACGGCGAACTCGCCAAGGTAAGCCTCGACTTGGGCATAGGCTTGAACTTGGACGAGATGAGATCCTGCAGGGATTATTTCGCCAGGAAGGGGCGAAACCCAACCGACGTGGAGCTTCAGGCGATCGGCCAAACCTGGTCGGAACACTGCTTCCACAAGACGTTCAAGGGAAGCATCATCACGCCGGTCGGCGAGGTCGAAGGGCTTCTCAAAACGTTCATAGCCGCCGCCACGAGGGAATTAAACTTGGATTGGTGCCTCTCCGTCTTCGAGGACAACGCGGGCATAGTCAGCTTCGAGGAGAGGGAGGGCTCAGTGTACGCCATCGCAGCGAAAGTCGAAACCCACAACCACCCCTCTGCGATCGAGCCCTTCGGCGGCGCCGCTACGGGCGTGGGAGGAGTGATAAGGGACATACTCGGCGTCTGGGCGAACCCGATAGCTTGCACCGACGTCCTTTGCTTCGGCCCGCTGGATTACGATTACGCAAAGCTGCCTCCCGGGACAAAGCACCCCAAGTACCTTTTCTCCGGGGTCGTCTCGGGCATCGGGTCTTACGGCAACAACATGGGAATCCCAACCGTCAACGGCGGGATCTTCTTCGACGAAAGCTACGTTGGGAACGTCGTTGTCTACTGCGGCTGCGTCGGCCTTTTGAGGTTCGACAAGTTCGCCCGCAACACGGCGCCGGGCGACATCGCGGTCGTCGCCGGGGGAGAGACAGGAAGGGACGGAATACACGGCGTCACCTTCGCTTCGGCGGAGCTGACGGAGGATTCGGAAGAGAGGTCGAGGCCGGCCGTACAGATACCGAACCCGATCGAGGAAGAGAAGCTGAAGAGGGCGATATTGGCGATAGGGGACAGGGGGCTCGCGTCTTCGATCACCGACCTCGGGGGCGGGGGCCTGTCGAGCGCCGCGGGAGAGATGGCGCACAGAGCTGGGTGCGGCCTATCCATCGATCTAGACAAGTTGCACCTGAAATACCCGGGAATCGCGCCCTGGGAGATCTACGTGTCCGAATCGCAGGAGCGGATGCTCCTCTCGGTCCCGCGACGGAACTTGTCCGAGGTCATGGCCGCCTTCGAGGAGGAAGAAGTAATGGCGTCAGCCGTCGGGCAATTCGACGCCACGCGCGTCCTCAAAGTGAGGTACAGGGGGCACGTCGTCGCCGATCTGGACATCGATTTCCTGTTCAGGCCGCCGAAGCCTCGCAGGCCGGCCGAATGGGCAGCGCCCATTCTGAGCGACCCGGACATCGAAGAACCGGCTCGATTGGGCGAGGCGCTCTTGGAAATCTTGTCCTCCCCCAACGTTTGCAGCAGGGAGGCGGTCATAAGGACGTACGACCACGAGGTCAAGGGTTCGACGGCCCTGAAGCCGCTCCAGGGGGAGAAGGGCGGTCCCAACGACGCCGCGGTCATCAAGCCCCTTCCAGATTCGATGAAAGGCGTCGTGATTTCGAGCGGGATGAACCCGGCGTACGGGAAGATAGACCCTTACTGGATGGCAGCGTCAGCCATAGACGAGGCTGTTAGGAACAACGTCGCCGTCGGCGGCAGGAGGATCGCTTTGCTGGACAACTTCGTCTGGGGAAGCCCGGAGAAACCGGACAGGTTGGGAAGCTTGGTCAGGGCCGCGAAAGCGTGCTACGATGTCGCGAAGGCCCTGGGAACGCCTTTCATATCGGGCAAGGACAGCCTGTACAACGAAGCTCCCTCGGGGCCGGTGACGCCGACCCTCCTCGTGACCGGCGTCGGGATCGTCCCGGATATCAGGAAGGTGGTGTCGGTCGACCTCAAGCAACCCGGGGACCCGATCTACATCGCAGGCACCACTTCGGCGGAGCTTGGCGGTTCGGAGTATTTCCGGCTGAAGGGCTTCCTGGGAAAAAGCGTCCCAAAGTTGGACGCTTCGAGCGCGAGGTCCTTGTACGGAGCCGTCACGGCGGCTATGGACTCGGGCTGCGTGCGGGCTTGCCACGACGTCTCGCAGGGAGGGTTGGGGGTCGCGGCAGCGGAGATGGCCCTTTCGGGCGGACTCGGACTCGAGATAGACCTGCGGAAGGTTCCAGTCTCGAACGTCAGGAGGGACGACCACGTCCTTTTTTCGGAATCGAACAGCAGGCTCCTCCTGGAAGTTTCGAGGGAACGGGTCGAGGGCTTCCACAGGGTCATGGAAGGGGTAACGTTCGCGCGCATAGGCAC
>JAFNJA010000043.1:0-3390 GCA_017601265.1 Candidatus Brockarchaeota archaeon
GCCTATTACGCCCCCTATGATGCCCGTCAGTATCGACTCGGAGAGGAAAACCATCATCACGTCCCTCGCCTTGAAGCCGAGGGCCTTGAGCAACCCTATCTCCTTCGTCCTCTCGACCACCGCCGTGAACATCGTGGTCATTATTCCTATGAAAGCGACGATTACGGAAATGAAGGCAACGGAGCTCAGGATGACCGTTATGCCTCCCGTGATCGTTTGGACTATGCTCAGTATCGATGATACCGCTATTACCCTCACGTCGTCGCCGTAGTAACCGATGATGCTGTCTATGACCCCGTCAACCTTGTCCGTTCCGGACGCGACCACGAAGACGCCCGTGTAATATATCGACTTCGAAAGCATCCGCCCAGAGGTGAGGGGTATGAATACCGTGTCGTCCGGGTTGATGAAGAGGCCCTGGCCGAAGCTCGAAAGGCTTCCCTCGACAAGGAACTACCTTGAAGCCGCCGTGCCGCCTGACAATTCCGGCATAATCTGGATCGTTATCAGCTGGAAGATCTTGATCGGCTTCGCTTCGGGGTCTTTCGGAGAAGCCAGGGAGTGCCCTATCAAAGCTCCGGAGATGTCAGTCGGAGCTGGCACCCTGCCTTCGCGCACCCTTATTCCAGGGAAAAGCGACTGCAGTTTTTCCGTCTCGATTCCTATTATGACCACCGCCGTGCTCTTCCCCCCGTGTTTCAGCGTCGCGACCAACCTGTAGAACGGTATGACCTGCGCCACGTCCCGAATCTTGTGGATCCGTTGAACGTCGCTCGAAGACAATTTCACGTTTTGGCTCGCGGGCAAGACCATGATCGTAGTGACCCCCATCTTGCTGAACTGATCCGAGACGGCCACGGAGAACCCTTGGGTAACCCCCACGAGGGCCACTATCACGGCCGGGCCTATGGTCAGGCCCAATATCGTGAGGGCCGATCTTAGCTTCCTGTCGCGAAGGGATTCGAAAGCCAACTTGAAGAGTTCGGCCGGATCCAACCTCCATCTCCGCCCAAGGCTTAGGAGCGGCCCCTCCTCCTCGAGAGCGCGTAAACGATCACAGCCGCGGCCGCGGCGGCTATGGCGATCGTGGGAAGGGGCAGGGAAGGAGTTTCCTGCTTCGGAGGGGCTGGGGGTTGGACGATGCCCATGACCTCCACGTCGAATGACCTGGCGAAGCGATGCGTGCCCCCGAAAGCGTCCTTGTAGTAGAACGAGATTTCCAACGGGTACGTCCCGTCGGAAGTCCCGTTAACCACCTTGAACGAGAGGCTGAAGGGGAGCGGGGTGTTTGGGTCAAGTTCGCCCAGGTATATGCTCGAACCGTCGATGGCTTCAAACGGCGGAGCGATGGTTGCCGTGGCGTTCGTGTACATGGCTGCGACGTTGCCTTCGTTCAAAATGTCTCCCGAGATCGTGAAGTTCCCGCCCGATCCAACGGGCGTCGGCGAAATGAAAACCGACTGCACGACGATCCTGATCGAGCCTTGGACGCTGAAACCCAAGCTGCATGTTTCGCTTCGCGCCGTGCCGACCGCGTCTCTGTAGTTCAGGGACACCTGCATCTGGTAAGCCTTCTCTATGGCTTCCGTGGACGCGAAAACCTCCGGCACCAGCGTTACGTTCGAGCCGGCGGGCAAATCCTGGACGTACCACTCGCCCTTGGAACCCTGGATGACTACCGGAGACGAGCCGAGCGTTGAAGGCTGGAAATACAAGCTTATCCTCAAGGAATTCGCGCCCGCGCTCCCGACGTTTCTCAAGACTATCGGAAACTGGTTGGCCTGGCCGGCCGTCAAGACCTTGGTATCGGATACGACTTCGATTATAGTTTTTCCCGGAAGCCAGATGGCAACTTCAACGGTCGATGTTTTACTCTCGACGGCGAAGCTTGTCGAAGAAGTCGAGGTCGACTCCTGGGTGCTCGACGTCGTGCTCCTCTGCGTCTGAGAAGTCGACGACTTCCCGATCGAACTCTCGGTGCTCGAACTCGTTGAGCTCGAGGTGCGCGAATCCTGGGTAGTCGAAGATTCGGATTTGGTCTGCTGCTCCACCACGAGGTAATCGATCCTCAAGGGCGCGACGTACTCCCCGGTTTCAGCGCCGTCGGCGACGTTCAGCATGAATTGGGCCGAAGCGGATTGGCCGGGCTGAATGGCAGTTGGTATGTAGCTCGAAGCGAGCCTTCCGCCCGTCATGTTGGAGAAGGGCGGATCCAACTCCAATCGCATGCTTATGCCCGAGACCACTTTGGAGCCCACGTTCTGAACCGTGACCGTCAGCGGCACGGCCTTGTCGCCCGGTCCGACCGAAATCCGATTCGGAGCAACGCCCCACGCGACGTCCACCACGTCGATCGGTTCTTCCCTCTGTGAAAGGGCCGGCAGGGTCGCGGCCTGCGCCAGCAGGATAGCGAGGCACGCCAATGCTCCCAACCTCATTTGCGTCATGCCCCTTCGCCCTCCTGCCTGACGTCCTTGTCGATCATCCCGTCCCTGAGGTAGATTATCCTGCGGGTTTTCTTGGCTACCTCCATGTTGTGGGTGATTATCAAAAACGTCTTTCCAGTCCTCTCGTTCAATTCCTTGAGCAGGTTCACGATGTTGGCCGTGTTCTTCGTGTCCAAGTTTCCAGTCGGCTCGTCCCCAAGGAGTATGGACGGCTCCGTCACCAGCGCCCTCGCCACGGCAACCCTCTGCTGCTCGCCTCCGCTTAGCTCCGAGGGTTTTCGATCGGCTTTATCCGCCAAATCCACCGCCTCCAATTTCTCAAGGGCCCTGGACCTGATCTCGCTCCTCGGGAGCTTGGTCACGAGCAAAGGCATCTCGACGTTCCTGAGGGCGCTGATCCTTGCGATCAGGTTGAACGATTGGAATACGAATCCTATCTTTCTGTTCCGCAACTCGGCCAACCGATTGTCGTCCAACTTCGAGATGTCCGTTCCATCGATTCGGACAGTACCAGAAGTAGGCTTGTCCAGCGCCCCGAGCAGGTTGAGCAAAGTAGATTTTCCGCTTCCGGAAGGTCCAACGATCGAGAGGAATTCGCCCTTCTCGACGCGCATCGTGACTCCCCTCAGGGCTGGCGTCTCTACGCGCCCTATCGCGTAAGTTTTCGTCAAGTTTTCGGTCTCTATGACGGCAGGCGTTTCCAATTCACCTTTTTAAACCGTTTCTCCGGACCCTTTTTAGGCGTTGCGTCTCCAGAATCTTTGATTGCGTTCACAAGACTTCCAGCGCAGTCGACGCGCCTGGACGGTTGCAGCCAACGGTCCAAAAGCCCAGGAGCCAGAGAAAAAAGCTCGAAGTGCGCAATCTGCACGGAGCTCGCGCAAGCTGGAAAACAAGTTTCCGAGGAGCCTTCGCTAAACCCGGGCGCGTTGGAAGGGGGAAT
>JAFNJA010000043.1:3400-14654 GCA_017601265.1 Candidatus Brockarchaeota archaeon
CCGCTTTTTCAAAACGCGCCGAATCCCTTCCCGATCCGGAAGCGAGGGACCTGCCCACGAGTTCGAGCAACGTTCCGACGTTCTCGCCCGTCTTGGCGCTGAGAGGAAGCACGATCGATCCCTCGAAGGTCTCGCGTATCCCCATGAGGCGCTTTTCCAATAGGTTGCCCTTTACGAGATCGATCTTGTTGGCGCACACTATCAGATCCGTAGACGGGGCGACACGGCGTATGATCTTTTTAGAAGCGAGCGATTTCCTGAAAACCGAGGCTTCGTCCTCGCTGACGTCGACGAAGAGCAGTACCAGGTCGGCGCTCGATATCTCGGTCAGAGTGGTGTTGAACGCGTCCAGGATCAGCGGATGCATGTCTTCGACGAAACCGATCGAATCCACGAGTATCGCATCCTTCCCAGGTAGCCTCAGCAACTTTGCCGAAGTGGACAAAGTCGTGAAAGGACCCAAACCGATCTGCTTTTCCTCCAACACGACCCTGTTGAAGAACGTCGTCTTCCCGCTTTGGGTGTATCCCGACAGGGCCACCACCGGGAAGCCGAGTTTCTCCCTCCTAGCTCTCAACATTTCCTTGTGGCGCCTTATGCGGCGCAGTTCCGCCCTCAGTTTGCTGACCCTTTTCCTCACGTCCTTCTCGTAAACTTGGAACGGATACCCTCCAGGCCCGCCCGGCCCCACCTGCTCCTTCTCTATGCCCTTCATCCTGACCGATTCCCTGCCCCATCCGTAGGTGTAGAGCAACCTGGCAAGGCCTATCTGCAGCTTCGATTCCCTAGTCATGGCCCTTTTCTCGAACAGCTCAAGTATGACGAGGTTCCGGTCAAGGACCTTGCCGCTTATCTTCTTCTGTATCCTGAGCACCTGCCCCCCGGTAAGCGTGTTCGCGAAAGCTACGACGGTTGCGCCCTTCTCTTGGGCGACCCTCTTTATCTCGTCGACCTTCCCTTTGCCTATGCAGACGGCTGGGTCGTAGTCGTCCCTTTTCTGAGATAAGCAGTCCACCACATCGTAGCCTATCGTCTCCATAACCGACTTAACCTCTTCCATTCTGGGAGTGTACCCTGGAACCAGGCACTCGACCAGGACGGCCTTGACTCTCTCGGACAACGTTTCCAAAAGGTTTCGTCAGTGCTTATAGGGATGCCGTTCGTATTTAAACGATGAAAAAAGCCATATTCAGCCTCGGGGAGGGAGGGCTGGCTAGGCATGGCGGTGTACGCTGAGCTGATCTGCGTCGGCAACGAGCTGCTGACCGGGAAGGTCGTGAACACCAATGCGAGTTGGCTTGCCGAGAAGGCGACGGGTTTGGGCGTCGAAGTGAGGAGGATTGAGGTCGTTGGGGACGACCTCGGCGAAATATCTGACGCCATACGGCTAGCCCTTGGAAGGAAACCGTCCTTCATCATAACGACGGGGGGGCTGGGACCGACGTACGACGACATGACGCTAGCAGGGGTGGCGAGGGCGATAGGGGTAGAGCTCGAGGTGAACGAGAAGGCCTTGGAGATGGTAAGGAGAAAATACGAGTCGATGTCCCTCGAACTCACGCCCGCCAGGATAAAAATGGCGAACCTGCCGAAAGGAGGGACCGCGATCGCCAATCCCGCCGGAACTGCGCCAGGCTGCTTGGTCGAGTTTGCCGGCACCAAGATAGTTTCCCTGCCAGGCGTGCCTTCGGAGATGCAGGCGATATTCGCCCAGAGCGTCGCCCCCATGCTGGAAGCGGCCGCGGGGGGGATGGTTTTCAAAGAGGCGAGCATAGTTCTCCAGGGAATCCCCGAATCGGCGCTGGCACCCATCCTCGACGAGGTTAGGAAGAGGAACCTTCCCGCCTATTTCAAGTCCCACCCAAAGATGTCCGAAGGCGTGCCCCTGATAGAGGTCCACGTATCGGCCAAGGAAGCCAGCGGCGACAAAGCAGAAAGGATCGTGAGAAAGGGCGTGCTGGACCTAAAGGAAGCGGCCATCCTGCACGGCGCCAAAATCCTCGGAGAACGGTGAAGCCAAACGCGACGCGAGGTGGCGCGAGGCCCCAGGCAAAGGGTGCGGCGCTGGGCAAGATAGGCGCCTGCTAGGGACTGGGTTTCGGCTCGCCCGTCCGACGGCTGGTTAGCGTTTAAATACCTAAAACAAGCCGGTTGAGCAAGCACCTAGGTGCACTTGGATATTGCCAACGGTCTACGACGTCCCCGCGGGCGACCTCATCGAGCATCTGGCGAGGCACCTCAAGAGCAGCGTTCAGCAGGTGAAGCCTCCGCAATGGTCGCTATACGCCAAGACCGGGGCCCACAAGGAAAGGCCTCCCGAGAACCCGGACTGGTGGTACTTCAGGTCGGCGTCGCTTCTAAGGAGGCTGTACGTCTACGGTCCTTTGGGAGTTTCAAGGTTGAGGAAGGCGTATGGGGGAAGGAAAAGGTTCCCGATGAGGAAAGCCCACAGCGTCAGGGCAGGCGGGTCGTCGATCAGGAAGGTCCTGCAGCAACTTGAGCAGGCGAAGCTGGTTTCCCATTCCAAGAAGGGAAGGGCCCTGACCGACGAGGGGAAGAGCCTTTTGGACAGGATGGCTGCGGAGGTGTATGCGGCGGCAAAGCCCCAGGGGGGTGCTTAAGATCGAGGAAGACGAGCTGGAAGCCCTGAGGCAGAGGAGGATAGCGGAGACCCAGCAGGCCGCGGCAAAAAGCCAGGAGGAGGAACGAAAAAGGCGGGAGGCCGAGGCGGCTAAGAAGGCCCTCTCGAGAGTCACGTTCACGCCCGAAGCCAGGCAAAGGCTGGCGAACCTCAAGCTCGTAAGGCCCCAGCTGGCCGAGCAGTTGGAACTTTCCCTCATCCAACTCGCGCAGCAGGGAAGGGTAAAAGTGCCCATAACGGACGAGCAGTTGAAGGTCGTTCTGAGCAGGGTCCAAGCTAGCAAGAGGGAGATGAGCATCAGGAGGATCTGATTTGGCGCGGGTCAAGTCGCCCGGAGTGAAACTCAGGCTGGGCAGGGAGGGCAGGAGGGCGAAAGCAACGCCGACTTGGATCATAGCGAAGACCAAGTTGAAGGTGAGGTATTCGCGCAGGAGAAGGAATTGGAAGCGGTCAAAAATCAAGGTTTAGGGTGGCGAGGCTTTGTCGAACGAAAAGAAGAGCGGCCACGGCGGGGGCGAAGGGCCCGGTGAAAGCGTAGAACTGACGATAAGGTTGCCAAGCAGGATAGTTCCGAGGAAGAAGAGGGCGAAGATAGTCCTGAAAAAGATAAGGGAAGAGGTTTCGCGCGTCGCTGGGGATAAGGCGATCAAGATAAGTCCGGAGTTGTCGGAGATGGTTTGGAGCCGGGGCATAGAAAAACCCCCAAGGATCATGAAGCTGAGCGTGAAAGCCGGAGAAGGCGACGACTTTGCCACGGTCTTTCCCGCTGAGGTAGAAAGAAAGGGTTGATGCTGCACAGAGCTTCCATAAGGAACAGCCCGTTCATAGGCGTGTACGTCGCCGCGGGCGGAGGCATCGCGATAGCGCCGCCTGCGGCACCCAAAGGGTTCGTCTCCAGGTTGTCCGGCCTGCTCAAGCTGAGGGTCCTGCAGACGACGGTAGGTGGTGTTTCGGCCGTAGGCTCGATGGTCGTAATGAATTCCAACGGGATAGCCGTCCCTTGGAACGTGGAGGAGGAGGAGCTGGCGGAGCTGAAGCGTTCAGGGCTCCAGGTGGGCGTCGTCGAGACGAAATTGACCTCACTCGGCAACCTCGTGTGCGCCAACGATTGCGGCGCGATCGCGTCGACCCTGCTGTCAAGAAGGGACGTGGCGCAGCTTGGAGAGATCCTCGGCGTTGAGGTTTGCCAGCTGAACGTCGCGGGTTACGACGTGGTCGGCTCGGCCGTCGTGACGACCAACGCCGGCGCCCTCGTCCACCTCTCGACGGCGGAGGAAGAGAGGAGAAAGATCCAAGACGTCCTTAAGGTGAAAGCCGAAACGGGTACCGTAAACGGGGGTTACAGGTTCGTCAGGGCGGGAATAGTCCCGGGAACCAACGACGCGCTGGTCGGCAGCATCACGACGGGTCCAGAGCTCATGGTGATAAGGGAAGCCCTGGCGCCGCGGTGAAAAAGGGCTAAAGACTAAAAAGCGGCGGCGAGAGGGCATATGCGCATCGGGAACGACAACGTGGAGCAGGGCGAAAATTGGGTACCGAAGAACAGATAAGGCAAGCGTACGTCGAAGTCAAGGTTCTCGAAAGTTACGCCGAAGAAATAAGGACTAGGCTCCAGGTCGTCCTGACCACGACGACCGAGCTCCAAACGACCAGGACCGCGATCGAGGAGCTCGCCAAGACGGCCGAGGGCACGCCCCTCCTGGTTAACTTGGGAGGCGGCGTCTACGGCATGGCTAAGTTGGCCGACAGGAGCAAGATCTTGATCGACGTTGGCACAGGCGTCGTGGTCGAAAAAACGGTGGATGGCTCGCTCGAGATCATAAACAAAAGGCTCGAAGAGCTGGACAAGGCAAGGGCCTCCTTGGAATCGCAGCTCTCGAACATCTTGGTTCGCCTGGACAAGAGCAGGGGCAGGTTGTCGGAACTCTCAACGGCCACAAAGGAAACAAGTAGCAGAAGATGAGCAAAAGGCTAAGCAACGTTTTGAGGGGCGCCGTTGACAGGCTAGCCTACAGGATAGTCCGCGAGGAGGACGTAGCAGACCTCCTCGACGACTTGAAGATCAGGTTCGTCGAATGCGACGTAGCGTACGACCTGGCCGAGGAGATAGCCGCGAGGCTCGAAGAGTCCCTCAAGGGGCAAAAGGTTCGAAGGTTCGGCAAGGGCTTCGAGGTTTTCGTGTCCGAGACGCTGAGGAACGTTTTGCTGCAATCGCTCGAGGTAGAGCAAGTCGACTTAGTCGGATCGATAGCCGAAAGGTCGAAAGGAAAAAACACGACCGTAATAATGTTCGTAGGCATAAACGGTTCGGGTAAGACGACGACCATAGCCAAGTTCGCGCACCTTTTGAAAGAGATTGGTTTCTCGGTCGTGCTCGCTTGCAGCGACACTTTCAGGGCAGGCGCGATAGAGCAGCTTGAGAAACACGCCGAGAGGCTCAAGACAAAGATGGTGAAGAGGCCCTACGGCTCCGATCCGGCATCGGTCGCTTACGACGCCGTGAACCACGCGGCAAGCCACGGCATCGACGCCGTGCTCATAGACACCGCCGGCAGAATGCAGACGAAGAGGAACCTCATGGAGGAGCTCGCGAAGATAAAGAGGGTCGCTCAACCGCAGTTCACCGTTTTCGTCGGGGACGCTTTGGCCGGAAACGACGCCCTCGACCAGGCGCGGGTTTTCAACTCTTCGGTCGGCTTCGATGCCGCCATTTTGGCCAAGTTCGACGCCGACTCCAAAGGAGGGTCCGCGCTCTCCATAATGTACGAGACCAAGAAGCCGGTAATCTACGTCGGGACGGGGCAGGGATACGGGGATCTGCGGCCCTTTTCCGCCCGGGATTACCTGTCCTCCTTGTTAGGCCAAGTGGCCCAGTAGCAAAACATATACGCAAGTGGGTGCGACGGAATTCGAGATGCCACTGGCCAATTTCCTGTCCAGCTTGAGAAGGTTGCTGAGGCTCGCAGACAAGCCAAGCAGAGACGACCTTTGGCAATCGCTGAAGATAAGTTTCCTTGGGCTGGCCATAGTCGGCGTCATAGCCTTCTTCGTGCAGCTGGTTTACGCTCTAATACAACTGGCGACGTGACATGGTCGAAACCCAGAGCAAAATATACCTGATAAGGACGACGGCGGGCCAGGAGAAGAACGTCGTGGAATCGATATACGCCAGGGCGACGGCTGAGAAGATCGAAATCCTGTCGGTGTTCGCGCCAGGCACCCTGAAGGGGTACGTTTTCATAGAAGCGCTGTCCGCGCACGCCATCAACGAGGCGATATCCGGCCTGCGCCACGCCAGGGCCAGGGTTCAAGGAGTGGTGCCATTTCAAGACGTCGAGCAGTATTTCTCCGAGAAACCCGTAATAGAGGAGCTCGAGGTTGGCGACAGGGTGGAGATAATCGGAGGGCTTTTCAAGAAGATGACCGCGAAGGTCCTCAGCATCAACCTACCCAGGAACGAGGTCACGATAGAGTTGGAGGAGAGTTCGACCCCCCTCCCCATATCGATCCAAGCGGACTACCTTAAGTTGGTCAGCAAAGCCAGCAAGTGACGGGGTGCAAAACGCAACTCTAAAAAAGGGTCTAAATCCGTAGAACCACAAGCTGATTTGGAATTGCCCGAAAAATCGGTCAAAGTAATCGTCAGCGGCGGGGAAGCGTCGCCGGCGCCCCCGCTGGGCCCTACGCTCGGGCCCCTGGGCGTAAACGTGGGCGCGGTAGTCAGCGAGATAAACCGCCTAACGGGCGAATTCAAGGGGATGAAAGTGCCCGTAACCGTTACAGTAGATTCCGCGACCAAGAATTTTTCAGTGAAGGTTGGCATTCCCACCACGGCCGCCCTGATCGTCAGAGAAGCCAAGGCGGAGAAGGGTTCCGGGAAGCCCAACTTGGCTAAGGTGGGGGACATCACGTTCGCCCAGGTCATGAACGTTGCCCTCGTCAAAAAGGGCAGCTCTTACGCTCACACCTTGAAGTCGGCGGTGAAGGAGGTCCTGGGCTCATGCGTCAGCCTCGGAGTGACGGTCGAGGGCGAAGATCCGAGGGAGGTTTGCAGGAAACTCGACCAAGGCGCGTACGACGAAGCCCTGAGAGCCAAGGATGGCCGGCAGCAGGCTGCAAAGGCGGGTGAAGCTTGAGTTTGCCAGTAAGTTTGGCCCAATTGTCCGCCCTCGTGGAATCTGCCGTGAAACCGGAGAATTCCAAGAAGAGGAAATTCACTCAATCCGTGGAAGTCTCCCTGAAATTGACGGGCGTCGACGTCTCGAAGAGCGGCGTCAAGATCAACGAGCTCCTCGAGCTTCCAGTCCCGGGCAAAGAAGCCGAATCCGTGAAGATATTGGTCATCTCCAGCGGCCCCCTCGGGACCGAGGCCAGGAGGCTTGGAATCCCCGTCTTGGCGAGGGAAGACCTTGAAAAACTTGCGGGCAACAAGAAGGAAATCAGGAAACTGGCAAACCAGTACGACCATTTCATCGCCGAAGCGCCGATGATGCCGCTCGTCGGCCGAGTAATGGGGCAGATACTTGGGCCGAGAGACAAGATGCCGATTGCGGTGCCGCCCACGGGGAGCATAGCTTCGACGGTCGAAAGGCTAAGGAGGAGCGTGCGCCTCCGCTTGAAGGCCCAACCCGTCGTGTCTTGCAAGATAGGAAACGAGTCGATGAAGGCGGACGAGCTTGCCAGCAACATCCAGAAAGTTCTCTCGGCGGTCGAGTCGAAACTTCCGAACGGGGAAAAGAACGTCGACTGCATAATAGTGAAGACCTCCATGGGCAAACCAGCCAAGTTAAAACTCAAATCCGCGAGGTGATCTCGTGAGGGCCTCGATCATCGCCAAATCGTCGCTCGTCGACAACTTGGAGAGGAAGTTCCAAAACTTCGCCACCATGGCGATAGTAGACCTTCGAAACGTGAGGGGAAAGCAGATCAATGAAGCCAGGAAGGCCCTAAGAGGTTTGGCTGAATTCAGGCAAGTGAAGCCGACGATTATGAAACTAGCCCTGAAAAAGGTGGAGGGGAAGATTCCAGGGATCGAAAAGCTTTCGAGCCACGTTCACGGCATGATGCTCCTCGTGTTCTCGAACCTCGATCCGTTCAAGCTGCAGTCGATCCTTAAAAAGAACGTCGTGAAGCTCTACGCGAAAGCTGGCGAGATAGCTCAGGACGACATCGTTGTCCCGGCGGGAAACACGGGCATCCCCCCAGGTCCCGTCATCAGCGAGCTGAACACGGTGGGCATCCCCACGAGGATAGATACCGGGAGCGTTTGGATCACGAAGGACACCGTGGTAGCGAAAAAGGGAGAGAAGATAGCCGCCCACTTGGCCGCGGTGCTCTCCAAGTTGAACATAGCGCCCATATCGTCATTCCTCGTCCTCAGGGCGGCATACCACGGCGGATCTGTTTTCGCGTCGGACATCCTACAAATCGACCCGGAGAAGGTAAGGCAGGAAGTGGCGAAGGCTTACGGTACCCCGCAAGGGAGAACGCCCCCATTCTGATCCTAAAGGCGGCCGGCCGTGCCGACGCCCTCTCGGAAGCCGCTTGGTACCCGACTTCGAGGAGCGTAAGGAGGCTCTTGGCCCTGGCCAGCGTCAGGGCCTCCGTTCTCGCCCGCTCGCTTGAAAAAAGCTAGCGCGGTTGGAAGGTGGGATAAGATTATTAACCACCGTCCTCGACCCGGTTCGACGGAAGGATAGCGGTTTGAGCGAATACGTGCACGCGGCTCTGCTGCTCCACGCTGTCAAGAAAGAGATAACCGAAGACAGCTTGAAAGCGGTCGTCAAGGCAGCCGGCATCGATCCGGACGAGGCGAGGATAAAAGCCCTGGTTGCCTCCCTGGCCGAAGTCAACGTCGACGAGGTCCTCAGCTCGGCAGCGGCGGTTCCGGCGGTGGCCGCCCCCCAAGTTTCACAGCCAACTGAAGCCAAAAAGCCCGAGGAGAAAAAGGAAGAGGAGAAAAAGGAAGAGGAGATAACCGGATTGGGCGCCCTATTCGGCTAGGGGCGTCGAGCCGGTTATAGCCTGGCGCCGCAGTTGTAGCAATAAGAGGCGCTTTCCAGGTTTTCCGCGCCGCACCTCGAACATTTCTTGACCTTCGGCTTCATTGTTTCCGCCCGCACTTCCACAGTCCTCGCTTCGGACTTTGGCGCGACGCTTGGCTGAACCTTCGGGGTTGCCTGGGCGGGCGCTTGAACGGTTGGAGGCGCTACCTGAGGCGGCGCCACGGGCTGCTCCTGGGGCCTTGCCACGACCGTGCCGGATACGTACTGGCTTATGCGCCTCGTGTTCTCCGTTATCTGGGCGATAAGGTCGTCGATCCTCTTGCGCGTCTCCTCCATCTCGGCCAACTGCGTCAAGAAGCCTTCCTGGGCAACCTTGTACTTGTCGTCCGGTATGGCGCCGATAGCGTGCCTGACCTCCAGAAGCTCGAGCTGGTGCCTCAACTGGTTGCTTTCGTTTTCGGTCTGCTTTATCCTGCCGTTCGCGGCCGACAGCAGCTCTTCTTTCTTGCGGGCCGTTACCTCGGCCTTCTTCTTCAGGTCCTCGAAAACCTCTTTGTAGGCCGAATCGCTCACTTTCCCTTCGGCCTTGAGCCTGACCAACTTCTCCGCCTGGGAGGCTAGGGCGTCCGTCAGCTTTTCCAGGACGCCTATCTCGTGGATCAGCTCGCCGTTCGAAAGGTACTCATAACTCATGGACAGTTTCCACCGTCTTTGGGTTGGTTTCATGCATGCTAGAAGGGATTAATTAGCTTACCCCTGCCCTCGGGAACCTGACCAGCTTCAAGCCTTCCGTCCCGCAAGAGACGTGGTTTCTGAAAAGGCCCTTGATACTTATAGAGATTTTATCGTCGTGAGCCTTGGAATTGAGGAGGAAGAGCGCCGCGACCCTGTCCAAAGAGAGGATCTCCGTCGCGTACCTCAAGAAACCGTACGTCTTCTCGAAGCCCGTCGCGAAGATCAGTTCCGTTAGGTTGTCGTAAACGACCCATATGCTCGCCCTGGGGTTGGACAGAATAGTCTTGTTCAGGGCGTCCAGCATCAGCGAGACGTCGTTTGCAGGCAGCCATATCTCATTCCTGGCGGCTTCGGTAGGGACTGAAACTTGGGACGTCAAGCAATAGAACCTTATCGCGGCCCTTTCGTACAGCGCGTTGTATATCGGGCTTCCTTTCCTCGTGAATACCATGACCAATCCCCGGTTCGCCAAACCTTGGATGCAAAAATCCCTCACGGCTTTTTCGTACTCGGAAACTGGATCGTAGTCGAAAAGTATCTTTCTCCCGAATATCTCCTCGCGGCCTAAGCCAAGGTTCTTGGTGAACGCCTCTTCAAGTTGGATGAGGTCGTTCACCCTCGGCAGCGTGTCCGGCGTCGGCGGCAGCATCGGTTCGGCTCTCGGGGCGGGCTCAGGTGCCATCTCGGCAGGCGCCTCCATTTCTTCCTCCCTTTTGACTGGAACCTCTACCAACGCCTCCTCTTCCGCCTCCTCCTCCGCCTCTTCAATTTCAGCCTTCGGTTTCCTGCCAAACAAGCGCCCCAAGCTCCACCTCGGCCCTCCCCCCTCGCCGCCCGCGGCGCCCTCCAAACCGGATATGGCTATCCCCCCCGCCAGGCAAAAAGGGACCAAGACCCCAAGGAAGACCAATTCCGCCGTTACGTTGGCCAAGCCGCCCGTCAGCAAGTGTCCCAAAAGCATCGTGATCGGGGAGATCGCCAGCCCCAAGGAGTATGGGTGCGAGATCTTCCATTGGGGCGCTATCTTGCCGGGGAGGTAGCATGCTAGGGACCATGTGACCAGCTGTATGTAGACGTAAAGGCTGCCCGTTAGGATCTCGACCAAGGGGAACATCGCGGCCACGAAGCCGGAGTTGTCGAACGCCGCAAGCCCGGCGATCGGCTCGATCAGCGACACGGGCCCGAATCTGGCAAGCGCGGGTTTCTGGAAGTCGATAAAACTCGCCGTGGAGGCAGGCAGGTTGACGAATCCGTAGCTGTTCGCCCCGTGGGCATACGCCAGGAGGATGGTGCTGAGGCCGGTGAACGCGCCGGTCAAAAGCCCCATGTTGGGCGTGAAAAGCACGCTCAGCAGTGCTGGCGGCAGAAAAGAGAGGGGAGAGGATAAACTTGACCATCCCAGCAAAATGGCGGCGTAAAACAGCGAGCTTGCAACCCACCCGTTCTCATACGCGTGCAGGAATATGATGATTGTCCAAGTCGGAATCAGTATGAACAGAAGGTAGTATGTGCCGAATATCTGTTTTTGGTAGAGCGCGGCAGGGAGGGAGAGGGCCAGCCCGAGAGACAGCGACGCCTCCTTGCTGCGGTAAGCCACGAGGAATTCGATCACGCAGATGAATATCAATATCTCAACGGGATAGTAAGGTATCATGATCGTTGGGACAGCTGCCAGCCCGGCGACCAGGGCAGAGCGGACGATGTTGTACACCCTCTCCTCGCTGGAAACCAGGCCCCAAGAGCCTATCCTGCTCATCAACTCCTAAAACACCGCGAAGCCGGTTCTCGCCCGATTTTCACCCGCCAAACGGAGTATCCCTTCTCGCGAGCGCCTCCCGTTTCTGCGCATGGTATTCTCTCCATCCCCCTCCTG
>JAFNJA010000044.1 GCA_017601265.1 Candidatus Brockarchaeota archaeon
AGGATAGAGTCCGGCATAAGGAAGCACTCTGAGAAGATCAAGACCCACCACAACGTCGGCGGAATGCCGACGAAGGTAAAGTTCAAGGCCATAGTAGAACCGCTGAGGGAACTTTACAAGGACGAGGTGAGGAAGGTGGCGGAGGCCCTGGGATTGCCCAAGGAGGTCGCGTACAGGCAGCCTTTCCCAGGTCCCGGTTTGGCGGTTAGAATAGTCGGGGAGGTGACCGAAAAGAAGGTGGAGGTGGTCAGGAAGGCGGACGGCATAGTCAGGGAGGAGCTTGGAAAGCTTCGATCCCTAGGCCTTTGGCAGTATTTCGCCGTTTTGACCGACTCGATGAGCACGGGCGTCAAAGGGGACGCAAGGGCGTACGGTTACACAGTGGCGGTCAGGGCGGTCCAGAGTTCGGACGGCATGACGGCCAACTTCGCGAAGATCCCTTACGGCGTTCTCGAAAGGATATCGACGAGGATCGTCAACGAGATACCTGAAGTCGCGAGGGTAGTTTACGACGTGACGCACAAGCCTCCCGCGACCATAGAGTGGGAGTGACCTTAAGGGTCGGTTTAACGGGCGCCTTGCGTCCCCGAAGCTGGAGGCGCTTTTGGGCCTCAGCGCGGGCCGCGCTACCTTGGAAGGGGAAGCTCCACGACCTGCCGCTTCTCCGCGGACTTGGCCGCCGCGAGGGTCAGTTCCAGAGTTTTCATGCCCTCCTCGATCGGGGTGCGCGTTTCCCTCCCGGATTTGATGGAATCGAAAAGGTCCATCGATTCGAGGACGAACATGTCCCTCTCCGGATCCGAAACGGTTTCCGTGGTTTGGGGCTTGCTCGTGGAGTATATGACCAGGGAGTTGGCGTTTTCGAACTCGAATGTGAAATTCCTCGCCGCTACGGTCCAGCTGGTTACCCACCGGTCCCCGGCGTAAGCCCCGGTCGTGGCCGTTATTGAACCCAGGGCGCCGGTCTTGAAGCGCATTACAGTAGAGCTCGCGTCCTCCGAGGTCATGTCCGGCACGTCGACCCAGTAGCGCCTCGCCATCTCCGCGTAAACCCTCTCGACGTCCCCGCAAAGGTAGCGCACCGCGTCGTAAAGGTGCGTCGATTGCTCAACCAGCTGCCCCCCGCTTTTCGCCTTGTCCCTCCACCAAGGCCCGCCGATGAAGTTGCAGAAGTACCTCCCTTGGACGACCGAGACGTCTCCCGCCTCCCCCGAGTCGATTAGCGCCTTCGCCCTCTCGACGCCGGCGCCGAAGCGGAGCAGGTACCCGACCTGGCTCCTCACGCCCGACCTCCTGACCGCCCGGACCATGTCGTCGGCCAACCTCATCGACAGCGCGATCGGCTTCTCTATGAAGACGTTGATCCCCCTCTCGGCTGAAGCTTGCACTTCGTCCGAGTGGGCGAAAGGTGGGAGGCAGACGTATACGACGTCGAGGCTCTCCGACTTTATCATTTCGTGAAAGTCCTGGTACGCGGCTCCCCCGAACTTGGAGGAGAATGCCAGTGCCTTTTCCTTGGCGATGTCGCAGAAAGCCACGAGCTTGACGCCTTCCATCTTGGAGAGCCTGGAGGCGTGGACGCCGGCTATCCCGCCGCAACCGATGAACCCGATTTTAAGCTCCATGCTTCGCGCGAAACCGATCACGCCCTATAAGGTTAACCTTGGCCGCCGGTCAGTGGAAGAGCCTCAAAAGAAGGATGTCCTCCGCGTACCCCAGCTCCTCTATCTCCCTCAAAGCGCCCTGGACTACCCTGCCTTTCTCCTTGTCCACGATTATGGCTATGGGCGACCTGACCCCCCTCTTCGTCAGCAGCGGCTGGTAGAACATCTGCATGTTGATCGCGTGCTTGGCCAACACGCCGCTGATTTTGTGCATAGCCCCGGGCACGTTCTGCGTGTAGAGCCTGATGTAGAATTCCGACTCCATCTCCCCGGGCTCGAGCACCTCGACTCTCCTGCTCAGGGTTGGCGGGTCCGCGATGCCCGCCGCGTCCTTCTTGGCGATCTCCACTATGTCGCTTATCATGGCGTCGGCGGTCGGTTCCCCAGCTCCAGGGCCCCTCACCTCGACCGGCTCCTTCCTTCCCTCGTGGTAGATGTAGACGGCGTTCTCCCTTTCGCCGATCGTCGTCAGGGCGTGGTTTCCGGGGACCAGGGCGGGAAAGCAGCCTAAAGCCAATTTTCCTGACTGCATCTGGGCGACCTGCAAGGGCATTATGACGTGCGGGTGCTTTTTCCCGCGCTCGTCCCTGAACATGAGGGCGTCGGCGAGCTGGATGTCCACAGGCGTGATCGTGTCGATCGGCTCGGTGCACACCTGCTCGTGCGTCACGGCCGTGTTCCAAGCCCTTTGCGCCACGATCGATATCTTGTGCGCGCCGTCCCTCCCCTTGACGTCGAAATCCGGGTTCGGCTCGGCCAAGCCCGCGCCCTGGGCCTCCCGCAAAGCGGCCTCGTAAGTTTCCCCGAGAAGCATCCTCTTCAGTATGAAGTGGGAGGTCGTGTTCAGCACGCCGACGACGGTGTTGATGGCGTACGGGATCTTCGAAATCCTGTCGAGGACGCAAGTGCCCCCTCCGACGCTCGCCATGTACCCTACGTTCCTCCTGTTCGCGATGGCCGCGCCCACTATCTCCCGGGGGTAGAGAGCCATCGTCTTCGAGGAGGTTACCCAGTGCTTGCCGCTTTCCATCGCTTTGCAGGCGATGTCCCTCGAGGCCTTCAGGTCGCTGATCGCCTCCACCACTATCTTCGTCTTAGGCCCCTTGAAGGCGTCCTCGAGGTCGAAGCTGAGGATGCCCTCCCCGAACCCCTGCCTTTGTTTTTTCGGATCCTTGGCGACGATCCTGTCCACGTGTATCCTTACGCCCGTCTTTCCGGGATCGTACTTCGTGGCCAAGTTCTCGAACAACCACTTTCCGACGTGCCCGGCTCCCACGATCGAGATGTGGACGTCGATCGCCTTTTGCGGGCCATCGCCGCGCTGCATTTTGGTTGGCGGGTTGTACGGAGGGGGCGATTTTTAGCCTTTGTCGTTTCGCGGTTGGAGAGGGAGGATCAGAGCGGGAATTGGGCTCGATCTTCGCCACTCGACCTCTCACTCGGCAGCTTCGATATGGGCGTGCTCGCACCCGGCTGCCCTTCCGCACCCCTCAAGGGTTCGCGAGTTCGCGGGACTCCCGCGGACCTGCGGCGGGTGGAAAAGGATATCAGCGAAAACGGAGTTTTGGCGGCGGGTTTCGGGGTTGAACCTCGAAGAGCGCATAATGGCTGTCTTTGGCGGAAAAGAACCCGACGTGATGCCCTGGTTTGC
Organism: Candidatus Brockarchaeota archaeon; assembly: GCA_017601265.1. GTDB lineage: Archaea > Thermoproteota > EX4484-205 > EX4484-205 > DTQO01 > DTQO01. The sequence goes on from JAFNJA010000044.1 coordinate 3,316, forward strand.
CGACCTGACATACTGGTACGCCGCGATGGAATACAGGCGCCAGCTGCCTGCGAAATATTCGGGCGAGAACGGGAAGATCCAGCTTTACCGAGACCTGGGTTGCGGGGCCCACGAGGAGCTCTACAACCTGCCCGGGGAGCTGTCGTACAACGACATCAAGATCGGTTACTCTTCCGAGAGGAGCAAGGACGGGACGATCGTATACGAGGAGAGTTACCACTCGAAGAGTGGAAGCATAGTGGCAATAAGGAAGTTCATGCCCTCGTCGGTTAGCACGGCCTACCTCAAGTATCCCGTTTCGACGCGGCAGGACCTAAAGGTTTTGCAGGACATTTTCAGGAACCAGGAGTTCAAACCTAACTACGCGCTCCAATACGACAGGCTCGAGCGCTGGAAGGGCTTGGGGCTCGTGAGCTCGCTTCCGCCCCGCACTCCGCTCCAGCAGATAGTCGTGGTTTGGGCCGGGTTGGTGAACGCCGTCCGGCTCCTGGCGAGGGAGCGGGAGGAGGTCGAGGAGACGATCCAAGTCATGGCGGAATCCGACGACCCGATATACGAGGCGATCTGCGAGTCCCCGGCACCCGCGGTTTACTTCGGCGAGAACATAACGAGCGAGGCGATCACTCCTGCCATGTTCAAGAGGTACCATGCTCCGTACTACAGGAGGAGGGCTGATCAGTTACACGCCGCGGGCAAGAAGATATTCGTGCACATAGACGGGATGTTGAGGGGGATCCTGCCGTTGATGGGGGGGACTGGAGTGGACTGCGCCCAATCGGTAACTCCTGCGCCGGTCGGGGACGTCGAGGTAGCGAAGTTGCGGGAGTTGGCGGGTCCCGACATATTGCTCTGGGGAGGGCTGCCTGGCGTCTTCTTCAGCCCCCAGCACCCGGAGAGGGCGCTCCTCGACCTCGCCCGAGACGTCATAAAGCACCACATGCAGGGGCACAAGTTCATCATGGGGGTTTCGGACCAAGTTCCGGCAGACGGTAACATAAATAGGGTCAGGATGATCACCGATATCGTCGAAAGGGAGGCCAAGTACTAACTCTTTATAGTCCCCTTTTAATCTTATTAATAATCGTCTTGAATATCCTTCTTCTCATGCCGCTTTTTTGGAGGGCTCCCTGTCAGCCTTCTTCGCCTCAGCTTCCTTCTCTCGTTCATCGTATACTGTCCTTAGTTCAATTGGTAGATCACATATTAGCATAATTCATTATGGATGTTTTCGAGTTTTCTATAATATGGTAGTCAAGTTAAGTGGGTCCTGGCCATCTTCATTCCTCCTCCCTTCTCGCAGGGAAAAAAGTATAAATATATTGTAAAAAATATAACTAATTGGTTATACTATGTCTAAGAGCAGGACCATTGGACCTAAAGGACAGGTAGTCATACCAGAGGAGATGAGGCGGGCTCTGGGCATGAAGCCCGGGGCAAGGGTCAGGTTCGAGTTGAGGGGAAAAGAACTCGTGGTGAAGCCGGAGGTTGAGCTTGAAGAATACGTGGAGTATTACTCTAGGACGTTCGCCAAGAAGGCGCGAAAGCAGGTCGACCTTAAGAAGCTAATTGAGGAAGAGGTTGACACAAGGCTTGCCGTATCTCGATAGCAATGTCTTCATCTATCCCGTAATCTACGACGAGAGAACGGTTCCAAAGTCCAGAAAGGCTAAGGACGTATTGACGCAGGTCTCTACGGGTGGGCTGAGGGGCTTCACCTCCACCCTGACCTGGGACGAAGTGGTTTGGGTGACCTTGAAGGTCCTTGGACACAAGGACTCATTGGAGCAGGGGCAAAAATTTTTGGGCTTTCCTAACCTAACGTTACTATCGATAGACGAGGCAACGCTTACTCGGGCCCAAAAGGTGATGGAGAAGTACGATCTGAAGCCAAGGGATGCGCTACATGCGGCGGCTGCTATCGAATCGGGACAGAGCGAAATGATCAGCGACGACCCCACCTTTGATAAGGTAAGAGAGATCAAGAGGAAGCCCTTGTAATAATCATGCCACAACAAATTCCGAGTTTGGGCAACGATCGGTAAACGTATTTGTTAATGAACCGTTGCTTCCTTTCAAACGGCCTCCTCGATATTAGAAACGGGCGGTGGCAATCTGGAGGTTCTGCGTGCGTTCGAATTCTTTTGCTTTCCGTTAACCGTATAGAATCTGCGGTGAGAGGGGCTCCGAGAACTTATCCGTTGCATTGCCGCTGATCGTGGATTAAAACTTTTTCGCGTAGGATTGGGAATGGCGAACGCGCTTGTAGTTTAACGATTGCGTTAAACATGCTCTATTGCATGAACGCCTTTATCGCCTTGGCGCGAGCCTCAAAACCCTCGATCTCCCTCGGGATTTCTTTGGAGGAGTTCTCGGAAACGCGATGCAACCATTCTCAAGCTTGGTGCCTACGGCCCCGACAAGCTTCTTTTCCGCAGAGGGGAGGCGCAAACCGCCTCATCAACGTAACTTAGCTAATGCATCTCGTAGAATACTGTTATCGTAAGGATCCGTTCTTTATCGACCAAACCGCGAAGGGCTCTTCCCCTTAACACCGTTGGCGTATTGACGGTATCGATCAAACCCCGCTTTGGTTGGAACGCCTTTAATTACGGACGGGCCTGCTCCGTTTCAGGCTCTTTGGGCCCTTTTTCGTCCATAGCGATAGGCGGTATCATTTCCATTCCTCCTCTCCTTGAAGGCTTCTAGCACGTTCTTGTGGAGTTGCGACTATATCTCGATAATCTGGTTATGATGTCGCCAAGGTCGCGTTCGAGGCTGTTAGAACCGAAAACGCCACACTTAACTCGTCGACGTTGCACGAATATTGCCTCCCCTTGATCCGCTCACGGTGGTTATCCAAGAGCCGGCACGACGACTCAGACAGAGGCCCATCAGCAGCCTCGGATGTCCTGACAGAGTGCAATTTAGCAACGTTTATATAAGGAGAAATATCAATTGTGATATCAAGGTTGATAAGATTGCATGGATGTTGCCCGCCGCGGCCGCCTCATCACTTCAGGCACTGGATGAGGCACACGGCATCGATCCCGAAGGGCTTTCTGCGGTTTCACGTACTGAGGCTCCTTGCTTCTCGACCCATGTCCGGCTCCGAAATAATGTCGGAGATCGAGAGGGAGAGTTTTGGAAGGTGGAAACCCAGCCCCGGCTCGATCTACCCGCTGCTCGCGTGGTTGCAGGACAACGGCTACATAAAGGAGCAACCCGCTGAGGAGGGCGGCATCAAAAGGTACGCGCTTACCGATCAGGGTAAAGCTTTCCTCAATGAGGAGACCGAGCTGAAGGAGGGCATTAGGAGAAGGATGGAGTTCTTGGCGCCAGCGTTCTTCGGAGGCTTCTGGCCAATGCGGCAACCCGAGAGGAAGCGCGAACTCATGGAACCCGCAAGGCGGCTGGCCAGAGCTATCATGGATCTCAGGGTTCCCCTCGAAGAGGAAACGGCGGATCAGGCGCTCAAAGAGGTCGAGGCGATCCTGAACGGCGCGGCTGAGAAGATAGAGGAACTGAACAAGCGGCTCAAGTAAGGAAAGACCGCCTGAAGCCTCCGCATGATAGATGGTGGACGTCAAGGCAACAAACCAGACGGCGGAGAGTGCTCCTAAGGGCGCGCGGTCGAAATAGGAGAGGGCGGAGAAGTGGACGCGCTGGATGCCAATTTAGAAAAGATCGGCTTGCTCGGCCCACAGGTTGGACGGGTGCTTTCTTTGGTGGACCTTATCAAGTTGGGCACGATGCCATTGAATCTAGCAGCGTACTTGATGAGTGAAATTAGAGATGGCGCCAGCGTTCTTGTCGGGGCGAGGGCAGGCAGGGCTGGAAAGACTACCTTGATGGGAGCTTTGCTGGGCGTAATCCCTTCGTCTGACAGAATCGTTGTGATCGAGCATGCGGGCATGATGAAAGGATTGAAACGCGGTACGCGGAGGAGCCCGAAAACCTACGTCGTTCACGAAATTTCAAACCACGGACCGAGGCACGGCCCCTACCTGTGGGGTCCAGCGGCCGTCGATGCCACCCGGCTCGTCGGGCCTTACACCCGACTTGTTTCCAGCCTCCATGCGGACACTATCAAAGAAGTGAGGGCCGCTTTTCGAACGTGCGGTTCAGTTGAAGCGATGAACGTTTTCGATTCCATAGTATTCATCAAACGCTTCCGCCACGGGTCTCGTCGGGTAGTCGATAATGTCTGGCGGTTCGACGCGTCCAGCAAATCCTTCGAGCTGGCGTACTCGGGCGCTGAAGGGTTTTCGTCGGCCCTGGATGGCCATCTTGAATCCCGAAAGAAGGAACTGGCGGAATGGGAAACGTTCCTCAAGCGTTGCATCAGGCAAGGCATTAGTGCAATCGAAGATGTCGCTTACGCGTTGAGGGAATACTCGAGTTCGCGGGAAGTTAAGGCTGAATACGCTGAACCTTTGAGCTAGCCAAGGAAAGGTTCGGGCACGTTAAGTGGGAAAGCAAAAACCGAGCTAGCTTTGGCAGACGGTCCGGAAATAGGTCCCATGGCTTTGAAAGCTATTTACCTCGAAGGCGATAGTAGGCTGGCGGTCGGATCTGGCTTTTTCGACGGTGCCACAGCCTAGAACGAGCCCGATGTACTGAAGCATGTTGCCAGGAGATGAGGGAAGCCGAGGCGGGTGCCGGCTGGCAGTGGGGCGCAATTCGTACCAGTTGGAGGGCAGGACCCGTGTTCATAGCTTATGAGGCTCGAATGGGGCAGGATAGGTCAGATTGTTAAAAGCTAAAAGCGCACTAGCTGCCTTGCACAAGACCCACGCCAACTTTTCAAGACGGGAGTTCGCCATCAAAATGTCAATAAGCGATCACGAATAACAGCGAATTATTTCCATGGATGGCGTTAAAATCAGTATTATCGGCGCTATCAGTTCTGCATCCTCTATGGCGCTCGCCAAGGAACTTTTCTCAAACCAAATTTTAAGGGCAACGTGGTGGGTTTCATGGACGTGAATTAGAGGCCTCGCGTCCCGCGCGTACGACTTGGTTTCGCCGAATTTCGGATTTGCGCGCCGTATCGCTTTGACTTTTCGCGCAGGTCAAAACGTTTAGGGCGCCGCGGTCAGCTTCCGAAGGCCCAGGAATCAGCCTGCACGGCCGCGTTTCTGCAACTAGACCGCCGCCATCCTGCCGGCGTCCGTTCGAACCCAACGCCCAGCAAAGAAACTTAAATCCCGAAGCTACGAAAGTTGTGGCATGGTCAAGACAATCTTGCACCTCACTGGCGGAGGCCACATCTGCTCCTGGGGGGCCGGGCAGAAGAGGTTGATAGAGCTCGCGAGGCAGAAGGGATGGAGGATACTGGGAGCGAGGGACGGTTGGGCGGGCCTGAACAAGGGCGTGGTTTACGACCTCACGGACCAGCCGATCCACGGGATAGAGCTCAGGGGCGGCTCCTTCATCGGTTCGAGCAGGACGCTTCCGGATCCGGGTAAAGCGGTCGAGACTCTCAGGAAGCACGGGGTTGACGCGGTAGTGGCGATGGGCGGGGACGACACTTTGGGCGCAGCGTACCAGCTTTACGAGGAGCGCGGGGTCAACGTCGTCGGCTGGCCGAAGACCATGGACAACGACCTCTTCGAAACTTACTGCACCCTCGGGTACCCGAGCGCGGCCTCGATAGCGTCAGCGAACGTCAGGGACATGCACGACGCGGCTTGGAGCCACAGCAGGGTCGCTTTGGTGACCCTTTTCGGGCGAAACACCGACTGGGCCGTCGCAGCGGCTGGCGCTTACGGCCTCGCCGACATGGTGGTGCCGTGCGAGCAGCCTTACGAGATAGGCTCCATACTGGAGAAGGTGAAAGAGGCGGTCAAGAGAAACAGGGAAAAGTACGACAGGCCGTTCGCGGTCGTCGCCGTCGCGGAGGGCGCGAGCATAGGCGGGGTGGAAAGCCACGTGAGGACCGAGGAGGTCGACGCGTTCGGGAACCCAAAGCTCGATCCCCTGAGCCTCGTCCTCAGCCTCGAGAGGGCGGTAAAGAGGGCGGGTTTCGAGTGCGCCGTCGAAGCTTTGACCTACCGCCTAAGGAACGGGATGCCGACCAAGGTGGACGCCATGCTAGCCGAAAAGGCTTCCGAAAAGTGCGTGGACCTGGTAGAGGAGGGTGCGTTTGGGCACATGGCCGCCGTAACTTTCGACGGCAAGAACCTCGGCGTGGGGCACGTTCCTCTCAAGAAGGTGATAAGGTGGACGAAGAGCCAGAGCGGCAAGGTTACGACGGAGAAGAGGCCAGTCAAGGGGACGGGATACGTAGACTACGATGAAATGACTGTTACGCCCAAGTTCGTGGAATACGCGGCTCCGTTCCTTGGCAAGCCGGCAGGGATCGAGGAAGTGGTTTACGGCCACCCGCTAAAGCCACTCCCATAGGAGGCGCGGGCGCGGCTGCCGGCTTGACCTGACCCGCATTCCGAAGGATGGGCGTGCCTTTGGCGGCCGCGGGCATCCCGGTCTTCGGCTCTTCGAAAAAACTGCTGTGCACCTGCCTTCCGAAGTACAGCCTCAACACGTACCTTGGAAGGTGCGCCCACGGCTGCCTATACTGCTACGCTACCAAGTTCCCGAGTTTCGCGGGCCCCGTTCGACCCCGCCTGAGCTTGTTGGCGGATATCGAGGGGATGGCTCGAAAGACCAGGAACAAGATGCCCGTGATGGTAAGCGATTGCACGGATCCTTACCAGCCATTGGAAAAGGAGCTCAAGGTAACGCGCCGCTGCATCGAGGTCTTGGCTGGGCTCGGTTTTCCTTTGCTCATCGTCACCAAGTCCGACCTCGTCACGAGGGACATAGACGTCTTCCACCGGACTCCCACGGTCGTGGCGGTAACCGTGACCACCCAAAGCGAGGGTGTTTCGAGCATGATCGAGCCCAACGCGCCTAGCCCGGATCGGAGGCTCTCCGCCCTCCAAGAGGTTTCGGACAGGGGCATACCTGCGGTAGCAAGGGTTGACCCGATCATACCCACTGTGAACGACGGCGAGGCGGATTTCGAGAAGCTTGTGTCCACGCTGGCAGCCATCGGCGTAAAGCAGGTTACGATCTCCACCCTGAAGCCGGTGAGGGGGTTCTTCTCGAAGTTGGAGCGCGCCGATTCCGGACTCCATGGAAGGCTTTCGCGGGCGTATTCGGACGGCGGCTGGATAGCGGGTTACAAGTACCTGCGCGAAGCGAGAAGGAGGGCCTTGGTGGAAAAATTTAGGCGCATAGTACTGAGGCACGGTCTGGCGTTCTCGTCCTGCAGGGAGGGGTTCCCCGAATTGAACACCCTTCCTTGCGATGGAACCTACTACTGCAGGGTAAAATGGGGGAAGGATCGAGGCTTTAAGGATAATTGAACCTTGAAACGTCGAGTTTTTGTCGAATAAGGTTGAAGATTCAAGAATTCTGATTCCTATTCGCGGGTATTGATTGAACTTCTCTTTTTGCGTATTTGCGCCAGACTCAAGCTCGGCACATCCTGGAAGCGCGTATCAATGCCTTTATTAAGGAGCTGATACGGGCAGGCTGCCAGTGTACGGGAGACGACCCCGAGAGGGATTTTCTTTCGTATAACTAAATCAAGGGAGTGAGATAGATGGGCTTTGAAAGAAGGCAATTCAACCGACCTAGGCAGATGTACAAGGCAACCTGCTCCGACTGCGGAAGAGAGTGCGAAGTGCCGTTCCAACCGACGCAGGGTCGGCCAGTATATTGCAATGAGTGTTTCCAGAAGCACAGGCGGAGATAGGATAGCGTCTCTTAACTAGCAACGAGCTCGATGCCGGCGTTTTTTAGGGCCCGCATCGACGCGCTTTTTTCTATTTTATATATTGGCGGGCACAGTCCCCAGCGGGCGTTCTAATGGGCAGGGTGCAGGTAGTCGACTCGCACGTCCACCTGAAGCACGGAGACGCGGAGAGGACCGAATTCGGGGCCGAAGAGATAGTGGAGGCCATGGACGCGGCTGGAATCGACAAGTCGATCGTGTTCGCGATGTCGACCACGACGCGCCGCTCCATCGAGATGGCGAGAGAAGCTTCGGGCAAGTTTCCCGAACGGCTGATCCCTTACGTCTACGCGCTTCCCAGCTACGAAAGGCCGGTCCTGGAAGAGATAGACCGAGCGGTTACAGAGTACGGCTTCAGGGGGATCAAGCTCCACGCCGGCGAATGCACCCTCGCGGAATACGTCGCGGACCCAGTGGTGGAGCTCGCGGGCGAGCTGCGAGTTCCTTGCCTCATCGACTGCTCCGGGAGGATAGGGGACATCGCGCGGATGGCGGCCAAGTTCCCGAAAACGAACTTGATAGTGGCGCACCTAGGCATGTACCTGTGCAAGGACGGAGCAATGATAGACAGGTTCATCGATCTAGCTGAGAACCACCGAAACGTCTACTTGGATACGAGTGGGGTCGTGCTCACTGAAAAAGTAGTGGATGCCGTTAGGAGGGCCGGTTCGGACCGCGTAGTTTTCGGAACGGACGGGCCGGCCAATGCGCCCGACACCGCGTCTTACGCCAAGAGAGAGTTGGAAAAAATCACGGGGTTGAATTTGGACCCAAAGGCAAGGAGAGCGATCCTTGCAGAAAACATCCTGAGGCTCATTGGAATTCGGAAACCATAGTACTTTTTTCCCTCTTGCCTGGTAAAGAATAGGCCATCATATCGATTTGCAAGGATGCCAGCAAGGCCATGGCAATTACAATATCACTACCTCTTTTGAAGCGCATCGGATGGAGAAATGCAACACACGGAAGAGGCGGATTTTAGCCCGTTGAAATCTAGTTCATGATACCTCATATCGGCTTGGCAACAAATCGTGATCCACACATTTCCATGATTTTAATTTGATTTGTAGAAAAAAGATCATTTCAGTGCTGCTATGGACAGCTTGCCTTCTGCGGCCCATTTAATGGATCCGTGGATTAGTAAAAAGATACTAACACGTGGCCAAATTGGAATTTCGAATTCGCCGTCTTCGACGCTGGCGGTTCTTTCAAACGTCGAGCAATAAGCTTAGGTGGTTTTTGCTATCTCCGCGGGCGGAGGTGGCATCGGCTTCTCTCCTCCCTTCCCGTACTTCACCCTCGACACCAAGTAATAGCCCAGAACGTAGGCTATGACTATCGAGAAAGCGCTGCAGAACCAGAACGCTACGTACGCTTCGGGAGCGTAGACCACGATCAGCAGCAAAAAGATATTCAGCGCAAAATAGATTAACGTTGAAAGGGCATACTCGACAAAGTCTCCCGTGACGAAGAAGAGGAAGCTGAGAACGGCTATGGCAACGAATCCAGAGTTTTCCCATTCGACATTCAGGATCGTTCCGCCATTCGTGACCAGGGCGCGCTCATCGAAACTTGCCCCGGTAAGCTTGGCGACTATCTTGGCCGTGTAGATCCTGATGTCGATGGCGTATAGCGCCAAAACGACTAGCACTATTAACAGCCTTGGGATCCATTTTTTCTTGCCGGTACACTCAAAGATCTTCACAGTTAGTGTCACTTACCATAAGGGTTTGGGTCCGAATTATTGTTGTTATGAAGCACTCCAACGTAGCGCTCGGTCTTCTCCCACTTCGACTTGAAGCCTGTCATTTCATGAAGCAGAGCTTCGCAGCAAATGATTGTGTTCACGAGGAAGAGGGGAGCTAGGAACAGGATGTACTTCGACATCCTCATGACGCCGTTTCCATAAAGCTTCAGCCCCACTACTATCTCGTGGAACGGAGCGGTGTTTCCCAACGCCCCGAAGGTCCAGAACGCGAGGATCGGGAAGTACAACGTCGAGAAGATCGAGGACCAGCTCAGCCCGTACGCCCACCAGGCAAACGAAAGCAGCCAGCCGAGCGCCATCATCACGCCAACGAAGTAAATGCCAAGCATCAATATCGTATCGATCTTTTGCGCCGTCCCCATCGTCTTCGACCTGACGACGTCCAAGAAGTACCTTAGCGCGCATTGCATGTGCCCCCTCGCCCACCTGTACCTCTGCCTCCAATAAGACCTCAGGTTCTGGACAGCCTGCTCCCAACTCCTCGCGCTGACATCGTACACAACCTTCCCCCCGTTCACGGCAACCCTGACGGTCAGGTCTGTGTCCTCTGTCAGAGCTTTTACGTTCCAGCCGAGCTTCTCTATAACATCTTTCCTGAATCCTCCAACGGTTCCCCCGTACTGCGGAAGCAAGCCGAGTTTTTGGCGCGCGAGCTGGTTGACCATGTATCCCCCGACCCTTTCGCAGAACACGGATTTCGCTATCGTGCTCCCATTTCCCGTGTTGTACGGAACCAAGAACCCCTGGACGGCCCAGCAGTCAGGGTCCTCGAACCACCTCACCAACCTCTTGAGCACGCCCTTGTCCATCGGAACGTAATCGGCATCGAAAGTCAGGATAATGTCCCCCCTGGCATGTTTCAGTCCGAAGTTGAGCGCGTCCGGTTTTCCGAATCCGCCGTTTTCCCTCCTAACGAACTTCATCTTTGGTACCTCCTTCGCAAGCCTTTTCAGTATAGTTGGAGTTTCGTCGGTCGACGCGTCGTCGATCACGAGGATCTCAAAGTTCGGATAGTTCTGCTCAGCTATCGTCCTTACCGCGCCTTCGATAACCATCCCTTCGTTGCGCGCCGCTATCAGGACTGAGACCTTCGGGTATTCGCTTCCGCGCTCCGAGTTGTTCTCGGCAAGAACCCTCTTGTAGCTGTTCAGTGCCACTGCTGAGAATATTAAGTGCCTTCCAGTGTATACGAGGAAATATGACAGGGTAATGAATGACGAAGCTATGATTCCAGCCTTCGCCATGTTGACAAGGTTCTCCGCTACCGGCGCCGATAGCAGGCTCATGAGGATCAAACCCCCGGCAAAGCACAGGGTCGCGGAAACGAACAATATGGGAAAGATGTAGAAAATAATTCCAAAGAGGCTTTTCTTGGAGTTCGCCGCGCGCTGCTCACAGCCGGCTTCGATTGGCGCCTGAGCTGAATGGGCAGCTGTTTGGCCGCTCCTTCCCGATTTAAACACCTCTTCCCAACCTCTGATTGTGTAGAATTTAATGATTATATAAATTTTTATAAAGCAACGATCGTAAATCAAGATGGTTTCAAACATTCGAATCAAGATAGGGCGGGCCGCGATTGCTCATGCGCGTGACGCACACCCTCAACGATCGGGAGTTTCTCGAGTAATCTGGAC
>JAFNJA010000045.1:0-2944 GCA_017601265.1 Candidatus Brockarchaeota archaeon
ACTATGCGGTGCGTCCTTACGCCCGCTTGGCGCAAAGCCCCGTCGGTCGCAAGCAACCCGACGTTGCCGGGAAACTCGCCGCTGTTGTTCGAGAGGCTGAGTATCGGCTTGTCCCTCCCGACGCTGTTGATGAAAGGCCAAACGAGGAACGGGAAGTTCCAAACGTAGTAGCACATTATGATCTGCTTGCAGTTGGCCCTTGAAAGTTCCTCCCCGACCTTCTGCGCCACCCTGGCGGACGTGATGATCTCCGATCCCGTCACGACCTTGGGCGCTGTTCCGTCCGCGTTTTTCACTCCTCCCCTTATTATCTCGGCCCACCGCTGGACGACCTTCATGCAATCCGGGTTATTCTTGGCGTAAACGTGCTCCCTTTCGTCGTTGAGCATCACGATGCCTATGGGCGTTGATCTCACCGCGTATCCCCTTTTCCTGCCCGCCGGCGGGCATTCCGGCGATTTGAATCTTTTCCGCCGGCCGGGTTGCCATCTCGCGCGCCGAATCGCGCGATCTTTCCGGGGCCATAAAGGCGGCTTGCAGCTTTCCCCCGAGGCGACGGGCGTGTGTTGGGTTTCGCAAGCCGAGGGCTCGGGTAAGGCGCGATACCGCGCTTTTCAGCCTAGAACAGGTAGACCTCGACCTCTTCACCTTTCTCGATCGTCTCGACGTTGGCAGGTATCCGTATGTAGCCGTGCGCTTGGCTCATCGAGGTTATGGCGCTCGACTCCTTGTACACGGGCACGGCCAGGCCCCCCTCGAGCTTTACCGTCAGGAACTGCATCCTGCCAAGGGTTGATACGATCCTCTTTGAGGCGCGGGCCTTTACGGCCATTTGCTTCCTCTCGCCCAGCCTCGCCAGCTTTCTGAGGACGGGCACGAGGAAGAGGTAACAGTTGCTCAGGCAAGACGTCGGGTACCCGGGCATTCCCACGACCAGCTTCTCCCGGACCTTCGCGCAAACCGTGGGTTTTCCCGGCTTGACCTGCACGCCGTGGAAAAGGACCGTTCCTAGTTCGCTAAGCGCGCCGAAGAGCAGGTCGCGTTCACCCACCGAACTCCCGCCTGACAGGACGACGAGGTCGTTATCGAGCGCTTTGCTTATAGCGGCCTTCAACTCCCCGGCGCTGTCAGGCACTACCTTGAACCTGACGGGAACGCAGCCGTTTTCCTCGGTTACGGAACCGATCGTGTAAGAGTTGATGTCGTAGACCTTTCCGCCCCCCAAAGCCTCCCCGACGTCCGCGACCTCCGCTCCGGTCGGGACGATCGCGACCCTCGGCTTCTCGTAGACAGCCACCCTGCGGATCCCGAGGGCCGCCAGAACGCCCACCTTGCTCGGCGTCAGGGTTTCACCTGAGCCGAGGACCCTCTGCCCTTTCGATATGTCCTCCCCAGCAGGAGAAACGTTCGCCCCGGGATAGACGGGCTTGAAGACGTCAACCTCGTCCCCGCCGACCTGCTCCGCGGACTCCGCCATAACCACCGCGTCCGCGCCTATTGGCATCTTCGCCCCGGTCGCGATGCGCACGCAAGTTCCTTCGCGCACTTTTTCTTTAGGCTCTTCCCCTGCGTAGACCGTTCCAGCGATTTTAAGCCTCACCGGGGCGAGGTTTCCCGCGCCGTATGTGTCTTTCGCCATTACGGCGTAGCCGTCCATCGCCGCCCTGTCGAAAGGGGGGACATCCATGCCCGCTACGACGTCCTCGGCCAAAACCCTGGAGTACGACTCCTCTATCGACACGGCCTCCCTCCTCTCGATCGGCTTCGTGTTGCCCAGCATTAGCGCCAACGCTTCGTCGTACTGCATTAAGGCTCCGAAAGGCTTCATCGGGCCCAACTTGGGGTTCCCAGCCTCCTGGCGTTAGCAGGGCGGCGCGGGCTTAAATGCGTGGCGGGATTCCACGCATTCCCGCGCTTTGCCTGCCGGCGGCGATCCTCCTGACCTTCTCGAGGCTGCTTTGGTCGTTCACGTTGGCAAACGTGCGCAGCCCCGGATCCAAGACTTCCAGTTCTTTGGTTTCGACGTAAACGATGTCCAACCCCGCGAAAGCGTCGGTTATCTTCCTCTTGCCGGAAAGCACGGCCTTTTCGACCGAATTTTCCAGGCTCCGCTTCTTGAACACCGAGCAGAGGGGTTCGAGCTTGCCGTCCGGCCACATTGGAACGGCCCCGTCTCGACGGCCCATCCGGTTGAAAAGGTACTCTATGACCCGGGGGTTTAGCAGGGGCATGTCGCACGCAACGACGGCCGTGAAGCCGTTGCCCAAGGCCCTGCACGCCTGCCTGATCCCCTCCAGGGGGCCTACGCCCTCGAGCGAGTCGCACACCACGGAGGCGGCGCCGCCAAGGAAAGGAGTTATAACGGCCATTTGCGCTGGGCCGCTTACCGAAACTACTATTTCGTCGCACACTTCCTTGGCGGCCGCCAGGACGAGCTCGATCATAGGTACCCCGGAAACTTCGAGGAGGCACTTTTCGACCCCTTGGAGCCTTTTCCCCGAACCTCCGGCTAGGACGATCGCTGAACGGTTTCGCAGTCTCATGGCATCATCCCAGCGTCGAAGGGGGCTGAACCCGCGCATTTTGGGTAAGCTCGCATATTAATGGATTCGAAAGGACACCGGCTTGCCCCGGTCCTCCGTTCCTTTCGGGGAATCCGCCGCGCCCTCTCAGCAACGTTTATTATCGGGCGGTATTTGAAGGGCCACCAAAAAGCCCAGTGAGGTGATTCGCTGTGCCGAGGTACAAGACGACGTCGGACATATTGAAGATTGCCAGAAACAAAGACCAAGTTCGAAATCTCGGGGTCATAGCGCATACGCGGGGAGCTTAAACTCCAGCGGCGATGGTAGACCACGGAAAGACGACGATGTCTGACAGCCTCCTGGCCGCGGCCGGGCTTCTTTCCCCGACCGTGGCTGGGGAGGCGCTGGCCTTGGATTAC
>JAFNJA010000045.1:2954-14390 GCA_017601265.1 Candidatus Brockarchaeota archaeon
AAGGCAGCTAACATTTCGCTTTACCACGAGGTGGGAGGGAAGCCGTACCTCATCAACCTGCACGACACTCCGGGCCACATCGACTTCACGGGCAACGTGACTAGGTCGCTCAGGGCGATCGACGGCGCGGTGGTGGTGGTCGACGCGGTTGAAGGCGTCATGATCCAGACGGAGACCGTGACCAGGCAAGCCCTCGACGAAAGGGTCAGGCCCATGCTCTTCATCAACAAGATCGACAGGCTGATCAAGGAGCTGCGCTTGTCTTCGGACCAGATCCTGAAAACCCTGACGAACATAATTAGAGACTTCAACCACTTGGTCGAGCTTTATTGCGAACCGGAATTCCGGGAAGGATGGAGGGTCAATCCCCTCGCAGGAACGGTCGTGTTCGGTTGCGCGAAGGACCGTTGGGCTTTCACCTACGACATAATGAACAAGAAAGGCTTGAAGTTTTCCGACATCGTTTCCACTTACGAAAAGGGCGCGGAGAAGAACCTGGCCAGCCTGATACCGCTGCACGAAGCCGTTTTGGGCATGGTGATAACGAACGTGCCCCCTCCCCACGAGGCCCAGAAGTACAGGATCCCCAAGATCTGGAGGGGCGACTTGGACAGCGACATCGGCAAGGCGTTGCTGGGCTGCGACGAGAAAGGACCGGCGGTCATGGCGACGACGCACATACGCGTCGATCCGTCGGCCGGCATCGTCGCGACGGGCAGGCTGTTCAGCGGCACCATAACGGAGGGCGACGAGGTCTTTTTGGTCAACTCCAAGAGGAGCGGGAGGGTTCAGCAAGTTGGGTTGTACATGGGGCCTTTCCGTGAAGTCGTGGGTTCCTTGCCAGCCGGTAACATCCCGGCCCTCCTCGGATTGGGGGAGGTCCGTTCAGGCGAAACGATCGCTTCCATCAAGGACCTGATCCCGTTCGAGACCGTCCGTTACGTCTCGGAAACCGTCATGACTTTGGCGATCGAGCCGAAACACCCGAAGGACCTGCCGAAGCTTGTGGACGTGATGAGGAGGCTGAGCATCGAGGATCCGAACATAAGGACGAAGATCGACGAGAAGACCGGGGAGTTCCTGATATCGGGCATGGGCCAGCTCCACCTGGAGATCGCGACCACCCTGATAAGGAAGGAAGGTTTGGACATCGTCACGTCTGAGCCGATCATCGTCTACAGGGAAAGCGTGCGCGGCAGGGCTGGACCCGTCGTCGCCCGCAGCCCCAACGGGCACAACAAGATCTCCGTCAGCGTGGAGCCTCTGGAAGGGGAGGAGATGAAGCTGCTCATGAACGGCGACTTGACCGAGATGATGGACAGGAAACTCCAAGCTCAGCTGCTCAGGAACGCGGGGTGGGAAACGGAGGAGGCCAGAGGGGTATGGAGCATCACGGACAGCTTCAGCATCCTGGTCGACGTGACGAAAGGAGTCCAGAGGCTGGAGGAAGTCGGAGGGTCGATCAGGATCGGGTTCATAGACTCAATGGCGGAAGGCGTCCTGGCGAGGGAGCCGGTGAGGGGGGTGAAGGTCAAGCTTGAGGACGCGAGCATACACGAGGATCCGGCCCACCACGGCCCGGCGCAGATAATCCCGGGGATGAGGAGAGCCATATACGCCGCAACGCTGCTCGCGACGCCGGTCCTGCTGGAACCGATCCTGAGGCTGGACGTCAGGGTTCCGTCGGACCTCGTCGGCACGATCACGAGGATCGTTTCGCAGCTCAGGGGCAAGGTTTTGGACATCCAGCAGAAAGAGCACCTTACTTACGTCGTCGGCGAGGTTCCAGCCGCCGAGACGTTCAACCTTGCCGAGATAATGAGGAGCTCGACGAGCGGCAGGGCGTTCTGGGACACCTCCTTTTCCAAGTGGGAAGCCGTTCCGGCCTCCATAACGCCGAAGGTGATAGCGGACATAAGGAAGAGGAAAGGGCTGCCTAAAGAAGTCCCCAAAGTGGAGGACTTCTTGGACTAGAAACGCCTGGTTTTTACGAACTTTCTCTTCCCACCGTTATCCTTTCCGGAGCCAGCTGCTCCGACTTGTCGGTGGCGATCTTGCTCCAATCGATCTGCTTTTTCACTATGTCCCTCAGAACGGATTTCAGGGCTTCCTGAGCTTCGTCCTTCCCCAGCTGGCTCGAGTTCCACGTCACGAAGGGGGGGTAGAACGAGGCTTCCTTGAACTTGGCCTTTGTCTCTACCACGTCGAACTTGATGTAACCAAGTTCCCTCAAGTAACAGCTGTCGTTGGGGCACAGGATGTCTATCTCGTTCAGTTCCTTCTTGAGGAAGAGGAGCTTGAACTCCGACGCGTCCCCGATCCTCCTTCCGCACGGGCATTGCAGTTGTACCATCTTCGATACCTTTTGAGCGACAAACCCCGCATGAAGGTTTAACTCTTTCCCTCGCGGCGCTCTTTCCTTCCCTCCAGAGGGGCTCGCAGCCACGCCCGCCGAAAGGAAGAAAACGTTTATCTAGTGAGCGGGCGAGCCGGCGATGTGAAAAGGAGGTTTTGAAGCATGGCAACGATGCCGGTTTCAGCGTCTGGCACGCCCGTTTTGATACTGAAGGAAGGAAGCAGCAGGTCGAGGGGCAGGGACGCCCAGAGGAACAACATCATGGCCGCGAAGGCGGTCGCGGAGGTCATCAAGAGCTCTTTAGGCCCCAGGGGGATGGACAAGATGCTCGTCGACTCCCTGGGCGACATAGTGATAACGAACGACGGAGCGACGATACTGAAGGAGATGGAGGTCGAGCACCCGGCCGCGAAGATGATGGTCGAGGTAGCCAAGACTACCGACACCGAGGTCGGGGACGGGACGACTTCCGCCGCCGTCTTGGCCGGGGAGCTGCTCAAGAAGGCGGAGGACTTGCTTGACAGCGACATCCACCCGAGCATCATAGTGGAAGGTTACGAGGCGGCCGCAAGCAAGGCGCTCGAATACGTGAAGGAAATAGCCATTCCGGTCAACCCCGAGGACAGGGAGACGTTGAAAAAAGTCGCCATCACGACGCTCTCGAGCAAGATCGTGAGGGACAACAGCGAGATGCTGGCGGATCTGACGGTCGACGCGATACTGGGCGTCTCGAGAAAGGACGAGGACGGGTCCTTCAAAGTTTCGTTGGACGACGTAAAGGTCGAGAAGAAGGCGGGCGGATCGACGGAGGACACCAAGCTAGTCAAGGGCATCGTGCTTGACAAGGAGATCGTCCACTCGGGCATGCCGAAGAGGGTCAGGAACGCGAAGATAGCCCTTCTGAGCTGCCCGTTGGAGATCGAAAAGACCGAGTTTGACGCGAAGATCAACATAGACAGGCCCGAGCAGATCAAAGAGTTCATGGACGAGGAGCAGAGGATGCTGAAGGACATGGTGGAGCGCATATCGTCCGCCGGGGCGAACGTTGTAGTGTGCCAGAAGGGGATAGACGACCTCGCCCAGCACTACTTGGCGAAAAACGGAATAATAGCGGTCAGGAGGGCCAAGGAATCGGACATGGAGAAGGCCTCGAAGGCGACCGGAGCCAGGATCGTGAGCAGGCTTAACGACATAACCCCCGCCGACCTCGGCGAAGCCGGCTTGGTCGAGGAGAGGAAGGTCGGGGAGGACAAGTGGGTGTTCATAGAGGACTGCAAGAACCCGAAGTCGGTGACCATACTGATAAGGGGCGGGACCGAGAAGTTCGTCGACGAGGCTGAGAGGGCGGTGCACGACGCCCTGATGGTGGTCAAGGACGTCGTTACCTACCCGTACATCGTGGCCGGGGGAGGAGCCCCCGAGGTGGAGGTCGCCCTGAGGTTGAACAAGTACGCCGAGAAGGTCTCCGGGAAGCAGCAGCTGGCAATTAAGAAGTTCGCGGAAGCCGAAGAGGTCATCGCCTCTGCCCTAGCCGAAAACACGGGCCTGGACCCCATAGACATCATGACGGAGCTCAGGCACAAGCACGAAGCCGGGGAAATATGGGCGGGAGTGGACGTGTACAACAGGAAGACCTCCGACATGTATGCTTTGAACGTGTTGGAACCCCTCTCGGTCAAGGAGCAGATAATCAAGTCAGCCAGCGCGGCAGCCAGCTCGATACTCAGGATAGACGACATGATAGCGGCGGGCAAGCTCAAAGAACCGTCAAAGCCGCCGAAGCCTCCGAGCGGTGAAGAAAGTTCGGAGTTCGACTAAAGTAGCAGCGAAGCAGGTCGGTCAAGTCCCGAAATAGAAGGAACAGACGCGGGTGGTTTGCCTCCCTCCGTTCCGCGGTACAAACCCCAAAAGGGAGGGTAAATGATGGACATTGAAAGGACGTAAGGGAAGTTCGAGGACGCGGGATCTAGTACTAACCTCGATCGTGGCTGCGACGTACGGGGCGGGAACGATCGCCATCTCGCCCATAAGTTACGGGCCGGTCCAGGCAAGGCTGACGGACGCTCTGATTCCAACGAGCTACAACAAGAAGGTCGGGAAAGCGGCCGTAATAGGCACTGCCTTGGGCTGCATAATAGCTAACGTAGTATCCCCGTACGGATTGCCGGACGTGGTCATAGGCACCTTGGCAAACTTGCTGGCTAGCGGCTGTTCGTACGCGTGCAGGAAGACGTTGGGCATAAAAGGCAAGCTCCTCGCGTCTGCTGTCGTGCGTGTACGGTGCTCCGCCCCTTTTGACGATCGCGACGGTAACCGCTGGGGAGTTAATCAGCTGCGTCGGGCTGGGGGTTCCCCTTTTGGAGGCCTTGGAGAGAGTTCTTAAATAAGATGAGGCGTGGTCATGGATCTAAAACTTGCCCACCAATTTAAAAGGAACGTTGTGCAAGCGTAGGATCCTGACACTAACGATGGGCTGCTTGATAAAGGCGAAGTATATCGACCCGAAAATCTGCATAAAAGTTCTCAACCACCGGCTTAGGCAGAGAATACTGCACAAGCTTGAGGTGGAAACCGTGGACGGGCCGGTAAGCAAGAAGGAACTGGCGAACGCCGTAGGCATCGGCTACTTGGAACTCGTCTACCAACTCAACAAACAGCTCAAAGGTTTTTGGGAGGTGAAGGGGGAAAGGAAGAAACGGGGTGCCCGTGAAGAGTTCATAGCGCCGCCGACACTGAATGCGGTATACGTCATGTTGGGCGAGGAGGCCACGGTCTACGTCCTCGATCCTTTGGCAAACATCTTTGGAAAGATGAGCGACGGGACCAGGTGCGACTTTTGCTCCGGCGCCCAAAAAGCCAAGTGCCTTGAGCGGATAAAGTCGGAGGAGTGCTTTACCTTCACGCCCGAGGAGAAGAGGAGGTTGGAGAGGCTCTTCGCGGCCAACAAAAGGATTGGCGCTCCCACTCCGATGGATCGTATAATAGGCTGCGTCGCTCTAAGGAGCCTCGAAGGGGAGGGGTGCGCCGTAGAGGTCTGCGAGTCGGAGTGCCATTTCGTAAAGAAGGTTCGGAGGGGCTAAAGAACGGGCTTCTGGCGTCCTTGCCATTTGACGCACGAGTTGTCAAATAAACCATCACTTTTCTCTGCCAAGCGACAAAGCCTTCTCTACGAAGCTTTCAAGTTCAGCCTCATCCACAACATCGCCTGCCGCGACAAGCTTGTCATCGACAAATATCGACGGGACGACGAGAACCTTGAGCTTCTTTGCCTCAGGGGACAGAACGTTAACGTGTTCCACCACGACGTCATGCTTCTTAGCCACCCTAGCGGCTATCTCCAAGAAATTCAAGCATTTGGGGCAAGGCGGATCGGAACCGACAACTTTGATCGTGACCTTTTTCAACGCTTCCCGGGTTGCAACGTATCCGAGGGTTACTATATGTCCATTTTGCCTTGGCGCACTCCCCGGGTAGGGTTTTTCAAACGGCTGCCAGGGACGTCCGGAAGGGCTACAATCGGCGGTTTCCTGAGCCTATCCGGGCCATTTTCAGCCCGATTTCGACGGGAAAGGCCCGGAAAGGTGAAGTTAAGTTAATATCCTCGCGTTAGGGCGCCAGGCGCGGATGAAGAATGAGGGATCGCGAAATCGGTCTTTGAAACGAGTTCGACCCGCGTGGTTCCCGTAAAGCGCCGGCCCACCGCGATTCCCGGAATGTCATCCAAGCTTGAAGGCAGGTGGTGTTTTGTTCAAGGAAGAAAGCGGTGAATTGAATTTCCCCGAAATGGAGCACGCGATACTGGACTTTTGGAGCAGGACGCGCGCTTTTCAGAAGCGAAGATCCATGAACCAAGGCAAGAAGCGATGGTCTTTCATGGATGGGCCCATCACGGCGAACAACCCAATGGCCGTCCACCATGCTTGGGGAAGGACGTACAAGGACGTGTTCCAGCGCTACAAGGCCATGAGGGGGTTCGACCTCAGGTACCAGAACGGATTCGACTGCCAAGGCCTCTGGATAGAGGTCGAGATAGAGAAAGAACTCGGTTTCAAGTCGAAGAAGGATGTCGAGGCCTACGGCATCGACGAATTCGTAAAGAGGTGCAAGCAAAGGGTGTTGCGTTTCGCGGCGATCCAGGTGGAGCAGTCGATCCGCCTTGGTTATTGGATGGATTGGGACGAACCGAGTCTGCTCAGGGAACTGGCTGACAGGCTTGAAAGGCCCGGCGACGTCATAACGGTGAGAACGCCGTCCGGGAAGGAGATCTCGGGCACCGTGGAGAGCGTCGTCGGCGCCCTTGGAAGGCCCGACCTCGGAGGATCGTACTTCACATTCTCGGATGAAAACAACTACAGCATCTGGGCAGCCCTCAAAAAATGCCACGAGAACGGCTGGATCCGTAAAGGAACCGACGTCATGCCCTGGTGCCCGCGTTGCTCCACCGCCCTCTCCGAGCACGAGATCGTGACCGAAGGCTACCGAGAAATCAAACACATCGCGCTTACCGTCAAATTCCCCCTCCGCGGGCGTCCAAAAGAATCTCTGCTCGTCTGGACGACCACTCCGTGGACACTCTCGTCCAACGTGGCTGCAGCGGTCAATCCGGACATCGAATACGTCAAAGCCAGCTTCGAGGGCGAGACGCTTTACCTTGCAAAGGCAACGTTGGGAAAAGCCTTGCCGCGCAACTGCGAGGTGATCGCGGAACTCAAAGGAAGCGAAATGGAAGGATGGCTTTACGACGGCCCGTTTGACGAGCTCCCTGCGATAAGGAGGGACAAGGTGCCTGAAGCGCACAAGGTCATCCTTTGGAAAGACGTAAGCGAAACCGAAGGAACGGGCATAGTGCACATAGCTCCCGGCTGCGGGAAGGAAGATTTCGAGCTGGGCAAAGAGTACGGGTTGCCCGCGGTGGCTCCACTGAACGAGTTCGGCAGGTTCGTCGAAGGATTCGACTGGCTCACGGGAATGCACGCGTACGACACGCCCAAGCCCGTGGTGGACAACTTAAGGAGCAAAGGACTGCTGTTTAACGTAGAAGAATACACCCACCGCTACCCGGTTTGCTGGAGGTGCGAGAGCGAGCTGGTTTTCAGGCTCGTGGACGAGTGGTTCATCTCGATGGGAGATAAACTCGACAAGCCCCTTGAAGAGATAACGGAGGAAGAGAAGAGCAAGAACCTGAGGTACCAGATCATGGAATCTGCGAAACAGGTGAGGTGGATTCCCGAGTTTGGCCTCCAGCAGGAACTGGATTGGCTGAGGAACATGAGCGACTGGATGATATCGAAGAAACGCTATTGGGGGTTGGCATTGCCCATCTGGGAATGCCGCGAATGCGGGACTTTCGAGGTAATAGGCGGGAAAGACGAGTTGAAGCGCCGTGCCGTGAGCGGTTGGGAAGAGTTCGAGGGGCACTCGCCCCACAAACCTTGGATCGACAAGGTCAAGATCGCGTGCAAGAGCTGCGGGGCGGTCGTCTCCCGAATCTCGGACGTCGGCAACCCCTGGCTGGACGCTGGAATCGTCTCATTCTCCACGCTCAATTACCACAACGACCGTGATTATTGGAACAAGTGGTTCCCCGCTGACTTGATATGCGAATCGTTGCCTGGCCAGTTCAGGAACTGGTTCTACTCGATGCTGGCCATGAGCACGATAATGGTGAAAAGGGCTCCGTTTCTAACGTGCCTGGGTCACGGTACCGTGCTCGCGGAAGACGGCCGCGAAATGCACAAGTCTTGGGGCAACGCGATCGAGTTCGACGACGCTGTCGAGACGATCGGAGCGGACGTAATGCGTTGGATGTACTGCACGACCAAACCCGAGAGCGACATGCTTTTCAGGTTCAAAAGGGCCGACGAAGTCAAGAGGGAGTTCTTTTTCTTGCTCTGGAACATATACCTCTTTTTCGTGACTTACGCGAACCTGGACAACTGGGTTCCAAGAGGAAAAGAAGCGAAGCTCTCGCCCCTCGACCTTTGGATACTCTCAAAGTTGCAAGTTTTGGTCGAGGAAACGACCGCCGACATGGATGACTATGACGTGTACGGAGCGACGAAGAAAATCGAGAAGTTCGTCAACGAACTGTCCACTTGGTACCTCAGGAGGTCGCGCAGGAGGTATTGGAAGAGCGAGGCCGACGAGGACAAGGAGGCGGGTTACAAGACCCTGTACGCCTGCCTCGTGACGGTGGTCAAACTTCTTGCGCCTTTCACCCCGTTCCTGTCCGAGCGCATGTACCAAAACTTGGTGAGGAGCGTGGATAAGGAAGCGCCGGAAAGCGTGCACCATAACGATTGGCCGGAACCGGACAGGTCTTTGGTCGACAAAGCGCTAATGTCGAGGATGGAGCTTGCCATCAGGGCGAGCAGCCTTGGGCGCTCGGCGAGGAGCGCCTCCGCCATAAAGCTGAGGCAGCCGCTCGCCAAAGCGATTGTCGTAGCCTCTGAAGAAATTTTGGAGCAACTTCAAGAGGCGAGGGATCTGATAGCCGAAGAGCTCAACGTGAAAGAATTGGTCCTGACAACCGACAAAAAGGAAGTTTTGGATTACGAAGCCAGAGTGGACCAAAAATCTGTGGGAGCAAAGTACGGCCCGCTGCTGCCGAAGATTTGCGCTGCCGTGGGGAAGATGGACGCGGCTAGCGTCGAGGCGAAGGTGCTGGAATCGAAAGCCATCGACTTCGAAGTGGGGAGCCAGAAGGTTACGCTGCTTCCGGAAGAGCTGCAGGTACTTGCCAAGCCCAAGAAAGGCTTGGCGATCGCGGAAGACAAGGACATCCTCGTAGCGGTCGACACCACGATCACCGAAGAACTCAAAAACGAGGGCATAGCGAGGGACATAGTAAGGCGCATACAGAACGAGCGAAAAGCAGCAGGGCTGAGGATCTCGGACATGATAGTGGTGTACTACAAGGCAGGCCCGAAACTGGCTAAAATCTTCCAGACCCACCGCGAATACATAGCGTCCGAAACCCTGTCGGCAAAGCTCGAGGCCGGAGATCCCGCGGCATGCAAGCACAGGGCTGATTTCGAACTTGAGGGCGAGCCGCTTTCCATAGGGATAATCGTACACGAAACTCGTTAAGTAAAAAAAATCTATAATGGATTGTCTAAGCAATTTTTCAAATTTACATTAAAGAAGCAGCTTCGATGGGAATTCTTAATGCACTGAACGTCGTAAAACCTTTCCTGAATAACTATTATAAATGTCTAGAAACTCCACAAGGCGTAAGGAATTGCGTTCCAAGGCAGCCAAGAAAAGAATGCCCCCAAACTCTGGGTCGTCGAAAGTCATCACCATCGCTCTTGTAGCAACGGCGCTGGCGCTCACTGTTGCAAGCATGCACTGGATTCAAAAGCTTGTTTTCGATTTGCCGTTCACAGAATCGATCGTGATCGAAAAGATGTGGGCGTCGGCTTCCAGAGATAAAATCTTCGTGCATCTCACCTTGGTGAACAAGGGAAACGTTCCCGTTCAACTTGATTCCATTCTCATAAACGGCGAACCCCTTAACAATTACAGAGGGGCATCACAGGGAGAATTCTATACAGGGCTAATTATTCACGTGGGGGAATCTAGAAGCGGAACCATATCGATACCATACGAACCGCCTTTGAGGGAAGGAATGATCATGAAATTCGACATAGTCACTTCCACCGACAACCACTACGTGTTCTTCATAACGATCCCAAGCAAGCCATCGTAATTAGAAATATTCCAAAACAAAACGTCCTCAACTTATCTTGATTTAGATAAAGCATCAACATTCAATGATCTTTCAATAAATCCATTCCCCGCTTACCGCATCGGCCGCGTGAGCACGATTAATTTCTCCTCAGGAAAAACCTTGCAGAAATCGCTGAACCGTAAGGGCGCCAAGAACCTCTGATACGATGAAAAGAGAACGTCGATGGGGCGTATGCCTAAAATGACATAAGCGAAATCCATCGCAAAAGTTACTTGCGGATTTGCGAACACGGTGCTTGACGTTGTAAGTATCAACCCACCTGTAAGCAATCCTGTGACCAACGATATTAGCTTTGAGTCGTTTCTAAAACGTCTGCATATTCCGTCATCGAGAAAGGTAATTGGCAAAATGGCGACCTACAATCCTCTTTATGGTGGACATAGCGAACAGCGCTGAATTCCAATTGTAAAACAACATATGACTTGAGGTCGTTCCGACCAATTCGCCAAGCGTATAGAAAACCATGTACAGAATGCCAATTCTAAACTCTGTTTCCTTTGCCACCATCACGGCAGGATTGATTGCGACATCCACTTACAGGACCCAGAACCTATACCAAAGCGATCAAAACGAACGCAACCGCCAGAGAATCGCAGTTGATCGTTAGGGCAACGAGAGTCCCAAGAATTCTGCGATTAACCTGTTACTAGTCCCTGGGGGCTTGTAACCGTTCTTGATTCTTCGGTTGATCTAGTCAAAACGATCAACGCCAAAGCGAGATTGCCCAATTTTCTCCCCCATACTGAAGCCCTACGTCTTACGTATGAACAAGACGGTAGTACGGCTTTGGGTAGCCTGGCCTAAAGCTTGAGGAAGACCACTCTTTATAGCGAGCGCTGTAATTTGCTGTTACTATCTCAAGCGAGCCTTTCACGATGCTTTTCAACGCCACGGGGTCTATTGAAGCCCTGATGTTGAGGATCACGTCAATATCCTTTGACGGCGGTGGCACCTCGCCCGTAATTCCTATTGACTCGTCGGATATCACCAAGCTAGCTTTTACCCAACCGTTCCTCGTGGAAAACCTGGTTTTCGCATGTGCTATCTCTCCCTTGCACTCGCGCACCCTCCTATTTATCTCCTTCAGCAGACCCTCCATTACGGCGACCACGTTCATGGGCAAGTTAGAATTTATCGTGTACATCCCGTTGAACCATCCGAGCTCAGCCTCAGCCTTAGCGTACACGTCGTAGTTGACATCTTTCGTGATGGTCGGTCGAGGTCTATGAAAGCCTTCCGTTATCGTCTTAAGCAGCTTATCCAAGTTGTATCCTGTCTTGGCAGATATCTGAATGATTTCGGCGTCTCCGTTCATCTTCCTGAGAAA
>JAFNJA010000046.1:0-13672 GCA_017601265.1 Candidatus Brockarchaeota archaeon
AACTGCTGGCAGGGTTCTTCTTTGGAAGCGTGGCGGTTTTGGCGGACGGGGTCGATTCCCTTTTCGACATCTTGACGTCCGCGAGCGTCCTGGTCGGGACGAAGGCGTCCGAGAAACCTCCTGATGCCGGCCACCCGTACGGCCACGGGAGGTTCGAGAACGTGCCGAGCCTCGTCGTGGCCGGGAGCCTTTTTGCTGCTGCGCTGGGCATACTTTACGAAGCTTTGAGGAAGATCGCGCGAGCCGAGTACGGTGCTTTCGAGTGGATCGCACTGGGCGCGGCCCTGTTCTCCGTCGTGGGAAAGTACCTGCTTCAGAGGTACCTCTTCGGGATTTGCAGGAAAGTTGGAAGCTTGACGCTGATGTCCTACGCGAAGAACATCAGGGGGGACGTCCTCACTTCAGTTTCAGTCTCCGTCGGAGTTGCAGCGGCCGCTCTCGGCATGCCCTGGGCAGACCCCCTCGTCGCCATCATGGTCGCGGCGCTGATACTCAAGACGGGGGCGGAGATCGCGGCGGATACGGTGCGCATCCTCGCGGACGCAAGCCCGGGAGCGGAGACGGCCTCGAGGATACGCTCGATAGCCCTGGCCGTTCCGGGGGTCAAGGACTGCCACCGAGTCAGGGCGCGGAGGTCCGGCAGGTTGATCCTGGTCGACATGCACATTTTGGTTGACCCGGGAATGGAGGTTGAAACTTCCCACAAAATCTCGGACGAGGTCGTGGAGGCGATTATGAAGAACTTTGCGGAGGTCGGGCACGTGCTTGTCCACGTCGAGCCGAGCTCCCTGGAGGAAGACGCCGAGGACCACTCGAAAGTGATCGCCGCGATCGAGTCCGAAGCGATGAAGGTCAAGCAAGTGGCAGGTTGCCACGGCGTCAGGCTCCAGCACTTGGGCGAGGGCATGGTGGCGGAGGTGCACATACTGGTCAACCCAGCCCTGAGCATAACGGAAACCCACAGGATCTCCGAAGAGGTTTCCGCGAGGGTCAGGTCCCTTTTCCCAAACGTGAAGCGAGTCGTGGTCCACGAAGAACCCAAGGGCGTTGGAGATGCCGAAACCTAGCACTGCCGGAGCCTAGAGGAACTTGCGCGACGAAGAGGTGCAGGAGGCGAAGCGGCGTGGGTAATGAGGCCTCCCGACCCTCCTCTGTCCAGAGACGGGTGATGGGCGCGCGGGCAGAGTTTCTGGCGCCCTGCAGGACGGCTTTTAAGCCCTCGTTTCGCGCCCCTCGGGGAAACGCATGGACAGGAACGTTCGGCTCCTAGTGCTCGTCTCTTTGCTGTTTGGTTACGCTTCCGGAGCGTACGAGGTCGTCTTCCCGCTTTACCTTGACTGGATAGGGGTGAGTTTCAGGGACATGGGGATCCTCTTCGGCGTCACGGCGGCAGCGATAGCGCTGTTGAACGTGGCGGTCGGGAGCAAATCGGACGTCGTCGGCAGGAAGGCGTTCTACGCCCTCAGCCTGGCGCTGTGCGGCATCGTCAATTTCCTAGTGCCGTTTTTCAGGAGGTTGTGGGAGGTGCTTTTGCTCTCGATAGGGCAGTCCGCCTCGGCGTCGATCAGGAACGCGGTGCACAACGTCTTGCTGTTCGAGCTGACAAGGAAGGCGTTCATATCGGCGTACTCGAAGGTCAACGGGATGGAGTATTTCGCGCAGGCCTTGGGGCTCCTGGGGGCGGGCTTGATCCTGGCTTCCATGTCCTTCCAATCCGCTTTCATGCTGTCTTTTTCGGTTTTGTTGGCCGCCCTGGTTTTGTTCTCCTTCGGTTTCAAGGAGGAAAGGCCTGAAATGAAGTTGGAAACCCGGGATTGCGGGTCCGGCGTTGGCCTTCCCAGGGAATTGAAGATTTTCGCGGTTTCCGGGTTGGTCATGGCGGTCGGCTTCGGCTGCAGCCACGG
This sequence comes from Candidatus Brockarchaeota archaeon, assembly GCA_017601265.1. GTDB lineage: Archaea > Thermoproteota > EX4484-205 > EX4484-205 > DTQO01 > DTQO01. The sequence continues at coordinate 1,905 of JAFNJA010000046.1, forward strand.
GTTCATCACCCCCCTCTTCTTCGCCAAGAAGTTTGGAGCCGACAACGACACGGTCTCCTTGATCCTGACCATTCACCGGCTGTGCTTCGCCGTTCCTTTGATCTTCGCGGACAAGGTGCTCCATTTGCTCAGGAGGTTCAGCTCAAAAAGCGTGATCGTTGCCCTCATGGCCTACCAGGGGATATCCATCTCCGTCGCCTCGCTGATCCCGGACCTTCCCCTGGCGGCCGCTGTCTTCGTCTCCCACGATCTCCTGGCCGCGGCTTTCTGGTCTCCGGCGCAGAGCGCGCTCATCCAAAGCTACTGCAGAAACGGCAGCAGGGGGGCGGACTCGAGCAAGGTCGGGAGCATAAGCTCCATTGGAAGCGTGGCTTCGCCGTTCCTTGCGGGTTTCCTGGCGTCTCTCGACATAAGCTATCCTTTGATGGCGAGCGGCATAATCACGTTGTTGGCGGCCCTCGCGCTCCTTCCGATTTAGTTTAGCCTTCCGGCGCGGGGCGCTTCCTTTCGCGCATTCAGCGGCACACCTGGAGGCCATGGCGTGCCTCTCCTGTTCAGCCCTCTTGGAGATGGCGTAGCTCTTTGCGTCGTTGCTGGCTGCCAGTATGATCTCCTCCGCGAGGCACTCGTCTATGGTTTTGGCTTTGTGCGCCTTCGCGGCCCTCGCGCCTTCGGTCAAGTTCTTGATGGCCAGGTCAACCCTCCTCGAGGGAGCCATGTCGACCGCGTGGAAGTACACTATGCCGCCGTAGCTGACCCTCGTCGTATCCTCCCTGGGGGCTGCGTTCTCCACCGCCCTAACGAGCACCTGGAGCGGGTTTTCGCCGGTCTTGAGGTTGATCAGCTCCAGCACGTTCGCCATTATCTTCAAGGACCCGGCTTTCTTGCCGGTGTACCTCTTTGTGCGCATCAACCTGTTTGCCATCCTTTCGACCAAGTTTACCTCGACCTTCCGGAACCGCTCCCTCTCGTGCCTGCCGAAGGTGTGGGGCAGGACCATCGCCTTCACCGATATGGCGTTTTTCAGTCCCTGGTCGTTAACGGTCACCGAAGAGGGGTCCCATTTCCCGAAGATCAGGTTCTTTGAGGGCGCGAGCATCGACGGCACCGTTCTCCCTACCTGGCGGCCTTCTGCTTCTTGCCCTTTAGGAGGGCGTCGAGCGAAATGCCGTTGACGGCTATCACCTTGTACCTTACGCCGGGCAGGTCGCCCATGCTCCTCCCCCTAGATCCCCCTATCCCGTCGACCCATACCCCGTCCCTCTCCTCTATGAAGTTCACGCCCCCGTCTTTCGGCACGAAGGCGGTGACCTCCAGCCCGTTCTTGATCAGCTGGATCCTTACGCATTTCCTTACGGCCGAGTTTGGCTGCTTGCTCTCGATCCCCTTCTTCTCGAGCACGAGCCCTCTTGCCAAGGGCGCGCCTGCCAGAGGATCGGCTAGCAGCTTCGTCCTCAGGATTCGGCGTTTGTAGCGCCTGTCGCTCCACCTGAAGCGTTGCCTCTTCTTTTGCACGTTCCTGCCGGCGAACAAGCCGCCTGCGCTTCCCACCGCATTCACCTTTGACCTGAAACGGCGCCAGCTTCGGGACCGGGGCCTTATTTATCGGTTGCTTTTTCCGGAATCCAGCCTGACAGGAGCTTTCGTAACGCCTTGGGCGGGCGCCCAACCGGGGCAGAAAAGGCGCGAGGACAAAGGATTCGGGCAGGCCGCGGGTGCCTCCGAATCCCAAAAGACATTTATCCAAGGGCAGGAGCGCGTGCCTTTCAAGCATTAAACGGATTGGTTCGGAGTGTTGAGGAAGGGCAACGCTGCCCAGGATGGGCTCAGGGTCAGGCTCACCGGGGAGGACATGAAGCACATCTCCCTTTTCGAGGGGTTCACGGGGGCAGCGGCCCTCGACTGCATCGTCGACAGGGAGGATGAAGCCATCTTCATCGTGTCGCCGGGGCAGGGCGGGAGGATCAGGTACTCGGCGATACGGAAGCTCGAGCAGATGATCAAAAGGCCAGTCGTGACGATAGAGTACTCGGAAGATCCTTTGCAATTCATCAGGAACAGCCTTTCGCCGGCGAAGGTCTTGGAAGTGAAAATGGTGGAACATCCTGACGGTAGGAAGACCGCGTCGGTCATAGTTTCAGCGTCGGACAGGGGGAAGGCGATAGGAAAGGGGGGGAAGGTGGCGCAGAGGACCAGGGCGCTGGCGAAGCGATACCACGGGATAGACAACGTGCACATCGTTTAGGGATCCGCTGCCTGGCGGATCTTCGGAGACGAGTTAGCGCCGTCAAGCCTTAGGGGTGTCCCGGACGAAGGGGCCGGCTTGCATCCACGGGCTTGGATTCCTCCACCCTCCTCGCTTTTTCCTCTTCCTCGCCCAAACGATCGGCGCGAGCACTAGAAGCGCAAAGCGCGGCGCGGCGGAAACGCGCCCCATCCCGGCTTTGCTCGCCTCTAGCGTTTCTAACCGCGGCTCAACAAAGGAGGCCATGCGCGCTGCAGTTTACCGGACCTTTCCGCCTGGCCGCCGCCCCAGGAAAGCCCTTATTTTTCCCGCGAGAACTTCCGGCTCTTCCAAGGCCTCCCCGTCCCAAAGAAGGTAGGGAAGCGCCCAAGCGTCCGTGAAGCACGTGGGTTGGATCCCCGGCCTGCTTACCATCCTCAAGTTCACGCAGAAATAATCCAAGTGCGCGCCGACCGGGCCGGACAGCAGGACCGCGTTGAAGCTCACGTACCCTTGCTCGTGGTAGAAGCGGAGAATCGACGAGATCCCTTCGGCGATCCCGAGCCACTCGCCGTCGCCAAGTTCCAAGAAGTTTGACCTTCCCACGACCACGGCTTGCACCTCGTTGAGCCCCCTCAAAGGAGCGAACGGGACGAGCCACTCCACGCCGTCCTTTTCGAAAAGATGCCTTTCTCCAGGCTTCTCCACTTCAACCAAGTCGTGCCAGTAGTTCGATCCGTTCACTTCGCGGTACTCTTCGCTCTTTTCGAGGAAAAGGCGCGCCAGGTAGAAAGGCCTGTCCCTCGCCAACACCTGCATGTGGGGGTGGAAGATCGACGACCCGGCCGGGGGGAGGTAGTTGAAGGCGAAGACCGGGAAGCTCACGGACGGATCGGTTTCGCTCAACCTCCTTACGTACGCCAAGCCGCCTTTCAAGCCGTCGAGGATCGCGCTCGGTTCGAATTCGTCGAGCCTCAAGCTGTGCTCCTTCGCCATTACTACTACCGCGCTTCGTTCGGCGTGGCCGAGCAAGTTCGGGACGACGACGGCGTTGCCGACGCGGATCCTGCCTTCCTTGGAAAAGTCCTCGGTGAACATGGGCGTCTTGGCCATCACGCTTTCGGGGCAAAAAGGGCAACCGACCCTGGTTTTTTCGGCGAGGGAACCGAGCAATTTTTCGTCGGTCGACAGGAATTTGGAGACGTATTCCAACATTCCCTTTACGACCGTCGTGTTGCGGCCGGTCAGGGGGTCTTTCCTGTACTCGAACGTTACAACGTCCTCTTTGAAGCCCTTCAGCGGGTTCAATATACTGCAACGCTTGTGGACGGTTTCGAAGCTTATCATCTGAAAACGACTTGCCGGCTTTTCCTCGCGTTCGGCTTTAAGTTTTTCACTTGGGCGCGCCGAGGCCGGGCTGGTGCAAGCGCCTCGCCCCCCGAAGGCGGGACAGGAAACGACTTAAAGGCTGGCTCCCCGGAGCCGCCAACTTAGGCAGCCAGCCGCAAGGGTCGCGATCCTTGGGTTCGAAGAAATCGGCCATGGAATATTACGCCTCGGTAGCGCCGGGTTACGACGAGCTGCACGGAGAGGAGCAGCTTTCAAAGCTCAACCGCTTGTCGGCGATCGTGGATTTCCGGGATGGCGACTCCGTTCTCGACGTCGGCTGCGGGACCGGTTTGCTGGCGGGCGCCTTGAGCGGGAAGGTGGGCAGGATCGTTGGCGTGGATCTCTCCAGGGCGATGGCCGAGAGGGGAAGGCGGCGCCGTTGCGGGGAATTCTTGGTCTGCGACGCCGAGGCCCTGCCATTCAGGGAGCGCGCTTTCGACAAGGTCATCTCGTTTACCGTCGCCCAGAACTTGGAAAACCCTTCGAGGATGCTGGAAGAGGTGGGGAGGGTTTGCAGGGGAACCGCCGCGTTGACCGTCCTCAAGAAATGGCGGTCCTCGGAGAAGTTCGCGGAGCTTGCGGGCAAGTTTCTGAAATCTTGCGTAACTTTCGAGTTCGGGAGCGACATCTTCTGCGTCGGCAACGCGTGAAGGCGGAGGCGCACCTAGGTTCTTCGGTCGGACGCCGCCCGGCTACCGGCCCCTCCGCCTCTTGGCGGTCTCCCTCTCAACCTGGCCCAAGATCGTCGACTCTCCTGGCGACCTTATGCCCATTACCGCGACCGGGTGGTTCCTGTTGCTTATCCTTCCAAGCTGCACGCTGCTCTTGCCGTAAACTATTAACGGGATTTCGCCGAAAGCGCAAACCTCCTTCAGCCTCTCAAGCTCGACTCCCCCGTAGTTCGAAGCGACCACGACCGCCTTGACCCTGCCGTTCGCGGCGGCCGAGAGCACGGTTTTGCTCCCGAACAGGACCGTCCCGGTCTTGATGGCCAGGGCTATCTGGCTCTCAAGGTCCGAGCTCACCGCCCTCTTTCCCTCCCTTTTCGTTCTGTCCGTTGGCAACGAAGTTCATGTAGAGTTCGACCAAACCCGTTCCTATCGCGACCTCCTCCCCAACCAAGACCCTTTCCGTCATGCCCTGGAGCTTGTCAACCTCTCCTCCGTAAGCTCCGTTTATGAGCACCGGGATGGTGCGCTCGAACGCGGCCCTTGCTAGGATGCTCGCTTTCTCGCCGCTTATGCCGTGGCGCCCTATCTGCCTGACGTAGCCCGTGTGCGTCATCGCAGACGCGACGAGCATTATGTGCCTGATGTCTACGTCTAGGCCGTTGTCGGTGAGTATGTTCACGATCTCGTCGATTATGGCCGCCCTCGCGGCCTCGATGCCCAGCACTTCCGCGACCTCGTGTATGTTGTTGGTCGTGGTCCTTGTCGGATCGACTCCGGGGATCGAGAGGATTTCGGAGAAATTCGATCCGTCGGTGAAGATCACCCACTCGTTCCCCCTTTGGCTGACCGTCACCCTGTTTATGCCCGAAAGGCCCGAGATCGGGGTCTTCCCTACCTTCTGCGCTATCTTGACGAGTTCGGACGAGAGCTTGGCCCCTTGGGCGGAGCTTGCGCCCTTGTGCGCTATCCTTATCGAGTTCTTGCCCGCCAGCTCGTACTTGTAGCCGGACGTTTCGATCGTTTTCAGGATCGACTCGAGCTTGACTTCGCGGTCCTTCATCTTGGCCTCGTTCGGCGCGACGACGATGGAGTCGGTCGTGAAGTCTGCCGACACCGAAGCGACGTCCGATATCGTGGTGTAAACCAGCTTCTTGGCCAGCGTCGCGGCGGCTTGCCTGGAGGTGGAGTGCTTCTTGTCGAGGTATATGGTCATCATCGGCGTTTTCGCCGTCTTCCTTGCGTCCAAGATCTCGATCAGGCGGGGCAAACCGAGCGTCACGTCCATCTCCTTGACGCCGGCGTAGTGGAAGGTCCTGAGCGTCATCTGGGTACCCGGCTCGCCGATCGATTGGGCGGCCACTATGCCCACCGCTTCGCCTGGCTCGACGATCGCCTTCTTGTATTCGCTGACGATGCTCTTCATGGCCGCGTCGATGTATTTTGCCGGAACCTTGTGCTTCTCCAGCGCCTTCTCGGATTCCGCCAGAAGCTTTGGAGGCAGGGACTTGCTCCTCGACTTTATCTTCAGCTTTATGACCTCTTTGGAGGCGGGCGGCCCCGGCTCCATGGAGAGCTTGAGCCGCTCCACCAGCCTGTCGACGTTCACGCCCTTGCCGTGGTCGCTTTTGGCCGGATCCACGCCGTCGTCGCCGTACTTGAACTCCAAGATGTTGCCTTGCGGGTCCCTGACCGTGTAGTCGTACTCGACCCTGAGCGACTCGAGGGCGTTGATGAGCCTCCTCTGCAAGTAGCCGCTCTGCTGGGTCCTGACCGCCGTGTCGACCAGCCCTTCCCTCCCGCCCATCGCGTGGTAGAAGAATTCGGTCGGTTTCAACCCGGTCAGGAAGTTTGCCGATATGAAACCCCTGGCGGGCGGGCTTATGTCGCCGGGCTTGAAGTGCGGCAGCGCCCTCTCGAAGTATCCCCTGTGTATCCTTTGCCCGCGCACGTGCTGCTGCCCGAGGCACGCGACCATGTGGCCTATGTTCAGCTCCGACCCCCTGGCTCCGGTCCGCGTCATCACCGCGCCGCTGTTTTCGAGCCCGAGGTACCTCGAAGCTATGTTTCCGGCCTTCGTCCTGACGTCGGAGAGGACGTCCATTATGTAAGCTTCCAAGCTCGCTTCAGGCGACAACCCCCTTACCCTTTCCAGGACGCCCGACTTGTAATCGTTTATGATCTTCGCGACCTGCTCGTCCACCGAGTTCACTACGGCGCTTATCCTCTCCCTCTTGTCCTCGGGGAGGAGGAGGTCTCCGAAAGAGTACGTGAACCCGCGCAGCTGTATGAAGGCGCTCACCATCTTGATGACCGAGACGAGGAATTCCTGCCCCACCTTCGCCCCGTAATCCCTTATCACCCTGTGGAGGAGAGTTTCGGATTTCTCCGCCCCTATCGAGGCCTGGTCGATGACGCCGGAGACGAGCTTCCCCTTCTTTATCACCACGTACGCGTCGTGTTGGCATTCCTCCTCCTTGCACTTGTCGCACTTGTGGCAAACGCTCGCCCTCGTCACGAAGTTGAACTCTTTGGGCAGGAGCATGCTGAAGGCCTGTTTTCCAGACCAGAGCGGCTCCGGATCCTGTACCTTTGGCTTCGGCAGCTCCCCGGTTATTCCGGCGGCGTAAAGGATTGTGCAAAGCTCGGACTTGTTGAGCAGCGTTTCCTCCCTCGTGAGGAGGTAGGCCGCGGTTATGAAGTCCCTTATGGCCCCTATTATCGGTCCTCCGTACCTTGGAGAGAGGAAGTGGCTCTGGACCTCCAAGAGTATAGTCGCCTCGGTGGAAGCTTCCATGCTCTGCGGCACGTGCAGGTTCATCTCGTCCCCGTCGAAGTCGGCGTTGTAAGGCGGGCAGACGCTCGGGTTCAGCCTGAATGTCCTGTAAGGCAGGACCTTGACCCTGTGGCCGAGTATCGATATCCTGTGCAAGGAGGGTTGCCTGTTGAAGATGACAACGTCGCCGTCGGTCAGGTGCCTTTCGACCACGTACCCTATGTCGAGGGATTCGGCCAGCTTTTCCCGGTCCACGACGTAGTCGAGCCTTATCCTCGCGTTGTCGGGCCTGATCAGGTAGAGGGCCCCGGGGTGCTTCGAGGGGCCGTTCTTGACCAGTTCCTTCAACCACTCCTTGTTCCACTCCGTCACCCTTTCCGGAACCGTCAACTTGGTCGCGACCTCGATTGGTATTCCGACTTCGTCCACGGCGATGTTCGGGTCCGGCGAGATGACGGTGCGCGAGGAAAAGTCGACCCTCTTGCCTGAGAGGTTGCTTCTGAACCTCCCCTCCTTCCCTTTGAGCCTCTGGGACAGCGTCTTGAGGGTCTTGCCCGTCCTGTGCTTCGATGGCGGGACGCCGCTCGCTTCGTTGTCGAAGTAGGTTGTGACGTGGTACTGGAGGAGGTCTGCGTGGTCTTGGACTATCAGCGGAGACGCGCCGCTCTCCAAGTACTCCCTGACCCTCCTTGCCGTCCTGACTATGTCGACGAGCTTGTGGGTCAGGTCGTCCTCCGACCTTTCGCCGCTCTCGAGGGTTATCGAGGGCCGGACGAATACCGGAGGGACGGGTATTACTTGCAGCACCATCCATTCCGGTCGGGCAACCTTGGGGTCGAGGCCGAGGAGGGCGCAGTCCTCGTCGGATATCCTCTCCAGCCTCTCCCTGATCATCCCGGGCGTCAGCTTCGTGGCGACGCCGTCGGGGGACGCTTCGTTGTAACTTGTCGGGTGGGTGAACTGTATGATGAACTGGTCCGCGCCGCAGTGGGGGCACCTGGACATCTTCTTCGCGTCCCTCAATATCTGGGTGTAGAAGCGCTTCGGAATCTCGCCCAGCTCCTCCAGGGCTTGCGCCATCGACTTGTTGTATTCCGCTATCTTCTGGTCCGAAAGCAGTATCCTTCCGCAGCTCCTGCAGGTTGCGGAGAGCAGTTGGTGGATCGTCTTCGCGAAGCCGACGTGGATCACGGGCACGGGCAGTTCGATGTGGCCGAAGTGCCCTGGGCAGTTTTGGGCGGTGTTGCCGCACGTCTTGCACCTTTGCCTCGGCTCGATCGTGCCTAGCCTCAGGTCCATCACGCCGGCGCTTATCGGCAGGCCGTCCTCGTCGTAGGTTTCTTCGGACACGATTTCGACGACCGACATCTTCCTTATCTCGCTGGGCGAGAGCATGCCGAACTTCAGGGAATCGATGAACTTGAAGTCCGTTGGCTGGCTCATCTAAACCCTCTCCTTCAAGACTAGCCTGGGGGCGAAACACATGCTCGTGAGCTCCTGGAGCAGAAGCTTGAAGGCGTACGACATCTGCACCGGGGTTATGACTGCCTTCTTTTCGCAGATCCTGCAGACGTATTTGCGCTGCTTGCTGTCGAAGTAAGCTATGTATCCGCAGTTCTCGCAGACATATATAACCGCCTTGTCCGATTCCTCCAACAGCCGGTCTTGGAGGAGCCTCGCGGCCCCGTGCCCCACGAGGCAGTCGCGTTCCATCTCCCCGAACCGCAAGCCTCCGCCACGCGCCCTGCCCTCAGTGGGCTGCCTCGTCAGGAGTTGGACCTGCCCCCTCGCCCTGGCGTGTATCTTGTCCTTCACCATGTGGTGGAGCCTCTGGTAATACACGATGCCCACGAAAACCTGGGCCTCGAGCGGTTCGCCCGTGATCCCGTTGAACATGACCTCGTTTCCCGAGGGCATGAATCCGTAATCGAGGAGGATTTTCCTGATCTCCTCCTCGCTCGTGTGCGCGAACGGCGTCCCGGAAACCTGCCTTCCGCTGGCGGCTGCGGCTTTCCCAGCCAGGGACTCCAGGAAGTGGCCGACCGTCATCCTCGACGGTATGGCGTGCGGGTTGATTATGGCGTCGGGAACGAGGCCCGTCTCGGTGAAGGGCAGGTCCTCCTGGGGGACGAGCATGCCGACGACGCCTTTCTGTCCGTGCCTCGAGGCGAACTTGTCGCCCACCTCCGGTATCCTGGTGTCCCTGACCTTGACCTTGACGAGCTTGTTCATGTCGCGCGTCTCGGTCACGATGACGCTGTCCACGATTCCGTCCTCGGACCCGGAAACCGCGATCGACGTGTCCCTCCTAGTAGGCCCCTTGACTCCGATCTCCTTGTACTCTTCCAAAAACCTCGGGGGGCTAGTCCTGCCTATCAGGACGTCGCCGGAATTGACGGCGGTTTCGGGCGATACCAGGCCGTCGCTCTCGAGGTACCTGTAGTACTCCTCGCTCCTGTACCCCTTTGAGGAGGAGTCGGGGATCTCGATCTTGTCCCACTCGCCCACGGCGTAAAGCCTGGCTTCCGCCTCGTAGATCCTGTAGGTTGTCGACCTGGCCAACCCCCTTTCGACCGACGCCTTGTTCAGAACCAGCGCGTCCTCCATGTTGTACGGGTGGGAGAGCACCGCGACTACGAAGTTCTGCCCTATCGGCCTGTCGTCTAGCCCGACGACCTTGAAAACGTCCGTCTTCGTCAACGGTTTCTGGGGCGTGATGAGCATGTGGGACCTCGAGCTGACGTTCATCTTGATGTTCGACATCGGGTAACCCAGGGCCTGCTTCGCCATCGCCGCCTCGTAGGAGTTCCTGGGAGAGTGGTTGTGTTCCGCGAATGGTATTATCGACGTCGTCACGCTGAGGATGGCGTAAGGGGTTATCTCCAAGTGCGTGGTGTCCGGCTTGATCTCCTTCACGTCGGTGGCGACGAGCACGTTCTCCTCTTCCTCGGCGTCGAGCAGCTCTATGATACCGTTGTTGACCAGCTCGTTCCACGAGAGCTCTCCCGACTGCAGTTTCTTGATCTCCTCCGTGCCGAGGGTCGGCACCCCGTCCTCGACCCTTATCAGGGGCCTCCTGACCCTCCCGGCGTCGCAGTTGACGCGGACCTCCTTTATCACGTATTTTCCGTAGTTGTAGACGTATCGGACTATGTTGACGTTCGGGTGGACCTTGCCCCTCCTCCTCAACCTCCTCACCTCCGACACCAGGGCTTCGTCCGCGGGGGAGAAGCCGAGAAGCGTCCCGTCGAGGAACACCTTCGCCGCTTCGCGCTTCAGCTCGGGAGGCGCTTGGTCGAAAGGAACGACGCCGAGCGTGAAGAGGATCTTCTTCACCTCTTCCGAGTCAGCCGTGGTCGAGATTACGGCGCCGAGGCTCAGGTTCTTGACGAGGCCGCAGTTGCTACCCTCCGGCGTCTCGTTCGGATCTATCCTTCCCCAGTGCGTTGAGTGCAGGTCTCTCGCCTCGAAGTTTGGTTGGCTCCTGCTGAGCGGAGACTGGATCCTGCGCAAGTGGCTCAGCATCGAAAGGTAGTTGGTCCTGTCGAGCAGCTGGGTTATGCCCACGATGTTCCTGCCCCAATTCCCGGTCGAGATCGCGTGGGTTATCCTGTCCGTCACTATGCTCGTCGTGACTATTCCAGCCAGGGACTTTACGTACCCCCTCCTGAAAGTCGTCTTCTCGAGTTGGTACCTTATGTCCGCGACCATTTTCCTGAAAGCCGTCCTGAAAAGCTCGGCCAATAGGGGGCCCGCCAACCTCACGCGCTTGTTCCCGTAATGGTCCTTGTCGTCAGCGCTCCTCCATCCCAGCTTCAGGGAGAGGACCCTGTTCGCCATCTCGCACAGGAAGACGGCTTTGGTCCTTCGCGCGGCCGGAGTCTTGTCGAGGTGGGGGAGCAGGACCCTGTCCAGGAGGGATTCCGCTTTCCTTTTCCTTATGGGTTCGGCCTGCCCGTGGGCCGCCCTGTTCCCTATGTAAAGTATCGCGTCTTCGCGGGTGTAGATCCCTTCCGCCTCGTCGAAAGACGCCACGAGGAGCTCCTGGATCTCCGGGTAAGGCGAGACGGTTTCGGCTATTTCCTTGTCCGACTCCATCCCCAAAGCCTTAAGCATCACCACGAAGGGTATCTCGGTAGCGACTCCCGGGAGGTAAACCCGAAGCGCCTCGTTCCTGCCCCTCAGCCGGACCTCGACCCTCGTCCTGTAGCCGACGGTCGACGAGAAGACCTTCGAGACGTAGAGTTTGTAGGAGCCGACGTCCTTGTCGTCCGTGATGATCCTGTTCGGAGCCAGGTCCTCGAGCCCGACGATAACCCGCTCGGAACCGTTGATGATGAAATACCCGCCCGGATCAAGGGGGTCTTCGCCCTTTGCCGCCAACTCTTGCGGGGAAGATTGGGAAAGGTTGCAGATATTCGACTTCAACATGACCGGAAGGTCTCCAATGTGGACCTTCTCCGGCGGGTGCACCCTTCCTTCCCTCACCTCGCTCATCTCGAGGTACACGGGCGCGGAATAGCTCAGGTTCCTCAGCCTCGCCTCCAAGGGGTAGATGACGTGCGGCGCCCCGCTCGACTCTATGACCCTCGGCTGGCCGATCGAAACCTTTCCGAGCCGTATGGAGTATTGGGTCTCCGGAAGCGTTATGTTGATCTCCTTGAGCTCGTCGATTATCTTCTGCAGCCCCTGTTCGACGAATTCGTTGTAA
>JAFNJA010000046.1:13685-14207 GCA_017601265.1 Candidatus Brockarchaeota archaeon
CCAGGTGCTGCCTGGCCAACCCCACCTCCTTGAAGAAGACCTCCAACACGGGCCAGAGGTCCGAAGGGGACGGTTCGTAAGAGGACAAGGGTTCAGCCCTCCACGACGTACCGGTAAAAGTGCGAAATCCCGGCGGTCGGGCTCTTCCTGGTTATGCGAATTATGTCACCGGGGACGGCGTTTATGGCCTTGACGCACGGGTCCGACGAAAGTATCTGGGGCAGCTGGTACGGTTTGATCCCGAACCTCTGCAGGACTTGCTGCCTCTCCTCCGGAGTCAAACGTTCGTGCTTGGGAACCAGTACGTGTTTAAAAACGCTAAACTCGGGTTTTGAACTCAAGCAATACACCTACTTGGAAGGCTTAACGGTTGCAGAAGGTTGTTTTCGCGTAACGTCGGTATATAAGTTTTTACAACCTTTTCGGCGCCCGGATCCTGGTTCGTAGAGTTCGCCTGCCGATCCCTTGCTCGGTCCCAGAAAAGCCCGGATTTTGGGTTCCATGCCCAATCTTTGGCCGGCG
>JAFNJA010000047.1 GCA_017601265.1 Candidatus Brockarchaeota archaeon
GCCTTCGACAAAGGTTGGCGAGGCGGCCGCGAGGTCGCTCGCCGTCCAGAAGTAGTTGGGTTTGAGGTATTCGCTCCGCCTGCGCCTCAAGCTCGGGCCGGCCGCGGCAAGGGTCGCGGAGCTAGCGCTGCTTCCTGAGATGAGGTGGAGGGCGGAATGGACGGCAAAGCTGGAGGTCCGGGGAAACGATCTGTTTTTGGAACTCGATTCGAGCACCCTCTCCCGCCTCAGGGCGGCGGCGAACACCCTCCTGCGCTGGATCTGGATGCTTGAAGACGTGGTCAGCTTCCTCGAAGGGAGCTAACCACCTTATATAGCGGCCGCGTCGACGGGAGCCGCGAAGGCGGCATGGGGACGGCCGAGATACCTCCGCAGATACAGGAGCAATTGGCGAGGCTGCAGCAGATGCAGCAGAGCCTGGACGCGCTCCTGCTCCAGAAGCAGCAGCTCGAGCTGGAGCTGTCGGAATCCGAATCCGCGGTGGCCGAGCTCGAGAAGTCGGCTCCCGGGGGGGACGTTTACAGGCAAGTCGGCAGGATCCTGATCAAATCGGACAGGGACGCCCTCCTGAACGAACTGAAGGAGAGGAAGGAGCTTTTAACGATAAGGCAGACCTCGCTCGCCAAGCAGGAGGCGCGCTTGAAGGAGAAGCTAGCCGAGTTGCAGGCGCAGCTCAGGGAAAGGATGGGCCTCCAATCCAGCGCCTGAATGCGCGAACCGGTGCCGCGAAGTGCTCGGCGGAAAGAGGGCGTTCCTGGACTTCGTGAAGAAGGCCTCCCCAAGGAAGGTGTCGGTGCTCCTCCACGAGGGAGCCGATCCCGACGCCGTTTGTTCCGGATTCGCGGTTTGCCAACTGATCTCGGAAATCTCGGGCGCGGTGGCCACGTTGATCGCCCCGGGAGTTTCGTCAACCGCCAAAAACGTGATCTCGGCGCTCGGGATCAGAGTCTCCGGCCCGGACCCTGATCTCGGAGGGTGCGACCTTGTCGTCGTCGTCGACACTTCTTCCCTGAGCATGCTAGGCTGCGCCGCAGAGCGCCTGCTCGCTTCAAAAGTACCGGTCGTCCAGATAGACCACCACAGCCCGTCGCCGAGCATGGAGGGCATAGCATCCTTCCGCCTCCTGGACGAGGGCTCCCCTTCGACGACGGAGATCGTCTACTCCCTTTTCAAGGCGTCAAAAACCCGGATCTCCAAGAACCTGGCGCAGGCTTTCGTTTTCGGCATCGTCTCCGAATCGGGCAACCTCTCGAGGTTGAGGAACTCGAGCCTCAGAGTCCTGTGCGAGCTGTCGAAGGCGGGGGGAGACGTGGAGGCGGCCTTGGGCGGGTTGAGAAAAGAAGCCTCGCTGGACGAGAGGATCGCGAGGCTCAAGTCGGCCCAGAGGGTCGTGCTGAGGAGGGTCGGCGACATTCTGATCGCCGTGTCCCACGTCGGTTCCTACCACTCGTCGGCGGCCAAAAGCCTGATCGCGCTCGGAGCCGACCTGGCCGCGACCTTGGCGAAAAACAAGGACGGTCTCAAGATCTCCGTCAGGGCAAGCGAGAACTACGCCTCCATTACAGGAATCCACGTCGGCAAGGACATATGCGCTCCCCTAGGCGCGCTCCTGGGCGGCGAAGGGAGCGGGCACCGCATGGTCGGAGGCATCCGCGCTAATTGCGGCTTTTCCCGCGCCAGGACGGCGCTGCTGAGCTTCCTCGAGGAGAAGAGCGCTGGCGCGCTCGGAAGCTCGGGCGGGCCGTGAGAACGGAACCGCCGCCCCCTCGCGCGAACCCGGTTTGGCGGTCGACTCGTTTTTAAGTAAATGGTAAATAAATAGTGGCCGTTCAGCGGGCTCCGCCCAAGATGCTCCCCCTGAATGTCAAGAACCTGACGTTCACCTACGAGGGGAACGATTTCCCCTCGCTCGTCGACGTCAGCATGAAGGTCGAAGAGGGGGAGTTCGTGCTGGTCACGGGCCCTTCTGGTTGCGGCAAATCCACGCTTTGCAAGTCATTCGTCGGTTTGGTTCCCCACAGCTACCCGGGGAAGATGGAAGGCGACGTCGAGGTGTTCGGCTTTTCGGTCAAGGAGAAGCCCGTGAGCGAGATCGCTACCCGGGCCGGCCTCGTCTTCCAGGATCCCGAAAACCAGCTTTTCACCCTCTCCGTGGAGAACGACGTGGCCTTCGGCCCGGAGAACCTCGCGTTGCCGAGGGACGCGATAAGGGAGCGCGTCGACTGGTCGATCGGCGCCGTCCGCATCGCGGACCTGCGCCACAGGGCTCCCTTCGAGCTCTCGGGGGGGCAGCAGCAAAGGGCCGCCATAGCGAGCATCTTGGCGATGAAACCCACCCTCATGATCTTCGACGAACCTACCGCTTTCTTGGATCCGGCGTCGGCGAAAAGCCTGTTCGAGCTCATCTACTCTCTGAAAAAGGAACTCGGCATAACCGTCGTCCTCGTGGAGCACCGCCTCGACATGGTAGCCGCCTTGGCGAGCAGGGTAGTCGTCTTGGACGGCGGCAGGGTCGTCCTCGACGGCGATCCTAGGGAGGTCCTTTCCAATAAAGTCCTCGAGAGGATAGGCGTGGGCGCCCCGGCCGCGACCAGGCTTTGCATGAGGTTGAGGGAGAGGGGCTTCGGGTTGGAGGCGCCGATAAGCGTCGAGGAAGCCGCAAAGGAGATCCTCAAGGTCTTGGGAGGGACAAGCCTTGGTCGAGATCGAGGCTAAGGATGCTTGGTTCTCTTACGGTCGGGGCGTAGACGCCCTGCGTGGCGTTTCGTTGAGGATCGAGAGCGGCGAAAGGGTCGCCATAATGGGCGAGAACGGAGCGGGGAAGACGACGCTCGTCAAGCTCTTCAACGGCCTACTGAAACCGACGAGGGGAGAGGTTCTGGTGGACAACGTCTCGACCAGGAACAGCTCCGTGGCGCAGATCTCGAGGAAAGTGGGAATGGTGTTCCAAAAGCCGGAGAACCAGTTTTTCGCCGAGACGGTGGAGGAGGAGATCGCTTTCGGGCTCAGGAACTTCGGCTTCAAGGACGTCTCGAAGAGGGTGGACGAGGCCCTGGCATTCGCCTCGTTGGAGAAGTACAGGGGCAAGTCCCCGTTCTCGCTGAGCGGCGGCGAGAAGAAGAGGCTGGCGATAGCGAGCGTCATGGCATGGGAGCCGGAAGCCCTGCTGATCGACGAGCCGACCATAGGCCAGGACCTTTCCCAAAAGGTCCGCCTCGCCGCCTTCCTCAAGGAAATAAGCTCCCGCGGAAAGACGGTCGTGATGGTAACCCACGACGTTGATTTCGCGGCGGAAACCTGCGAGAGGGCGGTCCTGCTCTCCAAGGGGGTCGTGATCGGGGACGACAAGATCGAGAGGATCTTCTCGGACGCGGAGCTGATGGGGAGGGCTTCGCTGCTCCAACCCAGCATGGCGCGCCTCCTGGAGCTCCTGGGAGTCGACAAGCCAGCCCCCGGACTCCTCGGAATCGGCGAAGTCGAGAAGCTCATCGCGGGGACTGCCAAGCGATGATGGCGCTGGAAGGCTTCAGGTTCCGTAGGGGCGAGAGCTTCATCCACAGGTCCGACCCGCGGGCGAAGTTCCTGCTTTCGTTCGCCTTCATGGCGATGGCGATAGCCTTCGTGAAGCTCAAGTTCCTCCTCCTAATCCTGGCTTTGCAGCTGGCCATATTGGCGAACGGAAGGTGCTTGAAAGACTGGATCCGCTCGCTAAAGGGTTTGGTGCCCCTCATCGCCCTGATCTTCGCGGCGCAGGTCCTAGTTAGCTGGTCCTGGGTTTCAGCCTTGACATACTCGGTCAGGTTCGTGGCGGTGACGTCCACGATGTCGTGGTTCCTCCTCACGACCTCGCCCGACGACCTTGGGCTCTCCCTCGAGCAAGTCGGGCTCCCGTCGGACATAAGCTTCGCCTTCACCATGGCAATCCGCTTCGTTCCGGTGATCTCTTACGAGTTCCAATCCGTGTACGACGCGCAGAGGTCGAGGGGTTTGGAGCTGGAGAAGGGAAGCTTCGTCCAAAGGATAAGGAAGTACGTCCCAATAATAGTGCCGGTTTTCATAGAGACGATAAGGAGGACGTACGAGATCGCGGACGCGATGGAGGTTAGGGCTTTCGGCGCAAAACCGAAAAGGACCAGGTTGAACGTGCTGGTGATGCGCCCTTCGGATTGGGCCATCTCGCTGGTCGCGGTGCTCCTCCTCCTCGGCACCGTTTTCTTGCAGCTGTCCAACGCGAAAGTCCCATGGATCAACGCTTGACTCGGCCGCGCGTCCGCCAAGCGAAAGCGCCGCCCTTGCTCGAGCCATCGCTTATATTTTGGCAAGCTCGGCGCGTGGGCGGGGTTTCGAGGAATGGACGCCCTTGAGGCCATCGCGGCTCGGCGTTCCAGGAGGTCGTACGCTCCGACCCCTGTCGAAAAAGGCAAGATCGCGCAAATCCTTGAAGCTGCCCGCCTCGCCCCTTCTGCCGCAAACGCCCAACCTTGGCACTTCGTGGTCGTCACCGACCCCCGGAAAAGGAAAAGCCTCTCCGAAGGCGGAATCTTCGCCAAATTCCTTTCAGATTCGCCCGTCGTGGTGGTCTGCTGCGGCGACAAGGAGGCCTCCCCGAAGTGGCACTTGGTGGACACGTCGCTCGCGATGCAGAACATGGTCATTGCAGCTACTGCCTTGGGCCTGGGCACGTGCATCGTCGGCAGCTTCGACGAAGGCCAAGTCAGGAAGCTGCTCAGAATACCAGAAAGGTTCGCCGTAGTTGCACTTTTGGCGATCGGCTACGCCCTCGAGAAACGCGACCTAGCCGCGGACCTTCTCCACCTCTTCAGGAGGAGGAAGGAACTCCAAAACATCGCCAGCGCGGAGGAGTTCGGAAAGCCGTACCTGTCGGAAAACGGGCCAAACGGCGGCGCTAAGCGCTAGCGTTGGAGCCCGCGAAAGGGGAGATCCGTGCGGGAGAGGCGAAGCGCAGCATCAAACAGAAATCCAGCTGTCGCGAAACCGTTATTTTCCACCCCTCAAGAAAGGTCTGCCGCGCGGCGATGAGCTTCGTTACCGATTTACTTGAAAAGATCGACGGAGGACGCATCCGCCGTGACCTCTTCCACCTCAGCAAGGACCCGATACCTTTCAGGAAGCTCAACTACGCGTTGCCCGGCCACGAGAAAAGCACCCTCCACGAGGCGGACGACTGGATCGAGGGACGGCTGCGAAGTTGCGGCTACGACACGGAGCGCGAGGCTTGCACGGTGCAGGCCTTCGGCTTCGACCCAACCAAGCCCAAGAGTTCGGCCTACGCTCCCCCGCCCCCGGGAGCGCCTTCCTACACCGCGTACAACATCTACGCCAAGAAGGTCGGAAGCGGTAGGGCCGGCGAGACCATCCTGGTCTTGGCGCACAAAGACTCGCAGAGTTGGGTCGATTCTCCCGGAGCTTACGACAACTGCGTCGGGACCGTCGCCACGCTTGAGATGGCAAGGGTCCTTTCAAATTACAGGAACTGTCGGACGCTCCTGTTCCTTTTCTGCAACGAGGAGCACACTCCCTGGACCAGCGTCAAGGCGGCGGAGAATTTCGCGTCAAGGGGCGGAAATCTTGTCGCGTTATTCAACCTCGACGGCCTCGGAGGAAAGGGGGAGGAGGACATCGCCGCGGGCCGCAAGACGAACGTCACGCTCTACACCACGCCCGAAGGCAAAAATTTGGCGGACCTGATGGAGAAGGTCAACGATCATTACGAGATAGGGCTGGTGCAAAGGTCCTGCAGGCGCGAACATCCTGGAGACGACGACGGTTCGTTCATTAAAGCGGGATATTCGCCTTGCGTTGCCAACATCGGCTCGTTCCCGTACTCCGATCCCCAATACCACCTGGAGGGAGACGTTCCTGAAAGGGTCGACATAGCCAACGTCCGAATGGCGGCGCAAGCGACCCTGGCGTCGGTCCTCTGGCTGGATCGCGGCCTCTGGTGAAGGGGCCTGGAAACCGGCGTCGGCGACGATGAACCCGAAAAGACGCGCCACGTTCCGTAAAGTTCCTAAACCACCTCCAGAAACCCGGCGCGCCGGTTCGGATGAGCGGGAGACTACCGCTAACCGGAACTCTGGGGGCGGATAGAGCCATGAAGCTTTCCATCGTGCCGATGCCCAAAGTGGACGGGAGGGTTCTCGCCAACCTCGTCTCTTCCATTTCGGAATCGACGGAGTTCGAATCTGTCCGCGTAAGGCCCCCTTCCTACGGCGTTTCTAGCATTCGCCCCAACAGGGCGAGGGGGCAGTTCGAATCCGAAGGTTTTCTAATCTTGCTCTCGGAGATGGGGAAGGAAGAGGGCGAGATCCTGCTGGGCGTCACGGAACTCGACCTTTACCATCCCGGATTGAACTACGTCTTCGGGCAAGCCGAGAGGGGAGGAAACGCCGTGATCTCGATTTTCAGGCTGAGGCAGGAATTTTACGGCTTAAGGGCGGACGGGGGGCTTTTGATCGAGAGGGCGACCAAGGAGGCCGTGCACGAGATCGGGCACGTCCTAGGCCTCGGCCACTGCCCTTCGAGCAGCTGCGTCATGTTCTTCAGCAACTCGATCCTCGATACCGACCGGAAAGGCTTCCTGCTGTGCGCTTCGTGCCGCAGGATGGCTCGCGGTACCGCCGGATTCCCGCTGAAGTTTCAGCCGTGAAGCTGAAGTTCGCGGAATCCGTGGTAGTACCCGTTCATCGCCCCAGCGAACGAAGGAGCTCCTCCGCCTTCTGGCCTATTCCGTCGGCTATCCTCTTCGCTATCTTCTCTCCCAGTTCTCGGGAGGCGTGCTTCCTCGGATCTTTGCCGAATATGCCCGCTTCCCTACGCCCCTCGTCGCTCTCAAGGTCCTCCTCCATTATCTGCCCAAGGTCGACCAGTTCCGGCCTCAGGTACATCATGAGCGAAGTTTCCCAGTGGGCCGCGTGGTCCATCCTGTCGTCCGTCAAATCGTAAAGGTCCCCCTCCATCATTGCGAAGCCCGTGGCTTTGCCCGTTCCCTTGATCGCTTCTACGGCCTTCTGTATCGCGGCTTTTTGGGGTTCTACATCGTGGCCAGTCACTCCGATGACGACCTTGAACCCAACGTCCACCAATCCTTGGAAGATTTTAACGTAAAGATCCTCGACGAGCCTTTCGCCGAAGTCGATCATCGTCCACGGGTGCCATTTTCCAAGGATGCCCCAGTACGTCGGCGGTACGACGACGCCGCCGAACTTCTCCGCGGCCAGCAAGAGGATGTGGTAGGCCTTGAGCGTGTCGTTCCCGAGCGGGAGGTGCCTTCCGTGCCACTCCAGCGAACCAAAGGCGCAGTAGGCGACCGGAAACCTCGCCACGGCCTCGTCCAACTCGTGCGGCAACATCTCTTCGTAACGGACTTTCCTTTTTACCTGCTCCAAGATCGCGTCTTTTCGACAGCCAAAGGGTCGGCAGATAACGCTTGCGGCCATCCAGGGCTTTTCCCGCCCCGAGCTCGTTTTTGGGAGGCAAACCATATTTGGCGCCGACGAGGGTTTGCGTCGGAATGCCGGCAATTAGGGGCGCCGCCGCGGGGATATTCCTTCTCCTGCTCCTGCAGCCGGTGGCGCGCCCGAGGGCAGAAACGGTTTCCGTCGTTCCCCTTTCTTTTGTCGTTTCGACGACCTCGGATTGGACGAAGGTGACGTTCTACGGGTTGGAGCTCTTGGCGTGGAGCTGCGACCTGATCGCCGGGGAAAAAGCGCCCCAGCTGGCTTATTCCGTCACTTTCGACGCGGTCTGGATCGGCAAGAAGCAGTACGACGAATCGAACGTCACGATTAGGATCGAAGCCGTGGTCGAGCTCGAAGGGAAGGGGGCCGCGCTTCTGGTCGAGAAAGGCGCCTTGGGGGACACGGCCCTCAAGATCGTCTGCGAAGGTCGGGAGCTGGCCCGGATCAGGAGCGCCGGCTCCGTCCCAGGCGACGAAGCGAAGAACGCGAGGTTCTTCGACTTGGCTTACGCGTTCGCAAACGTCAGCGCCAGGGAGGTCGTCTTGGGAAGGCGCCTCGAGAAGCCGATGGTTTTGGCGTTCTACTACCCTTGGTACGGCAATTCGGAAGGGAAGCTCTTCCATTGGGAGGGCGTGGGGCATCTTGAAATAGGTTCTTCGACCTTTTACCCCCTTTTCGGCCCTTACGATTCCCGCGACGAGAGGCTCATCGAAGCGCACGTGAAGCTTGCCAAGGCCGCGGGTCTGGACGGCTTCGTTTGCTCGTGGTGGGGCGAAGGTACCTTCGAGGACGCTGCCCTGAGGAAGGTCTTGGAGGTTTCGAACAGAGAAGGATTCAAAATCACGATATACTACGAATCCGTGAGGGAGGTGAGCCAAGACCAAGTAATCGATGAACTGGCATACGTTTTGGAGAACTATTCGACCGAACCTTCCTTCTTGAAAATCGAAGGGAAACCCGTTTTATTCATCTACGCGGTTTCGGCGCTCGGAAGGAGCCCCGGATTCTGGGAAACGGTCGTCGGGAGGGTCGAAAACATATCCGGAACCGACGCGCTGTTCTTGGCTGACACTTTCGACGCCTCGTACGCTGAACCTTTCGACGGGATGCACACCTACAACCCGATCTGGATTAACGAGGCCGAGCTCGCCAGCGCGTACCGAAGGGAAGCCAAGGTTGCCAGGGTCTTGGGGAAGCTTTGGGCCGCAACAGTGGTTCCGGGATACGACGATCGGAAGGTAAGGAGCCCGGGAACGTTCGTGGGCAGGAGGGGCGGGGAGTACTACAACTCGACGTGGGAGGGCTCCGTTTCCAGCGACCCCGATTTCGTGCTCGTGTGCACTTGGAACGAGTGGCACGAAGGCACGAACGTTGAGCCAAGCAGGGAGTTCGGGTTCGATTACCTCAAATCGACAAGCTCGTGGGCGAGGGCCTTCAAAGGCGCGGAATTATCGTCCGAAGGGGAACCGGCGCTGAGCCAAAGCTTGCGGGATTCCGACGGCTCGGTCGTCCTGGAGTTGAGGAACGAAGGTGGAGGGGACGCCTTCGCCGTCAACGTGGTTGTCAACTCGAACGCCAGCCCGAGGTTCGCGAACGCCAGCTACCTGCCGGTGAACGGAAGCTGCATTTCGCTGTACTTTCCTTTGGTCCGTACCAACGAATCCCTTTCCGCCAGCATATTTTTCGGCGCTGCCGGGAACCTTGCCATAAATTCTGAAGCCTCTTACTACTCAATCTCGGGAAAAAGATACCTTTCCACCTGCGCGAAGAGCTTGAGTTTGGCGGAAGGGAAGGCGCCTGAAAGGTTCGCGCCAGAACTTGCAATCCTGGTCCTGCCGCCCGCAATCTTGGCCCTCCTACTCTTGGTTCGATTGCGCGCCAAACGTTCCCGGACGGTTACGGGATCTCGAGGCGCCCACTAACCTTGCAAAAAATATAAATATTATATGAAAATACAACAATTCCATGGCGGAGGGACAAGTTCCAAAAGAAAGAGTTCCTTGGCTCCTGGTAATAGTTTCGCTCGTCCTGATGGTCGCGATAGGCGTGGCCTGGAACACCCTCATCTCCTCTTCGATATGGCTTTTCTACAACCCCGGCGCCGTGAACTGCAGCGAGGAGTTCTCGGCCCTTCCCTACCTGGTGATGCTCTTGAGCATCCCGATCTTCAAGCTTCTGGGCAGGAAGGCGAAGGGCGAGACCCTCGCCTACCTCTACCTTGCCTCCGTCTTCAGCTCCTACATGGCCGTCGGCTACGGCGGTTTCAGGATACCCCCGGGCATAATCTCCCAGCGGTGGCTGAACCCGGAAACGATCTCGCCCCTGATACCCGAGCTTTTGGCTCCGCCGGCGGAGATCTCGACCCAGCTCATAAGCGGAGGTGTCCCTATACCTTGGGGCAGCTGGCTGCCCACGATGATTTATTGGTGGTTCCTTTTCAGCTTCTTCGGGATCTACATGGTTTCGCTGGGCACCATTTGGAGCAGCCAATGGATCCAGGTGGAGCAGGTGCCCTTCCCCCAGACTTTGGCGGTTTACGAACTTTACGAGCAAGCCTCGACCAAGAGGTCGCTCAGGCCTTACGTCGTGGGCACGGTCCTTGGATTCGCGTTCCAATTCACGGTCTTCCTCATAATGACTTTCCCGTGGTTCCCGGACGTCTACGGCTGGAGGACGAACACGCTCTGCTACGGCGCAGGCTGGATAGACAGCTCCAGCCCGCTCTACGGCGTAGCAGCCCTGGCGGTTTTCAGCAAAAACCCGTCCCTAGCTGCTTTGCTGTACATGGCCCCGCTGAGCACCTTGCTGACTTCGGTCTTCTTCAACGCGTTCCTCTTCGTGGCAACGCAAGTAGCGTATTACGCGGGCTATTACACCGAGCTCATGAGCCTGCCGGGCTGCGGCAGGGCCGAGTGCGGCGCGTCGGGCATCGAGTACGGCCCGCCTTTCAAGTGGGGTGTGGTCGCGAACATGGGAGGCGGCCTAGGCCTAGTGACCATGTACGTTTTCCTGCAGAGGAGATACCTCGCCAAGGTAGCGAGATCCGCGCTGGGAGGTGAAGGGGTAGGGGGCGAGGACCGAAGCTTCGCGAGAATGCCCTTGGCGACCGCCGCCATATCGTACGTCGCGATAGTTGTTTTGCTCTCGACCGCCGGCATGGGCATTTCAAGCGCCGTCCTCATGCCCGTCATGGTCTGGGTGCTTTACTTCGCCGCCATCTTCGTCTTCGGCAGGACGGGGTACAACGCCATAGGTCTGGGCGCCCACGGGATGTACTGGCTGAGGGTCATCTGGCCCCAGCTGCCGGAAAGGGTTGACACAAACTACGCCTTGTCCACCATGCTTGCGCGCCAGTCGGGTTCGGACGGCCTGAGCCAGCCCTGGGGCGGGTCGCTCGTCTCCACCTTCGCGAGCTACAAGTTCGGCAACCTCACGAAGGCGAGCCCGAAGAACCTCTATTACGCGATGCTCGTTACCGTAATCCTCGTGCCGATAATCTGGTGGATGACGCTTCTTCCGATAGCTTATTCTCGTGGCCTTGCAAGCCTGCCCTTCTACCAGTCCACGACTTTCGTGGGAGACATATCCTACGCCGCCAACCCCGAAAGCCCTTGGGGAGGCATCGCGCTTGAAAACATGACCGGAGGGCCCTGGGTGCCGCACCTGCTGGCTGGAGTGCTCGTCGTTTGGGCCCTCAGCCTGCTCCACGCCAGGTTCGCCGTGTTCCCCCTCGATCCGTACGGGTTCCTCCTCACCTTCGGGACCAGGTCGATAAGCGAGGGCATATGGGTGATGGTCCTCGCCGCCTACGTGCTCAAGCTTGCAACCCTCCGGATCGGGGGAAGCAAGGCGTACGAGAGGCTGGGGGTACCTGTGGCGACGGGGTTCCTGCTGGGTTACGCCGTGGCGATCCTCATAGGCGGCGCGCTGAGCGTCATCCGTTTCTTCTTCCCGTTCTGAAGCCACCGTCCTTGGAAGCCAAGCCCCGGCCGTTCGCTCGCGACCCTGAGCTGGACAGAGGTAAGGCGCCGAAACCCTCGAACCGGACGAAAGCGTAATATCGCGATTCCGCGCGTCCTGTTCGGCGGTTTCCATGAAGACCGGCTTGAGGGTAAGTTTTTCGAAGCCCGAGAAGCCCGGCGAACACCCTTTCGAACCGGCGTTGAGGTTCGCCTCGAAGCTCGGCCTGGATGGCGTGGAGCTTTGCCTCGATCCGATACCCCCTTACGGTCCCGAGCACGGAGCTTGGTCCGAGGGCATAGGCAAGGAAGAAAGGAAGAGGATCAGGGAGCTGTGCGGCTCTTACGGGGTCGAGGTCGCGACCCTCTGCTCGGAGTGGCCTTGGGGTTACTCGCAATATTGCAAGGACTTCAAACACTGGGCGAGGGGGCTCGAAATCCTCGCCGAGGACATGAAGCTCGCCGCCGACCTGGGGGGGAAGGTGCTGCTGGTGCATTTTGGCGCTAGCAGGGCCTCGAGCTGGGAGGAAATGAAGGGCGTCCTTCGCGGGCTTGCCCGCGAAGCCGAATCCCTGGGCGTGGTCCTCGGGTACGAGGGAGGAATTTGGAAAAACCTGGGCTTGGGCGGGCTCGGGGAGCTGTGCAGGATGGTCGACGAGGTGGGAAGCCCGAGCTTCGGGGTTTACGAGCATTGTTACTGGCCCAGGGGGGAGATGCGGCCTCACGAGGAGATAGAGCTTGTCGGCAAAAGGATCGTGGGCCTCCACTCGGGCAGGATCGATCCGAGGAACGTGGATTACGCCGCGATGTTTGGGGCGCTGAAAAAATACTACGACCGGTACTGGATATTCGAGATAGACGAGATGGAAGAGGTGGAGGAAAACCTCAAGCTTCTCAAGGAACTCATGCTGAGGTATCGCTGACGGGGGCATTCCAAGTGCCGGTCAGGATCGGGGTTTCTGGTTGCGGAAGCGTGTCCCAGAGGGGCATACTGCCGCACCTTTCCCAGGAAGACGTCAAGGAGAAGGTGGAGCTCGCGGCTGTCTGCGACGTCGTCGCCGAGAGGGCCGAGGCTTGCAAAAGGAAGTTCGGAGCCGGCGAATTTTACGACGATTACGAGAGGATGCTTTCCGAAGCCGGCCTCGACGCGGTTACGGTAGCGACGCCGATCCAACTCCACTACGACCAAGTTCTCAAAGCAGTGAGGGCGGGGATCAGCGTCCACGTAAACAAGCCCATGGCGCTGACCCGAAGGGAAGCCGACGACATCATCGGCGAGAGGGACAGGAAGGGCGTCAAACTCGTAGCTTCGCCCGGCATAGCTTTCGCGAGCGACGTTAGGAAGGCCGTCCAGATCCTGAAAGAGGGAACTATAGGCAAGATCTACTGGGCCAGGACCGGGGCGACCTCGGAGGGGCACGAGACCGAGGAGTTCCGCAAGACAGGCGACGTTTTGACCGGCGTGGACGCATCGTGGTACTACAGGAAGGGAGGAGGTCCCCTCTACGACATGGGGGTTTACGCCCTGCACCTGCTCACCGGAGTTCTTGGGCCGGCAAAGCGCGTTGCCGCCATGTCCGGAGTCGGCCTCAAGAGCAGGATGGTGCTCGGGAGGGAGGTTGCCGTCGAGATGGACGACAACACCGTGATGCTGCTGGATTTCGGCGACGCTACCTTCGCCATGCTGCACTCGTCCTTTTGCTCGGGAGACGGAGAACCCTTCTCAAGGCTGCACGTGGCTGGAAGCGACGGTGCCTTGGAGCTGCGCCACGACGGAATAGTGGTATGGGGCAGCCGAATCGAAGGTGGAAGAACGACCCTTGCCGTGCAGAAAAGGTTGCCTTACGTCTCGGGCGTCCACGCGGGCATTCCCGAGGCCCACATCTACTCCGACATAATGCACCTCGTTGATTGCATGCTGAACGACAAGACGCCTCTCGTGTCTGGAGAACACGCCAGGCACGTGGTCGAGGTAATCGAGAAGGCATACTTGGCCGCGGAGACCGGCAGGACCCAGGAAATAGAGACCGACTTCTGAAAAGCAGGATCGAAGCGCGCCCCGTCGAATATTCCACGGGCGCGCGGCGCTTCCTTCTCAAGCGTCGCAGCGGGAGGCGCTCCTCAGCCTTGCGCTTGCCCTTGGCGGCTTGAAAAGCGTCCCACCAATCAATCACCATATAAGCAATGGGTCCCGCCCAAGGGACGTGCCAGGGCGTTGGAAGCGAAGCGCGTGGTTTTTCCGGAACCGAACGTTGCCAGGTTGGAAAAATTCGAATTCGACCCGGATCCAGGCGACAAGGGGATCGCGATAAGGACCCTGGCTTCGATAGTCAGCGCCGGGACGGAGCTGGCCTGCTTGGCGGGCATCGAGGATTGGGCGAAACTGCCCTTCAACCCGGGATACGGCGCCGTCGGCCAAGCCATCGCGGTTGGGAAAGGGGTGGGAACGGTTCGGGAGGGGGACGTCGTATTCACCCACAGCGGCCACGCGAGCCACGCGATGTGCAGGGTGTTGGCCGCGAAGGTTCCCAAAGGGTTGGATCCGGTGCACGCCGTCTTCGCGCGGATGGCGAGCGTCGCCATTACAGCTTTGAGGGTCAGCGGCGCCGAGCTTGGGGACAGGGTCGCCGTAATCGGCATGGGCCTGGTTGGAAACCTGGC
>JAFNJA010000048.1:0-7452 GCA_017601265.1 Candidatus Brockarchaeota archaeon
TACGCTGGAGATTTCGAGGAAATACTTTCCAACCTATTTCGCAAAACCATTATAATGTCTGAGGCGCCCGCAATTTTCCATGGAAGAGTCCAACGATCCTCCGCAAGGTGGAAACGACTTAGTACTTGGCGAGTACCGTGTGGCCAAAGATCCCGCGGCCGTCCAATGCGGGCTCGATTCGCCAATCCCCTTCAACTGCGGGGACTCTGGAAACGGGTCGAAAAGCTGCGTGGACGAGATCTTCAACGCGCTGAGGGAGGGCTTGGAAACCGCGAATAAAGCTTGCCGCGAACTGTCGAGCCGAAGCTCCGTGTTCCGACAGCAGTACGACGAAATAATCGCCGACCGGGACAAGCTGAAGGAGCAGCTCGGCGCCCTCATACTGGAGTACGAGTTGTTGCAAAAGTCGAAAAAGGAGTGCGAGGAGGAACTGGAGAGGATGAGGGCCGACATCGCCGAACTCCGGATACTGCGGGAGGAGGCGAATAGGCTAAGGTCGCTCCAAACAGAGGTCGAACGGGTCAGGTCGGAGTGCAGGGAGAAGGAGGCCAAGTACGAGGCAGTTTCGGCTGAAAAGGAAAGGTTGAGCGCGGATCTCGAGGAGCTGCGCAAGGCCTACTCGGTCGCCAAGCAGTACATCGATCGAGCCAAGGCCGTCGAGGAGGAGAACAAGAGGCTGAGGATGGAGGTCGAGTCGAGCCTGAACTTGAGGGAAGCAGAAAACCTGCGCCAAGAATTGAAGCAACTGCAAGAATCGAAGATCGATCTCGAAAAATCCCTCGTCGAAAGCCGGAGGAAGATCGAGGAGCTTAGGAGGCAGAACCAGGAAATGGCGGCCACGGGCCAAGCGATCAGAATGCGCTTAGAAGAGGCCGAAAGGGGGAACAGGAAAGCCGAGGAGGAAATAAGGCAACTGCGCAAACAAATCGAAGAATCGTCGCTCGAGAGGCAAAGGCTCTCGAAATTCGAAAAGGAGTACGAAAGCCTGGCGGAAAGGTACGAAGCTCTGAAGTCCGAGCACGAGGCCCTCAAAAAGAGTTTCGAAAAGATGCCCAGGATCGTCATATGACGCTCGTTTAGGCCAACGAAGGTCCCGATCAATCGGCAACGAACATATCGAGGAGACGCGCCCCGCGATCGGCTGGCGCAAGGAAGATAAAGCAGGCGCAACTTCCGCGCCGTCGAACTCCATTGGACGTCATGGAAGCCATAAAAACGAGGAGGAGCATCAGGCGCTACGCGGACCGCGAAGTCGAACGCGCGCTCGTAGTGCAGGCGCTGGACGCCGCCCGGCACGCTCCTTCTGCCAGCAACATCCAACCTTGGGAGTTCGTAGTTATTACGGACACAGGCACAAAGGAGAAGCTTTCGCGGGTGCACAAGCACAGCGCTTTCCTGAAGGGGGCGCCAGTGGTCGTAGTCGTGCTCGGTAACGAGAGGCTGTCGGAGCACCACTTCCCGGTCGATTGCGCCGCGGCCATAGAAAACCTGCTGCTCGCCGCCCACGGTTTGGGCCTGGGTTGTTGCTGGGTCGCGGTGTACTCGACAAGGAGCACGGAAAGGGAAGAGGCGGTGAGGGGCGTGTTGGAGGTAGGCGAGGAGTACAGGATCGTCGCCATGGTGGGAATGGGGTACCCAGGCGAGGTGCCGAAACCGAGGAAGATGAAGGAGCTTGACGAGATAGTGCACTGGGGCTCATTCAGGAGTCCTAATTGAAGCATCCATAAGGCGGATCATCGGACCGGCCGGAGCAGGTCACCTGTACTTGCCGCACTTTTCAAACGTCCGAACCATGGCTCGCAGGTTCTCGATCTTGGCGTCTGCTGGCACCTCGTCGCCTGTGAACATGACATGCCTTCCCAAGCGCGCCTTTGGGAGCTGCCAGCTCGTCCTCGATCACATTTCGGGAGCTGCCGTTTCCACCGCATCCTTCCCGTACCGTATCCTTCTGGCATGTTGCTCCTAACGCCGACTCCCAACCGGTCCGCCCAGCACCCTGAACGAGAACCTGTCGTGTATGGGGGGTGAAACTGGCAAAGTCGAGTCGGGGGTCTTCAGCTCGACGGCGACCATGAACCTTTCGATCTTGCCCATCTCCGTCGCATTCTCTACCCAGCCTAGTTTCTGGGCAGGAGGCTGGCCACCTTGCGGACAGCCTCCGAGATGTCGTCTATGTCGCCCTCGGAATAGAACTCGTTAATCCAGACGGTGCACATCTCCCTCTCCACCCGCTCGGCGTTAGGGCACAGCCCTTCGTCGTAGCTCACCATCTTCCCCTCCCTAGCCGTGAACGGGTAGCCGGAGGAACCGTAGGTAACGCGCTTCTGCAGCATCTCGTACAAGTAAAGGGGTTTGCCGGGCCACGCCTTGCCGGCCGGAACGCCCTCCGCGACCAAAGCCTCGACGAACTTGTCGCGCGACAGCCCCTTCTCGCCGTCGACCCTGATCGGGTAACCCCAGTACCTGTGGTCCACGCCGCCGGCGCGTTCCGGCGGGTATACGCCGTCCAACCCTTTGATCGACTCCGTGAGCCTGTCTCCCAGTTGCTGCCTCCTCTCAGCCACCCACCTCAGCTTCTTGAGCTGCGCCAACAGCACCGCTCCCTGGAGCTCCGTCATGCGGTAGCAGGGGGCGAGGAAGGCGTACCTTAGGCGGTACCTCCTGTCCTCGGTCCAATCGCACCCCTTGTCGGCGAAAAGGTCGGCCCTCTTGCCAAGCTCCTCGTCGTTGGTTATCGTGATCCCGCCGTCGCCGCAAGTCATGTGCTTCGATTGCTGGAAGCTGAACGCTCCTAGGTCGCCGATAGTGCCTGCAAGCCGGCCTTTGTAGTGCGCGAAATGCGCCTGGGCGCAATCCTCGATCAAGCGCAGGCCGCGCTTCTTCGCGATCGATAGGAACCGGTCCATGTCGGCAGGCTGCCCCCAGCAATGCACGACTATGATTGCCCTAGTCCTTTCAGTGATCTTTTTCTCCACGTCGTCCGGGTCGAGGTTGCAGGTTCCAAGCTCGACGTCCGCGAAAACCGGTATGCAGTTTTGGAGAAGGATGGGAGCCACGGTTCCCATGTCGCTGACCGGGGTCGTTATGACTTCGTCGCCGGGCTCGAGGTTTAGCGCGCCCAAAGCGACGTGTATCGCGGAAGTTCCGGAGTTGGAGGCGGTGGCGTGCTTCACCCCGTAAAGGCTCTTGAACTCGGAGAGGAACTGGTACACCTTCCTACCCGTAGCGAAGAACAAGTCCTGGGAGTCCAGGGCCTCGATCACCTGCCGCGCCTCCTCCAAGCCGTACGCCTTCCTGTTTGGGAAGGGCGACCTCCTGACAGGGGTGCCGCCTTCTATGGCCAGCTTGCTCATCTCAACCCGCTCCCTCTTGACAACCGCCACAACCGTTCCGGGCGAGTTATATGCCCTGTGGGAGGGCTGGGAACGCCTTTTCCAGGCTCGATGGCCGAGATCGCCCGTTCGGCCGGGTTCTCACGCTAAAGGAAGGGGATTCTCGAAGCTGGCCAAAGCGCACTTCATGCGGGGTAAGGGCGGCCGTACTCTTCCGCGAAGAAGACCTCCCCGATGGCCTTCCTCCCCCTCGCGTTTGGGCTCTCCGCGGGATAACCCAAAGGAATGAGGCATATGACCGACGATTCTTCCGGAATCTTCAAAATCCTCTTCACCTCGGGCTCGCTGAACGCTCCTACCCAGCACGTCCCGAGTCCGAGTTCGGCCGCCTCGAGGCAGACGTGCTCGGCAGCTATCATCGGGTCCTGCTTGTACCACCTCGACTCTTTCGATTCCCCTATGACCGCGATCACGACTGGGGCTTCGGCGACGAACCTTTGGTCGTTCGCGGCTTTCGCTATCTCTGCCCTCCTGCCAGCGTCCTTGACAACCACGAACCTCCAAGGCTGCCTGTTTCCGGCCGAAGGCGCTAGCCTTGCCGCTTCCAACACCCTGAGAAGGGCCTCCTCGGGGATCGGGTCGGATTTGTACTTCCTGACGCTCCTCCTCTTCGCGATGGCTTCGAAAACTTCCATCCTCTTCACCGCGCACAAAGCGATCCGTTCCCGTTTAAAAGAATTGCCAATCCGGGACGGGAACGACGAATCGGTTCCGGACGAGGTTTGGGAGGCAAATGGCCGCGCCGAGTCTAGGAGCAAAAGGATTTGAACGCCGCCCGAGGCGCGGTTGAGCGCATTGGAAGTTGGCTGGCTTTCAGGAACGGGCCCTTTTCTCGAGTCTTGGTACGACTCGCTCAGAAACCCGAGGGAAGCGCAGCAAAGGACGCTCGAAAACCTTTTGTCTGGTTACAGAAAAACCCGCTACGGCGCGGGATTTTCGGCCTCCGAAATCTCAAGCATCGAGGATTTCAGGAAAAAGTTCCCGATCGCCGGTTACGACTCCTTCCTGCCTTATTTGGATGAGGTTGCGGAAGGGCGGCACGAGGAACTTCTTCCGGAACCAGCCAAGGGTTGGGTGATGACGAGGGGGACGACGGGGCCCCCGAAGCTTTTCCCGGTTACCGACACCCACCTTGGCCAGATTCTCCGTTGCGGATCGAGGGCCGTCCTCAACTACGCCAGGAGAAAGGATAGTTTCGAGATATTGTCGAAACCCGTGCTCAACCTGTCCTTCCCTTCGAGGGTAGGCCAAATCAAGACTATCGATGGAAAGGCCGTAAGCTACGGTTACAGCTCGGGAACCTACGCAAGGTTGAACCCGGGCATTGGAAGTTTCAAGCTCGTGCCGAGCCAGGAGGAGGTTGATTCGCTTGGAAGCGGAGGCGGGGGAGTCGGTTGGACCCGCCGCTTCGAACTCGCCTTCGAGAAGGCGAAAGGGCTTGACGTCGGGGCGTTGATTGGGGTCGCGCCCCTCATGGTGTCCTTTGCGCGGTACCTCCGAAGGACCAGAGGTTTCTATCCCAAGAAGGTTTGGAACGTGAAGGCCTTGTTCTGCACGAGCGTGCCCAAGATCCAGGTCAAATACGCGCCCTACCTCAAAAGGTTGTACGGGGACGCGGACGTGGTGGAGATCTACAGCGCCACGGAGGGGGTGTTCGCCCAGCAGCTGGACGAGCTCCCTTACGTATCCCCGAACTACGACTCCTACCTCTTCGAGGTCTCGACTTCAAAGGGATTGAAGATGCTTCACGAACTCGGGAGGGGCGAGTGGGGGAGGGTTATAATATCGTCTTGCGTCTTTCCCAGGTACGACATAGGCGATTTGGTGGAGTCTTTCGGGAGAAACTGCTTCAGGATAATCGGGCGCGCAAAAGCTAGCACGATCCTCGAGCACGTGCTGCACAGGGCGCTGACTTGGTGGCTCTTTTAGCGCGGCCTCGGGCTCCTCCTGACCGCCGCAGCGATGCCGACTATTATGATCAAACCGAGCATTATGAGCACCAAAGGCCACGATTCCCTCAGCTCGAGCAGGGTGGAGAGGCCAAGCGCGCCAAGGATCAGGCCGCCGATGAGCAGGCCCAGCGCGGTGCCTTTGAAAGCTTCGGAAAAGTACCTCGCGGCGGCCCAAATTATCAATATCAAGCCCATGCCGAGCAAGAAGTAACCCCCGAAGTTCCGCCAAGGTATGACCCTGTTCTGGGCCAGGTACATGATGGTTCCGAGGAGGATGAGTATGAGCCCGCCTATGACGGCGCCGAACCGGTCCTCGTGTTTCTCCTCCTTCTCGCGCTTTTCGGCCTTCTCCTTTTCAGCTTTCTCCTTTTCGTAACGTTCCCTCCTCTCGCGGCTTATCGCCCCCTCCTTAGGCGGAGGGGGAGGCGGCAGCTCGACGGCGGATCCGCATTTCTGGCAGACGAACGTCCCTTCCGGGAGCTCGGCGCCGCAACTTTGGCACTTTGGCATCTTCGGACGGCTCTCCTCGAACCGATGCGCCACTTAAACCTATTGCCGCGAAATGCCGTACAACTTCGCGGGGTTCCTTTCCAATAGGTCTGTCGCTAGCTCCTTCGCGGTCTCGATCGAGTAAAAGCCGTCTTCCACCATCTCGGCCAGGACTCGCGCGACCTGGGATTTTACCAGGCAGGCCTTCCCGTAGCTCCACTCGACAACGTACGCGTCGCTGAAGAACCCGTTGATCTTGTTGGCCGGAAGCATCTGCAGCCTTTCCCTCAAAATTTCCCTGATGATCGAAGGGTAAAGGTTGTACCACCAGTAACCTGAAACGTGGACGTTGGGGTAGTTCTTCGCGATGACCGTCAACTCTTGCGACTGGACCCTGTTCGCAAGGAACACGTCGAATTCGACATCCTTAAACTCGTGGAAGGCTTGGCAGTAGGAGAGCAGCATGCCAGGTTCGAAAGCGGTAATGGCGAGGTCCGGGGGCGAGGCGCCTGGGACCGGCCTCGTCACGCCCACCATCATCTGGAAAGGCACGCGGTTCTCCGCCGCCCTCTCCAGGATTTCGCCGAGGGCGTACGAGGAGAGGGAATTCCTCTCTTCCCTTGCCAAGTCCCCGCCCTTGAGGAGATTCTCGAACGCCGATCTGGCCTTCCCCCTGTCGGGCTTCACGTAGAACTCGCTCGGGAGGAAGCTCGCGGTCACGGCCACGCAACCCCTGAACTTCTTGAACAAATCGGTCAACGCCTCTTCGAAATCGCCCATAGTTTCGACGCCGCGGCCGGTCGACTTGGACAGGTTCCTAAGCGAAGCAGGGCTCAACCTCCCGATGAGCGGCTCGATCCTGAGGGCTCCGGCGAAGAGCGAAGGGTCGTGATCGGGAGGCTCGGTGGCGTAGTCGAAGGTCAGGAAGGTCTTCCGGATCCCGCCCCTTTTCCTGAGGACCTCCTCAGCCCTGTCCGCTCGGCCGGAGTTCGCAACGATTCTTTCGCGCAACGAAGGGTAATTGGATTCCGTGACATCTCCTTCGAAGCCGTAGATGTCCTCCAAGATCCTCTTAAGGCACCAGTACGTGGTCGTGTTCCTTATCAAGCGCATGTACGGCACCGCCCCCTTTGCCCTCTGTTCCGGTTCCTTCCCTTCCGAAAGGATTTCTTCGGGCACCCCCGCCGACCTGAGCTCCGTCGCCAAGTAGTGGTAAAGCAGGATGTCCGCCGCTGTCTTGGCGGACGGGCGCGAAGGATCGATATGCGAATGTATGTCGACGATCTTCGATTCGCTTATTTCCTCCATCAGCCTATCGAACGCTTTGCTCCGGGGTTCCATGGCGACCGTGCCTGATGCAAAACCGGGCTTTATAACGCATATCCCCGGGATAGTGCTTGCGCTACGTTACCCCGTAGAACTCCAAAAAGCCGGGAGGCAAATCCGACCCGTCCACGACGAAGTCGACGACGGCCGGCACGCCATCCACGTTGGCTTTGAATGCCCTCTTCAAAGCCTCGCCAACGTCTCCCGGGTTCTCGACCCTCTCGCCGTGGCATTTCGAAGCCTCGGCCAGCTTCGCGAAATCGGGTTGCACCTCGAAATCGACGGCGACGCAA
>JAFNJA010000048.1:7462-13562 GCA_017601265.1 Candidatus Brockarchaeota archaeon
GACGCAATGCCCGCCGTGGAAATGCTTCTGCGAAAACTTCACCCAGCCTAGGGAGAAGTTGTCCATTATGCACCAGGTGGCGGGCGCTCCGTACTGGGCTGCCGTCGGAAGCTCCTTCGCCATCATCTGGAAAGCCCCGTCGCCGGTCACGCAAACGACCTGGCGCTCCGGCATGCTCAGCTTGGCCCCTATCGCCGCCGCGACGCCGAAGCCCATGCAGGTCTGCCCGCCGGGCATCACGGACATCCCGCCCTCCAAGATCGGGAGGTGCGAGTAAGACCATATGTCTATCGACCCGTTCTCGTGGCACACTATCGCGTCCTTTTCCATAAGCTCCCTCAGCTCCTTCATCACCTTCAAAGGCTTGATCGGGCGCTTCTCCGAACTCGTGGCACCTTGGATTTCGGATTCGTACTCCTTTTTCAACCTTTCAAGCTGCACGATCCTCGGCATCCACTCACTACCCTTTTTCCTCGCGTTAGCGGCAATGGATTCGAGCATGTCCCTAAGGGCGAGTTTCGCGTCGCCGACGAGAGCGACGTCCGGGATCCAGTTCAGGCCGATCTCGGAGGCATCGACGTTGACGGAGATCAGCTTGGCTTTCTCGGGGAACCAATCCCAGTTCCCCGACTCGAGCTGCTCGAACCTCGTGCCGATCCCGATCACGAGGTCGGCCTCGTTCCAAACTTTCCTCGAAACCTTGGTGCGATACAAGCCTATCAAGCCCGCCGACAACGGATGGTCCTCCGGAATCGATCCCTTGCCCGACGCGGTCGTAAGCACCGGCAAGGAGAGGGCTTCGGCGAAAGCGCGCAGCTCCCCGAAAGCTCCGGAAAGGTAAACTCCCCCTCCGGCAACGATTACGGGCCTTTCCGCCTTCAGTTCGCACGCGTTCGCCACGTCCTTTCCATCCGGCCTCGCCCTCAGGGGGCGGATCGATCTTACATAACCCGTCGCTTCGGTCTCACCTTTCCCGGCCTCCGGCGTGATCTCGACGAATACCGGGCCCGGCCTGCCGCTGCAGGCGATCTGGAATGCCCTTCGGACGGTCCAGGCGATCCTGTCCGGGTCCGAGATTCTGGCGGCCCACTTCGTGAAAGGGGCCATCATCTGGACCTGCGGGAACTCCTGCAGGGCGCCTTTCCACTCGTGCTCCGAACTGACCTGGGGGCATATCGCGACTATCGGCATCGAGGCGGACCAAGCTTCAGCGATCCCGGCGACCATGTTGTGCACCCCGGGCCCCACCGTTCCGTGGCACACTCCCGGGTTGCGCCTCAGCCTTGAGTAAGCGAACGCCATGAACGGCGCCGACTGCTCGTGCCTCACCAATATCGGCTTGGGCTCGCTCGACTTGTCGAGCGCGTCGTAGAGGACGTCGACGCTCTGCCCCCCTGGAAGGCCGAAGACGAACTCCACCCCTTCTTCCCTTAGGGCTGATGCCAAAACCTCGCGTCCCTTCATCCTCGCTATCTGCACCGTCTCCCTTCATCGACCCTATCGGCATTAAGGCTTCTGTCCATGTCGTCTTGTCCCGTTTCAAGGTCCCGGCCGCTTGGCCTGTTCAGGGGAACGGTGGTGCGCGCCCAGGTCGCCAGAGTCACCATTCTCTGAAAGAATGCCTAAACATCCCACAGCCCCAAGCTGAGGCCAAGCAGCCAGATCAAAGCGAGGAAGCAGGCAGCCGCGAACCTGAGTGGGAACGTGATCCTCCACGCCAGCGAGTTCCTTTTCGCCCGCCTCATCGCAATCGCACTTTCAGCTGTGCAAGACGGCGTAATATGGCGGACGTTCCGCGGCCGTTGAGTCAAGGAACTCTTAAGGAGCGGGCCAAGGTCGGAAATTACGGAACCCCGTCCGCCGCAAAAAGGACTTGCGTCCGTCGAAGGTGTGCCTTTTTAGAAGCTTCCCGATTGTTTTCTACTTTGCGCCTTTTGAGAACGGAATGGATGGGAAATCGGCTGGATGCAAAGTTTGCAAACGTTGCTTCAATATACGTTGAAGTGGATCACGTCCTCCAGCCTCCGCTTCGGAACGTGGAGGACGCCTTCCCCGTCCTTCCAGTACCTTACAGATTCTGCCATCTCCTCCAACACGGGCTTTTCGGCCGCGTAGCCCAACGCGACGACAGAGTCGATCCTGCAGTGCTCCGGGACGCGGAGCACCTTCGACAGGCGTTCCCTGTCAACCGAACCCAGCCAGCAAGATCCCAGACCCTCGCCGTAGGCAGTAAGCAAGATGTTCTCTATCGCTGCCGCCGCGTCAACCTCGCCGCCCGTTTCGCGCTTTTTGCGGTTCAAAAGGACAACGATGTAGGCGACGGGCCTCTCGCCTTCCTTCGGGTCGCCCTCGGGAGCTATGTAAGCCGCCCACCTCAGGGTTTTGAAAACCTCGTCAGCCACCCTGGGATCGTCGACGACGACGTATTCGCAGGGCTGGAGGTTCATGGCGGAAGGAGCGAGCCTTGCGGCGTTCACGAGCTTCTCGAGCGTCTCCCTGCCAATAGCATCTTGCTTGAAACGCCTCGTCGTCCTCCTGCCTATCGCGGCTTCGTAAACGTCCATGTGCCTCGGCATTTGGGAACCGGCAAAAAGATAAGCTTTCCCGACGTTAAAAGTCGCCCCGCGCTTTCAAGCTAGCAAGGGCGTCTTTCGTCGCGCAGGGCTTCCGCTTCGTAAGCGGGATGGGTCAAGCCAAGATTTCGGGGTTCGCCAGGTAAAGCCGCCCCATAAAACTGGATATCGCGAAGGGAAGGGCGAGGACTGGAGAACCCTCGGCCTAGTCGGAAGCGCGCTTTCAGCCGGAATCGAACCGGAATGATACAGCGCCTAGAACGGGAAGAAGAACCTGACTATGCCGACGGCTCCGCCCACGAAACACATTATCGCAAAGCCAATCAGGAACCCTGCCGCGACGGGCCTGCCGAACGCCTCGTACGTCTTGCTTCCGCCTATCCTGAGTGTCAAGGTCTTTAGAACCCAGGCGATGAGCGCGGCCTGCCATACGGCTGGAACCACCGACCACATATCCGTACCAAGCAGGAAACCTATCGCGTTGAACGGGAACCAGACGTAACGGGCGTGAAGGTAGTTCAACAAGAATGCGACAACGAAACCCAGGAGCATGTTGGGCCACCAGGTGGTCCTGGCTGGCCAGTTTTCCGTGAACTCCGGAGTAAAGCGGTCCGTGGGTCCCCAAGTACCCATCCCGGCGCCTTGGAGCCTCGTCAAACCAAAAGCGTATGATCCTATTATGAGCGAAAGCATGGCTAGAAGTGGAGCCAGCACCGCCGAAAATACGGTCACCTTCAAGACGTTCCGGGGGCTCGTGCCCGTCAGGCTCGCCAGTCGGTAGTTCGAAATCATCGCGAGCAACGGATGCCCCCAACCTTCGTACGCCACGTTGCTCGCTGGCATTACGACGAACCCCATGGCGACGGTCCACTCCATCGTGCGCGGCTCAGGCGGATGAGGCCATATCGGCTTCATGAATGCTACGGCGGTGTAGAACCCAGTCGGGCTCATGTAACCGGTCAAGCCCCACATGCGGGTCCAAAGAAAACCGTAGAACAAGGTTGCGAAGAACAGCATCAGGGCTGGCAGGATGCTCAGGCTCGCGGCCATAAAGGCCACTAAGATCAGAACAAAGGAAGCAAGGAGCGTTGCGTAAGCAATCCTGTAAGGGATCGCTTCGTCCTTCTCCGCTTCGGCAAGGCTGCCCTTCCCAATAGCGGCGATCACGGTGTCCCTGAAGTAACCCCTGTTGAGTATCCAATAGGTGAAGAAGATGCCCAGCGCGACCCCAAGATCCCCGAACACGGCCCACAGGAAGGGTGGGTTGGTGAACACGCTCGCCTCCCCGCAATACCCTCTTCCGCAACCGCCTACGGTTGTGGCAGCCGTATAGTAGCCCAAGGCGTACGCCACTTGCGTGAGGATTATCACCACTATCGACCAGAACCAGATGTTGAACAGGATGTTAACCGGGGCCAAATAGAGTATTGCCGGGTAGAGGGGGTTCTTCTGAAACGTGGTTAGGGCGACGACGTTTATGAAAGGAGAGTCGGTCGTAATGAAGGTCGCACCGGAGCAGGTGCAGGTGTTAACCCTCCAGCCAAGGACGTCGGGAAACCACGGGAACAGCAGTATCATGAATAGTACGAGTGAGAACGCCAGCCCTACCGACATCCCTGCAGAGATCCATTTTATGCTCGCAGCCCCCTCCTTATCTTTCTCGGCCATCTTCACTATCTCGTGCGCCACGACCGTCTGCGGAAAAGGAACTTTCTCTACGTCAACCCAGTGCCTCCTCATTATCGTACCCAACGAGATGAAGAAAAACGCCCAGAGGGAGAAGATTGTCCACCACCACAATATCGAAGGGAGCCATTCCGCCCAAGGGATCGGCACCCCTCCCGTCAAGATCTGCTCGGCGATTTCCGGTTCTGGCGCGAAGAACCACGGCTCGAGCTCCATGGATAAAGAGGATAGGTATCTATCGGCCCAATAGGAAGCCGGGACGAAAACCGCGTCATATACGCCCGAAAACGCGAGCGGAGTTAGGCAGGAGTAGATGTACGTGAATATTGAGGGCTTAACGTCTCCAAAGAGCTTCGTTTTGGAGATCGCCGCTAGAACGAGCAAAGCTACGTAAGGCAGCGGCATAAAGTAAAGCATTCCGCCTACGATCCCTATGCTGTACCATGCGGCCACCCCCCCGCCTGGCTGCATCATCGTCCACATTATGTGCGCAAAGCCAACCACGATTGTTACGACAGCTACAGGTATCCAAGGTATACGCTCTTTGACCTCGTGTTCCATGGATTATTCCGCCCCGTCCTGGCCCGACGAGGTTTCCTTTTTTATTTAACTTTTGTCATCGCTCCGCGACTCCGACTGGAACCTACCCATCGTTGATCGTTAGAGGGCCCAAGACATTTCCTAACGAGCCCAGCAAGGGCCTTAAAATGGATAGGCCACGTTTTCGGTCCTAACGGCATGCTCCGCTCGTACTCGAGTTCGAGGCCGGAGTCGCTCTTACGCATCATGTAGCCCAGCCCGTCCTTGGCGATGCCCAATACGAACCCGTACTTGGTTTCATCATCCAGAGTTCCAACCCGAAATCCGGGAACGCTTCCCCGGGAATCGCGGCGAACCCTGCCAAAGCCAAATTCGCGACCGCCACCTCGGTCATCAAGAAGCTGCCCATATCTTCCCTATCCAGGACGCCCATCCCAAGCGGTTCGGAAAAGAGCGTGTTCTCGAGGAGCATGAATGGGTTGTATTTTCGCGAAGGTTGCCGGATCTTTCTATCCCAGGACTGTAAAATCTCTTGGCCGGGACAGAAGCGCTCTTCCAGTTGGAAACGAACCGGATTCTCAACGCCTAGAACGGGAAGAAGAACCTGATCGCGCCAACAACTCCGCCCAAGACGCACATGATCGCGAAGCCGATGACGAAGCCTGCTGCTACCGGCCTGCCAGTAGCCTCATATAACTTGCTGCCCCCTATCCTCAGCGTCAGCGTCTTTACGACC
This sequence comes from Candidatus Brockarchaeota archaeon, assembly GCA_017601265.1. Taxonomy (GTDB): domain Archaea; phylum Thermoproteota; class EX4484-205; order EX4484-205; family DTQO01; genus DTQO01. The sequence goes on from JAFNJA010000048.1 coordinate 12,998, forward strand.
CAAGCGATCAAAGCGCTTTGCCAAAGCGCCATGTCCATCGCCCAAAGGTCGACAGCGAATAGGAAACCTATCGCCTCAAATGGGAACCAAACAAATCGAGCATGTAGATAGTTCAGGACGAAAGCTGCTAGAAAGCCAGCAACCGCTTGAGGCCACCAAATGCCCCTTGCCGGCCAATTTTCTATGAACTCTGGCGTGAAGCGGTCCGTTGGCCCCCAAGTGAAGGACTGGCCAGGAAGGCTGTTCAGTCCGAACGTGTAGCATGCCCAGATGATCGACACTATCGCCAATACCGGAGGCACAATGGCCGCAAATGCCGTTATTTTCAAAACGTTCTTGGGATTCGTTTTGGTTAGGCTTGCCAACGTATAGTTGGACGGCATCGCCAGGAACTGGTGAGCCCAACCTTCGTACGCTGCATTGCTGGCTGGCATTATCGCGAACCCCATGGCGACGGTCCACTCCATCGTGCGCGGCTCAGGAGCGCTTGGCCATATTGGCTTGAAGAAAGCCGCAGCAGCGTAGAAACCAGATGGCACCATGTATCCTATCAAGCCGTAGTAAC
>JAFNJA010000049.1 GCA_017601265.1 Candidatus Brockarchaeota archaeon
TGAACTTGGGGTCCGGTTTAGGTAATTATCCATCCAAAGAGCAATAACGAGCCTAGATAGTTTAAACTTGGAAAGACCTGAGGCGCTCTGCTTGAGCCTTGACGGATGCGTTGGCTTTGTGCTCGAAGGCCTGCCTGACGTGAGGTCGGGTTAGGTACCAGATGATGAAGGCATGAACGGAAATGAAGAGCAGTGTGTAGATGGTTATCTCATAAGGAGAATACCGATAGGGATACAAAGGAGATAACCAATCTAGCGCCGCTTTCGCAGTCAAGCTAGCCCAAAGCTCAAAGATCACATCCATCAGCGACGCAGCGATGGTGGCGACGCGGGCCCAGTTCTTTAGTTTCAGGATTCCCAAGCCGTAAGAATGAAAAACACGGCTAACCCTGATAGAGGGTAAAGATAAAGAGTATGCATAAAATAATGAGAAAAAGCTTCCATCAGTAAGAACGCTAAAGAAAGTGAGAAAAAAATCCCCATTATCTTGCGCAATTCCATATCCAGATTCAATAGGGAGCAAAGGAGGGGAAAAGAAAGCAAAAACCGACGAGCAGGTTCGATGCCCCGATGGCGTAGATGCATGCCTTGCGCCCGCGCTCCGAGCCCAAGAATGAATTGAAGTCTTCCCTGAGCCCGGCGAGGCTTTTGCCAAAACTGGATCGATTGAGGAGCGTCCAGCGCCCTACAGGAGACATGCGTCTATTCCGAAGGCTCTCGGAGACTATTAAGGGTTGCACACCTACGTTCGGCCTGTTATCCATGAAAAGCGCGAGCCCTTTACCAGCTACTGCTGCGCGCGAGCTACCTCGATGCCAGCTTGTACATCCTCTTATACTTTTGTTCAGTGAGAGCCTCGTCCTTTCCGTCTACGGCTTTCAGGCAAGTCGCATTTGGCTATCCTCTCGACCTACTGAACATCTGGAAGATATCGATATCCTCAGAAAATCAGTTGCTCCCATAGCAGCGCAAAATAGCTGTGCAATGGATTATGGCTGTAGGAAAGTTGTCTTACGTTTCCATGACTAGGAGGCCCTGAGCCAGAGCTGCGTTCTCGTGAGTTTTCCTCTTCTTTTTTCGATCCACAAGATTGGCGCGGTTCAAATTTTGCCATTCATACATATAAGTATAATTTTGGTTTCCTTACGGATGGTAAGATAGAAACGGTCCCGGTCAGTACTTCTGCAAACGTATTGGCGACCGTTCCCCGGTTGAACAATAAAAGAAGAATAAGTGGAACTTCCATCGGCACGAAAAGACTGCCCGGGTTGATGGCCGGAAGGCAAGGTACTAAGATTCCGAGCCGGACGAACCCAAAAGTCAAAATATCGACGTTGTCTGTTAGTTGCGGTGGTAAAAATAGGAAAATACGTCTTGACGGTCGATGAGGGAACCACGAGCGTAAGGTCCATGGTTTGGGACTCGGATGGAAGCCAGGTTTCATCCAGCCAGGAAGAGATAACCCAAATCTACCCTCGCCCCGGCTGGGTGGAGCAGGATCCGTCCGAGATTTGGCTTTCGACGCTTCGGACGGTGAAAGACTGCGTCCGCAAGGCGGGAATCGAGGTTAAGGATCTGTCCTGCTTGGGCGTGACCAACCAGAGGGAAACAACGATACTCTGGGATCGCGTCACGGGCGAGCACGTCCACAACGCGATAGTGTGGCAGGATCGGAGGACCGCGGACATGGTGGAAGAGATCAAGGAGGAGCATGGAGAGTTCCTGAGGGAGAGGACGGGGCTTCAGCCTGATTCCTATTTCAGCGCGCCCAAGGTGAAGTGGATGGTCGAGAACTTCCCAATGATTAAGGAAAGGGCCGAGCGCGGGGAGATATGCTTCGGGACCGTGGACTCTTTCCTGATCTGGAAGCTGTCCGGAGGCTTGGTCCACGCCACGGATTACTCAAACGCTTCTAGGACCATGATGTTCGACATAAGGAAGCTCGCTTGGGATGCTGAAATATTGGATATCCTCGGCATACCTGGCCGAATCGCCCTTCCAGAAGCGTTGCCCTCCAGCTGCGTTTACGGTTACACTGACAGTAGCGTCCTTGGAGCCTCGATACCGATATCGGGAGACGCTGGAGATCAGCAAGCGGCCCTCTTCGGGGAGGCCTGCTTCGAGGAGGGCATGGCCAAAGCAACTTACGGGACGGGAAGCTTCGTCCTCATGAACACTGGTGGAAGGCCTTGCAGGTCGAAAAGTTTGATCACGACAGTGGCTTGGGGCCTCGAGAGGGGGAAGGCCGATTACGCGCTCGAGGGAAGCGTTTTCGCGACGGGCGCAGCAGTGCAGTGGCTCAGGGACGGCGTGCGAATCATATCCGATTCCTCGGAGACCGAAAGGCTCGCGAGCTCGGTCAAGGACAACGCGGGCGTTTACTTCGTCCCGGCCTTCGTAGGCCTGGGCGCGCCGCATTGGGACCAGTACGCCAGGGGCCTGCTCATCGGCATAACGAGGGGCACGGGCGTTGCCCACCTGTGCAGGGCGGTCTTGGAATCGATCGCCTACCAAGTTAGGGATGTGGTGGAGGCGATGCACTCTGACACATCGACCGAGGTCCGGCAGCTCAGGGTAGATGGTGGAGCTTCGAGGAACAACTTCTTGATGCAGTTCCAGTCGGACATAACGGGAGTAGAGGTCGTGAGGCCGAAGATCGTCGAGACCACGTCTCTCGGCGCCGCTTACCTTGCAGGGCTGGGCGTTGGAACTTGGAAGAGCCTCTCGGAGCTGGGGTCGATGTGGGAGTCTGAAAGGACGTTCGAGCCTTCGATGGCGGAGGGGGAAAGGGCCAAGCTCCTCGCCTGCTGGAAGGAGGCCGTCAAAAGGTCTCTAGGTTGGGCGAAGGTGTCCAATTAGTTGCCATTCAGGGTAGCCATAATCGGAGCGGGCGTCGTTGGCTCTGCAGTTGCAAGGGAGCTAAGCAAGTACGAAGGCTTCGAGGTGCACGTCTTGGAGAAGGAGGCCGATGTCGGGTGGGGAGCCAGCAAGGCAAACACCGGAATATTGCACGCAGGTTACGACGACGATCCGAGCAAGTTCCCGATGAGGGCGAGGCTCTGCAGGGCAGGCAACGAGCTTTGGCGCGGGCTTGCGGATGAGCTCGAAGTGCCCGTAAGGTGGTGCGGGTCTTTGGTCTTGGCTTTCGACGAGAACGAAAGGAGGGTTTTGGCAGAGCTCCTGTCAAGGGGCAGGTCAAACGGAGTGCCTGGCCTGAGGGTCGTGGGGACCGACTTGGTCCAAAAGCTGGAAAGCAACGCGTCGAAAGAGGCGGTTGAGGCCCTCTGGGCCCCGACGAGCGGCATAATCTCACCCTACGAGGCGACGGTGGCCCTGATCGAGAACGCTACCGAAAACGGGGCGAAGCTCCACCTCGAAACTCTCGCGAGGAGGATCGTCGTGAAGGACCGGAGAGTCGTCGGCGTCGAGACCGATCGCGGGTTTCTTGAAGCGGACGCGGTCGTGAACGCTTCCGGAATATTCGGCGACCTCCTATCGGGCACGGCTGGCATTTCGGGCTTCCGCATAAGGCCGAGGAGGGGGGAATACTTCGTCTTCGACAGGGACGCGGAGCCAAAGGTCGGGATGACGCTCTTTCCAGCGCCCAGGCCCGAGACGAAAGGCGTTGTTGTCACGCAGACGGCGGACGGAAACCTTCTCGTGGGTCCGAACGCGAAGGACCTCGGGGAAAAGGAGAGGGAGTCCACTGAGACCACGAAGGGAGGCTTGGAAGAGGTTTGGAGGGAGGCTTCGAGGCTCGTGGTTGGGCTTCCCCCCCGCAGCGCGGCGATCAGGACCTTCGCGGGGCTCAGGCCCGAGCCGGATCGCGGTGATTTCATAATCGAGGCGTACGAAGACCCTTCGGGATTGGTTAACTGCGTGGGGACCAGGTCGCCCGGCCTTACCTCCGCGCCGGCAATCGCGATGGAGGTCGCGAAGCTGCTGGCGAAGGGGGGCTTTAGGTTTGCGATCAAGGGCAAATGGAAATCGAGGAGGAAGGCCATGACGAGGTTTCGGGACCTGCCTTCGTCCGAGAGGGACGGCCTGATCTCGAAGGACCCGAGCTACGGCAGGATAGTCTGCACCTGCGAGACCGTTACGGAGGCCGAGATCAAAGAGGCCATAAGGAGGGGAGCTAGAACGCTCGATTCGATCAAGTTCAGGACTAGGGCCGGGATGGGGCGCTGCCAGGGCTCCTTCTGCCTCGCGAAGATGATGGTCCTGTTGAGCAGGGAGACCGGGACGCGGATCGAAGACGTTTCGGTGAAGGGGAAGGGTTCGAACGTGGTTCTCGGCAGGGTAAGGGATGGAACATAGGGGGCGTAGTCGGTGCGGATCGAACCGAAAAGGGCTCGGGAGCGGGCGCGCTCAGGGCTTGCCTCATGCGCCGAAGCTCCGCGAAGCCCTCGCTTTGGGTGTTGGCCGTGAGGGAGCGCGAAGCTGACGTGATAGTCGTCGGAGGCGGACCGGCCGGCCTTGCCGCGGCATCTTCCTGCAAGGAGGCTGGCCTCGAAGTCCTGTTGGTTGAGAGGGAGGGCTCCCTGGGAGGGATACTGCCCCAGTGCATACACACCGGGTTCGGAATTTTGGAGACGAAGGAGGATTACACCGGGCCTGAGTTCGCGGAGATGCTCGAGAAGCGCGCCCGGGATCTTGGAGTCGAGATCCTGCTCGACAGCTACGTTTCTCGGCTGAGCCAGGTTGGAGGATGCGGCGCGTCGATCGAGGTCTTGAGCCCGAGGGGGGTTGAAACGATGAGGGCTTCCACTTTGATCTTCTCAACCGGTTGCAGGGAGAGGAACGCTTTCGAGATCGGCATCACGGGAGACAGGCCTGCGGGAGTCATGACGGCCGGTACAGCGCAGGCCCTGATGGACCTTTACGGCCTCCTTCCGGGGAGGGAGGTCGTGGTCGTTGGATCGGGGGATGTCGGGCTGATAATGAGCAGGAGGTTCGCGCTTGAGGGAGCGAAAGTGAAGGCCGTCGTGGAGATAACTCGTTACCCGGGAGGATTGACCAGGAACGTGGTCCAGTGCCTCGAGGACTTCGGGATACCCATGCTCCTCTCTCACGCCGTTTTGGAGGTGAGGGGGAGGAAGAGGGTGGAGTCGGTCGTCGTTTCGGAGGTTGATGAGAAGCAGGGCCCGGTTCCCGGCACCGAGTCGGAGATCGAGTGCGACACTCTGGTCGTCGCGGCGGGCCTGGTTCCGGAGGCCGGTCTGCTGGAGAAGGCGGGCGCCAAGATCGATCCGTTGACCGGCGGGCCGTTTGTGAACGAGTTCCTCGAAACATCCCTGCGCGGCGTCTTCGCCTGCGGAAACGTGTTGGTCGTGAACGACCTGGTCGACCACGCCGTGGAACAAGGCAGGCTGTGCGCCATGTCGGCAAAATCTTTGATCGAAGGAACCATGAGGAGGCCGAGCGCTTGGAAGAGGGCCGTGCCCGGGGAGAACGTCAGGTTCGTGGTTCCGCACCTGTTCAGCGGAGACAGGGACACGGTCTTCTACTCGAGGGTAAGGAGCCCGATGAGGGACTGTTCGTTGTCGTTCAACGAGATCGATAAGGAGGTAAGAATCCGCGCGGCCATGCCCGCGGAGATGGTGAGGGTCAGGATCGAGGGAAGCCTGCTCTCCGGCGTTGGCGAAGCTTTGACATTCGAGGTGAGGGGTTGGCCGAAAGGAAAGAGAGGGTAACCTGCATAGTTTGCCCCGTCGGGTGCAAGATCGAGGTTAGCGTGAAGGACGGCGAGGTATTAAGCGTCGAGGGCAACGCTTGCGTTCGGGGCGTCGAGTACGCGAAGGAGGAATGCACCTCGCCGAAGAGGGTCCTGACGACGCTCGTGTCCGTCAGGGGAGGGGTTTTGCCCGTAACTTCCGTCAAGACCACGAAGCCGATACCGAAGGAGCTCGTAAGCAGGGCGCAATGGGAGATCTCCAAGGTAACGCTCGAAGCTCCCGTCCCGATTGGAAAGCTCGTATTGGGAAACTTGCTGGGCACCGGCGTCGATGTCGTGGCGACGAGGAGCGTCGAGGCTCGAAAGGCGGTAGGACATCGCTAGGGGAGGCGCTCGGATGAAGGTCCTCTTCGTGGAGCCCCCTAAAGATCGTTGGTTCGTCATGGGCGAGTACCTCCCGCCGCCCTACGGGATCTTGCAGCTCGCGGCGTTCCTCGAGGGCGAGGTCAAGGACGTCGAGATCAAGGTCCTCGATTGCCAGGCAGAGCGCCTGGATTGGAAGGGCCTTGGAAGGGAGATCGAATCGTTCGGTCCTGACGTGGTGGCCCCGAGCGGGCTCGCGACCTGCAACGCCTACGCCGTTGTCCGGACTTTGGAGGCCGCGAAGGAAGCGAATCCTGACGTCCTGGCCGTGGCAGGCGGCCAGCATTTCACGGCTACGGCGAGGGAGAGCCTCGAAACGTACCCGGAGATCGACGTGATCGTGAGGGGCGAGGGGGAACTGACGCTCGCCGACCTGGTCCGCGCGCGCTCGGAGAAGAGGCCGCTCTCGGAGGTGGATGGCATCTCCTTCAGGAGCGGCGGCGGTGTCCGAAACAACCCTGACCGACGGCAGATCGAGAGCTTGGACAGCCTGCCATTCCCGGGGTACCATTTCGTAGAGCACTTGGTGGGCGAGTACCACTTCTCGACCATGGCCGGCCGAAAGGCTGGTTACGCCCTGATCGAGGGATCGAGGGGGTGCCAACACCGTTGCACTTTCTGCTCGCAGTGGAGGCATTGGCAGGGGAGCTGGCGGGCCAAGACGCCGAAGCGCGTGGCGGACGAGATCGAGTTCTGCTACAGCAATTACGGAAGCAGGTTCGTCTGGTTGACGGACGACAACTTCGGCTTTGGGAAAAGGGCCGGGGAGCTGGCCGACGAGATCTTGGATCGGGGGATCGCTGGAGACTTGATGTGGTTCGTCCAGGCCAGGTGCGACGACGTCGTGAGGCACCAAGACCTGCTTCCAAAGTTGCGCAGATCCGGGCTCAGCTGGGTGTTGCTCGGGGTCGAGAGCGACAGGGAACGGGCGCTAGACTCGTACAGGAAGGGGATAGGGCCGGAGGACGCGAGGCTTGCCGTGAAGCTTCTGAAGGAGAACGGCATCTTCGCCCACGCGATGTTCATCATAGGAGGTCGCGAGGACTCGGCGGAATCGATCTCGGGCCTCAGGGAGTTCGTCAACCAGCTGGATCCGGACCTGGCGATCTTCGGAATCTTGACGCCTTTCCCCGGGACCGAGGTCTACGAGGAAGCTTCCAAGAGAGGCTGGATAGAGGATACCAATTGGGCAGATTACGACATGGTCCACGCCATAATGCCGACGGAAAGCCTTTCGAGGGAGGAGGTGCAGCAGGAGCTTTACGGATGTTACAGGAGCTTTTACGGCTCTTTGGGTAGGAGGTTCGGGGGCCTCTTCGCCAAAAACGAGATGAGGAGGAGGGTCTACTGGCACATGGCGACGCGGGGCATCGCCAAGCGGTTGAGAAGGTTTTGATGGACGGTACGAGCGCGCGCGATCGGGCGGGCGGGGAGCCTTACGTCCTTTTCATGGTCGCAGCCGCCTTCTTCGGCACGTTCCTCATGGTCGCGGTGGCGCTAAACGTTGCAACCGGGGCGGAGGGCTTGGGCCCGCGTAAACAAGCCTTCGGCGCGATCTTCGGTTCGATCTGCGCTTTGGGGATTTTGGCGGCACTATTCCCAAGATCTTGTTCAAGGCCTCTCAAACTCGGTCTCCAAGGCGTTGGAAACGCTGGCTTAAGGGGCCGGCGCGAAGAAGGGGCGCTTTGCCCCTCAAGGTTCGCGGTGCGGGGACACCATCCAGATTGCGGGAAGTTTTCATCTCACGTCCTAAAGATAGGCAACAGGAAGCTCTGCTCGGGCTGCGCGGGATTGTGCCTTGGCGCTTTTGCGGCCATCTTCGCGACCAGCGCGTACGCCCTCGACATCATCCAGGTTGGCAGGTACGGCCTCCATCTGGTTTTCCTCGGGGTTTCCGGCGTCGGTTTTGGGCTCCTGGGCTCGGCGATCCTGAGGGACTTGAGGGGTTGCTTGCGATCGATCTCGAACTTTTTCTTCGTCCTCGGGGCGTGCCTCACCTTCTTGGGGATCGATTCGATCGCTAGGAGCGGCGCCACCGACTCCTTCCTCATCCTCCTCGTCCTTTTCTGGATCTCCGCGAGGATTTCTATTTCGAACCTGAACCACCAGAAGGTTTGCAGCGCTTGCAAAGCCGCGAAGAAATCATCCGCGTCTGGACTTGTAGATCGATCCGAGGATGATCAAAGATCCGAAGATGATCAAAAGGAGGGGGAAGAGCAGCTTCCAAAAGTCGAGGCCCGCCAGCCAGGAAACTCCGAAAATGATGATGATTAACCCGAATACGACGCTCGCGATCTCTCCGCCGTGGGGCAGCCCGAAGCACTCGTCCTCCCTAGGATCCGGATCGCGTCCCGCGCCCAAGCTTGCTCCGCACCTGGAGCACGTCTCCGCCTCGCGCGAGTTCTTGACGCCGCACTTCACGCAGTAAGTCATGGCCTTCGGTTGCTGCAAGCTCTTCTTTTAATATGCCTTTGGTTTTAGCTCCGCGCGCTGGATTGGCGCAGTTCTGCATCCTGCAGATTGGCGCTTCTTCAGTTTCAAAAAAAGGAAAAGTTTTATATAAATAAAGGAGAAGGGCACGTTAGGGAAAGGTGAAAATTGCTTGGATACCGCGAAATCCGAAGTGATCGTCGAGAAAATACCTTGGGCGCAGATACTGGTTCTCACCGTCGTGATCAGCTTCTTAGGACCGATTCATACCTGCTTGCAGCCCAACGCGGCTTGGTACGCCCTTGGCTCCGTGGCTTGCAAGCTCGTCCTCATGGTCCTGCCCCTCATCCTAATCATGGCAGTCGGCGTTCTTGGTAAGTTGATGGGAAGAACGATCAGCATGTCCTACTACACATACCTCTACTCCATGAGCACAGCGCTGCTCAGCTTCACTTCCTACGACGAATTCCCGATAGGGCGAGGAATACCGCACTTCGTCTACGACGTCGTGAACTTCCCCCCGGAAGTCCTGCCGTGGTCCACGCTCCTGGTACCGCCGGTCGAGGCCGTCCAGCCCATGATCTCGGGAGGCGCTCCTGTGCAATGGGGCGCGTGGCTTCCGGCCATCGTCTGGTGGGGCATATTCTTCGCCGCGTGCGGGTTCTTCGCCCTCGGCTGGGGCGTAATATGGAGGAGGCGGTGGATCGACGTCGAGAAGGTCCCCTTCCCGCACACGCAGGTTGCGATAGACCTCATCGAGAAGTCCAGTTCTAAGAAGCCTCTCAAGGAACGCTTGGGGTTGCCGTTCATAGTCGCGCTGGCCTTGGGCATAGCCTACCAAATCCCCCTCCTCTTGACTTACATGTACCCCTGGTTCCCAGACATCTACGGCTGGAGGACTAACACCTGCCTCATGGGCACGTACTATCTCGACCCGTCTTCCCCTCTCGCCCAAGTGGCCGGGTTCGCCCAGTTCAACAAGAACCCCGTGTTCGTCGCGATACTCTACATGGCGCCCCTCAACGTGCTCCTCGGAGGGTGGGTCTGGTACATAGTATTCGTCGTCCTCGTGCAGATCGCGTACCAGATGGGGTACTACAGCGGCATACTTGAGATGGGAGGGTGCGGCAGGGTTTGGTGCGGAACGCAAGGATACAGGATAGGCGAGCCGTACAAGTGGGACGTCTTCACGACAGCCGGAGTCACCGTCGGCATCTTCATCTCCTACGTCTTCTTGAACCGGCAATACGTGGCGGAGACGTTCAACGCCGCCATCGGCAAGCTCAGCAAAGAAAGGACGGAGGAACTCGACAGGAGCGAGCCCATGTCTTACAGGAACGCGTACGCGATGATCGCGGCATCGGCGATCTTGATCATAGCCACGCTCATGGCCGTTGGATCGGGCATCGTGCCATCTCTGACCATGATCATATTTTACGTCATAGTGAACTTCGTCCAAGTGAGGACTTATGCCCTCGTCGGCTACGTCGCGCCTTGCGGTTCCACCTACGGGATCGGTTGGGTCAAGACGGCGTTGGGAACCCCGGCCGAGACGACCGATTGGTACGTTTCGACCTTCTTCTCGTACGGCCTGAACTGCCAGCCGGTGGGCGGCGGAGGGAACGGCTTCGCTCTGCTTTCTTCGCTCTCGTCCTACCAGATGGCAAACGCGTACAAGGTGTCCACCAAGAACGTGTTCAAGATACAGCTGCTCGTCGCGGCGATCGCCCCCATAATCTCTGTTGCCGGAACGGTCTGGGCCTTCTACACGTTCGGGCAGAACAGGATGCCGTCCGCTGGCGGTTGGTCCCTCTACGAATACTACTCCCCGACCGCGCTGGCGCGACGCCCAGCCTACGATCCGTGGTGGCCACACATGATCGCTGGCATACTGTTCGCGATAGGCATCAGCGCGATGCACGCCCGCTTCGTCTGGTTCCCGTTCGAGGTGTTCGGCTTCCTGCTGGCAACGGACGGGCACGCCCTCATTGAAGGTCTCTGGACCGTGTGCCTCGCGGCCTGGGTGCTGAAGACCATAACCCTCAAGATCGGGGGAAGCAAGCTCTACGAGAGCACGGGAATATCGGCGGCAACAGGCTTCGTGGTAGGCGTCGTCATCTCTTGCTTCATCGGCGGGATCTTGTTCGTGATAAGGTTCTTCGTGCCCTTCTAGCCCGAGCCACCCCCACGTTTTTTCTTTCTCGCCTTTTAGCTTTGCAACCGCGCTGACTTTCGAGGGTACGAAAAGCGATAATACCGAGAAGAACGGCCCGTTTCCCGGGGATCCATGGATGATTGGAGCGGACGAGGTTAAGGCTTTTGCCAAAAGCCGCGGCGCGGACTTGGTCGGGATAGGATCTATGGACAGGTTCGAGGGGGCGCCCGAGCAGAGCGACCCGAGGCGCATCTTCCCGGAGGCGAGGTCGATAATCGGCCTAGGTTTCAGGATCCACAGGGGCCTCCTCAGGGGGATAGAGGAGGGGACGTACTTCGCGGGCTACGCCGCGATGGGGTACGCCAGCATCAACGACGTTTACGCCCCCATCGTCTTGAGGGAGGTTGGGAACTTCATCGAAGACAACGGCTACGAAGCGGTCCTTTACCAGAACACCAGCGTGAGGCTCGGCTGCGGAGTCGGCAAGAGGGTCTCGCCGGACAGGCCCAGGCCAGATGTTTTCCTCCATTTCAGGATCGCGGCCGTGATATGCGGCATGGGCGAGATCGGCTACAGCAAGCTCTTCCTCTCCCCGGAGTTCGGGCCCAGGCAAAGGCTGGCGTTCATCATCACCGACGCTCCCCTCGAGCCCGACCCGATCTTCGAGGGCGGGATATGCGACAGGTGCATGGCTTGCGTAAAGGAATGCCCCGCCGGAGCGATCAGCGCCAAGGAGACCGTCAAGATCGAGGTTGCGGGAAAGGAGCTGGAGTGGGGGAAGCTGGACGAGGAAAAATGCGGCGCCGTTTACCAGGCCGGGACTCCCGAGTACAGCCCGTTCATGACCGACGAGGTGGCAAGGGTGGTAAGAGGGATCGTTGGGGATAAGGGCAACCCGCCTGAGCAATCGGCGTGCAAGGTGGATGTTTGGAGCTACCTCAGGGAAAACATGCAGTACGTCAGGAACGCATGGGAGAGCTACCACCCCTCGACGATATGCGGGGGAAGGGGTTGCATACGAGCGTGCATGATCCACCTGGAACGGGCTGGAAAGATCTCAAACGTCTTCAAAAGCCCCTTCAGAAAGCGCGAACCTTGGCGGCTCGGGTGAAGCGAGCTTTAGCCGGTGGGCGCGTTCAGCGCCGAGGCCGGTAAAGCGCCGCCGCGACGACCAGTGCTCCGAACATGATCAGTATAAGGGGCCAGACGCTCGGCATGCCAGGGATCAGTTCCTTGAGCAAGCCGAAGATGCCTATGAGCAGTATGGCGACGCCAACGAAAGGCATGAACCATGGCCTGGGCAGCCCGAAGCACTCCTCCTCGTGCCGCGAAGTTAATCGCTTGAAGGGCTTTCCTCCATGACGCGTTTGCCCGCCGCCCAATTCCACCGAACCCGATCGCCCGAGGAGGCCTGAGCAGACGCGCAAAATCAAGCCGAGCCCACCTGGGCCTCCATTTCGCTTCCTTCTATTAAGGTTTGTTTAAGCCCTCGGTTGCTGACGCAGCCAACCGAGGCCGGGCGTTCCCAGCCGAAGAAAGATCGGCTCGCCCTTCAAGCATAGGCCTCGCGAAACGATGATTCAAGGGCCAACGAAGCCCTGCCAGGCTCAACGGCGTAGCCCTGCTGCCGAAGCGCTTCACCGAGCGCCGCGATCGTGATGGCGACCTCCCTCCTCGAAACCGCCCCCATCGATCCTATCCTGAAAGTCTCGCCCCTGAGCTTGCCCATCCCGTCCGCCACGACGACGCCGTAATTGTCCTTCATGGACCTCCTCAAGGCGGCGTTTTCCACGCCCCTGGGGACCTTCACCACCAAGACGGTGTTGGAACGGTAAAGCTCGTTCCTCGGGTACGGTTCAAGCCCGAGAGAGCGCAAGGCCGAGTAGAGGGCGCGGGCGCACGCCTTGTGCCTCCGGATCCTGTTTTCGTAGCCCTCTTCCCTGAGCGCCTTCAATGCCTCGTTCAAGGCGCGGAAAAGGGGCACCGATGGGGTGTAAGGCGTCTCGCCCCTCTGGTGGTACCTCCTGATCCTCGCGAGGTCGAAGTAGAGGGACCTGCACTCCGACTTCCTCTTCCCGATCCTTTCCCAGGCGGCCTCGTCGACCGAGATCAATGAAAGCCCGGGCGGCGCCGCCAAGCACTTCTGGCTAGCGGTGAAGCACACGTTGACCCCCCATTCGTCGTTTTCAAGTTCCTCTCCGAAAAGGTCGGAGATCGCGTCCACAACTACCAAGACCCCTTCGCGCCTGCACAACCCGGCGATCTCCTTCAGGTCCCTCGCCGTGGTTTCGTTGTGCACCAGGAAAAGGGAATCTACCTCCCTGTTGAGGTCGAGGGCCTCTTTGACCTGCCCGAAAGTAGGGGCTTCTCCGTACGGCACTTCCATCTTGACCGGGACCCCGCCCGCCCTCTCGACGCTCGTCGCAAGCCTTTCGGCGAACTCCCCGTTAACGGGCACGAGCACCTTGCTCCCTTCCTCGACGAAGTTGGAGACCGCGCACTCCGCGGCCCCGGTGCCGGAGGCGGTGAGGGGCAGGACGTCGTTCTTCGTCCTGAAAGCGTACTTCAGCCCTTCCTGTATCTCGCGGTACAGTTCGTGGAACTCTTCG
>JAFNJA010000004.1:0-27926 GCA_017601265.1 Candidatus Brockarchaeota archaeon
TCGAAGGATGCTGCCCGAACCTAGCCTCGGGCAAGTCGCCGCAGGGCGTTACAGCTACTATTCCGTAAGAAGTTTGGACGTGCTCCTTGAGGAATATCCCTTCGGAAGTTTCCTCGATTATCTTGTCGCCTTCCCGCTCCAAGCTCAAGGTCACGTATGCGAGCGCCGCGAGCGGATCGGCTTCCGGGAGTTTGCCATTCAGCCGGACCTTGAACCAAAGGGCGCCGCGGTTTGCCCTGTGCGGCACGAGGTCGGTGGCTTCGGCCACGAGGACGTTGTCGGACGTCAAATCTTCGGCCAAAGCGAGGCTCAGCGCGCCGTTGCCGCCCGGCTCCTCGTCTATCACGAAATGCGCGAACGCGGAGCTGCCCAGCACGTTGCGCCCTTCCTTCTCCGAGACCTCGGAGATCAGCCGCAAGGCCTCTATCATGCTAACGACCGAACCCTTGTCGTCGCACGCTCCCCTGCCGTAGACCGTGCCATCCTCCTTCCTCACGTTCAAGTGCGGGGCCACCGTGTCGACGTGGGCGCAGAGGGTTGGACTTTCGGGAAGCTTTCCTTTATCGCCTTTCAGGATGACGACGAGGTTGCCCCTGTTTTCGTAAGCCTCTTTGATCGAAAGCCCGCTCGGCCTTTCGCCGGTTTTGGTGTAGTGCGGAGGGGTGACGTACGGGTGCTTGGCTATGGCCTCCGCGTCTATCGGCACCCTGCGCAACTCTGGCCTGAGGTAGCTGCACGAACCCCTTATCTCGGACTCTATTATCTTGAAAGCTTCGTCTTCATTCCGCCTCATGGCGTCTACGTCGGGCTTCGGCGTGTTGTCCACCGAGAGCAACTCGACTAGGAGGCGCTGCGCCCACTCAAAAAACTCCGCGCTTCTCGACCTCTCTACGGCGTATGCCGCGTAACCACCCAAGACGGCCTTTCGCATTTGACCGGAAACGCCATTTACCACGCGCCCGCGCTCAAAAGCCTTTCTAAACGGCCAGCTCGCGCGAAGGGCGCTTGCGCCCCTTCTGCCAGATCGATTTTTGCGACCGCGTAAAGCCTTATCTCCGCCGCTTCGGCAGCCCTGATTCCGTGAAGAAGTTTGGACGACGTCGTGATCATAGGCTCCGGGCCGGCGGGTTTGACCGCCGCGATCTACGCTTGCAGGGCCAATTTGTCAACCACGGTCGTGGCCGGGTCCGCGTGGGGCGGCCAGCTGATGCTCACTACCGAGGTTGAAAATTTCCCCGGCTTCCCCGACCCGATCCTGGGACCTGACCTCATGGAGAACATGAGGAGGCAGGCTGAAAAGTTCGGAGCGAAGATCGTCTACGAGGACGCCACGAAAGTCGACTTTTCCGCAAGGCCATTCAAGGTTTTCGCTGGAGGCGAGGAGCTGGAGGCGAGGTCCGTGATCATAGCTACGGGCGCGTCTTCGAAATGGCTCGGCCTCGAGTCCGAGGAGAGGCTCAGGGGGAGGGGGGTGTCGAGCTGCGCGGCGTGCGACGGGATGTTCTTCAGGGGCAAGAAGGTCGCGGTAGTTGGCGGTGGCGACACGGCGCTGGAAGAGGCTTTGACGCTCGCGAAGATCGCGAGCCAAGTCACGGTCGTGCACCGCCGCGACAAGCTTCGGGCAAGCAAGGTTCTACAGGAGAGGGCGCTTGGGAACGGAAAGATAGGATTCGCCTGGAACGCGGTTGTCGTGGAAATCCTCGGAAAGGAAAAGGTCGAGGGAATCAGGATAAAGGACGTCCAAACGGGTCAGGAATCGACCATCTACTGCGACGGGGTCTTCGTCGCGATCGGGCACCAGCCCAACACAGAGCTGTTCAAAGGGCAGGTCGAGCTGGATCCGATGGGATACGTGGTCACCCACGAAGGTTCGAGAACGAGCGTGGAAGGGGTTTTTGCCGCAGGAGACGTCCAAGACCACAAGTACCGGCAGGCCGTCACGGCCGCCGCCTCCGGCTGCAAGGCGGCCCTGGACGCCGAGAAGTGGCTGCAGGTTGCTTAGCAAGGGCGCGCCTAGAGGATTGGGAGCGGAAAAATCGCCCGCACCACGCTTGGATTGGAAACGCCGCAGATCGGCATAGATCGTTGAACGGATTGGAACCTAAAACGGAAAGAAGGGGCGTCTGGCTTTCGGAAGCTCCCTCGAAAGTAGTAAAGGAGCCGCCGAAGGCTGAGGTTCGGCGCCTCAACGCTTTCCGCGTTGGATAGACCTTAGCAAGCAAGCGGAAAAATCGTTCAACTTCCCGAGTTCGCTCGGCCGGGACAGGACCTCTCCCTTCTCCCTCGCCAAGACCCTCACCTTGCCGACGATCTCCCCGCCATAAGAGCGGATCCAAGACTCCAAGATGGCTTCCTGGTTCTCGAATCCCGAGTCCGCTGCAACGCTCAGTATCCCGAATTTCTTGCCCGCGAAATGCCCGCGGTCCAGGTAGAAGCCGTGCGTTCGATCTATGAAGTCCTTGAGCACCCCCGGCGGGCCATTCCAGTAAACTGGCGAACCGATTATCACTAAGTGAGAACATTCTACCCTGCCTAGCACGCGGGCGAAATCATCGTCTTTTATGGCGCACTCGCCGGCGCTCATGCATTTCCTGCACCCCTCGCAGCGCTTGATCCTGTAGTCAGCTATCCTGAGGAATTCCGTTGCCAAGCCCCCTTTCCCTAACTCCTCCAAAACCATCTTGACCGTTACATCGGTGTTGCCATCCTTCCTGGGGCTCCCCGAAATGCCCAGAACGGCCGTTGCCAACCTACACCGGCCACACGCGTTTCTAGCCAGGCGATAAGGTTTTTCCAAAGCCGAAGCCGGAGCGTGGGCGCGATGGCGATCCGGAAAGCCCTTTCCGGACGCGATCATGCGAAGCAGTGCGGTTTAGGAGCCGCCCATCCTTTCAACCTAGTTCGAACCAGCGCTTTCCCAACCACGAAAGCGCTGCGGTAGCATTCATGAGGGCGAAGGTCCAACCCTTGTGGCAATCGCTTTCGCCCATCTGGTTGCCCGTTCCAGCTCCCCCCTCTTTGAGCGGGCCTTCTTTGCCCTCGACGAAAAAGCCTTCCGGCGCGACGACGGGGTTGAAACCGCTCCTCTTCAGGATGTCATTTATTCTTGTCGCGGCACAGCCGAAAATTCCGACCAGCCTCATCGATAGCCGGGTATCGAACACTGCCGCGTTGACGCCCCTGGCAACGGATGCCGGAACCTTGACAAGGAAGTCTAGGACCGACTTCGTCGGCCTTCCCCCGCGGGTCGGAGAACCGACTATCAGAAGTCCAAGCGATTCAAAATGGGAATAGTCCGCTCAGCCGGCGCGGAGCACCTCCGCCTCGCCTGAGAAGGCATCTCCCAAAGCTTTGGCTATTATCTCCGTATTTCCATAGACCGAATCGTAGACGATCAGGGACTTCATCTGGCGCTTTTCCGGAGGTTCCAAATGAGTTCTATCCTGCGTGCCAGCCGATTTTTCCTCCATTCCAGAACCGCCTGCCTTTCGCGTTAAGCAGAGAGCGCATATGAGGGTTTGCCGGAGCTCGCGAACTGCGCCAAGCCTGGAATGCGCGTTCGTTATCGAACGAAGAAGGCGGCTGAGGTTTCCAAAAGTATAAACAGATTTAAGCCTGGCAGTCCAGCCGGACCGAGGGCCAAGGCAATTGGAATGCTACGCGGGAGTGGACATAGGCGGGACCTGGGTGAGGGTTTTACTCGCGAACGAAACGCGCATCTTGCGGGGCGTGTCCCAGTTGACCGAGAAGCGCGGCACTGAAAGAGCAATCGGCGAACAGTTGAAGAGGCTGACGCGCACCGTTCTTGCCAAAGCGGACGTGGGCGCCGACAGCTTGAAGGGGATCGGCGTGAGTTCCTGCGGCCCGTTCAAGGGAATGGTGTCGCTGGAAGACACGCCCAACATATGCGATAGCGTCAACAACTGGCACGTGATCCCCATAATAGAGCCGCTGAAAGAGGAGTTCGGAGAGGGCTTGAGGTACAGGCTCGAGAACGACGCCAAGGCCGCAGCCCTTGCTGAAAACCTTTTCGGCGCCGCCCAGGGGGAGAGGAACTGCGCCTACTTGACGATAAGCACCGGCATAGGAGGGGGGTTCATAATCGACGGAATGCTCTGCGAGGGGAAGAACGGAAACGCCGCCCACGTTGGCCACATGATAGTGGTTCCCGACGGACCGAAGTGCGGATGCGGGCAAAGGGGTTGCCTCGAAGCGTTGGTGTCCGGGGGATCCATAGCAAGGAGGGCGAGGGAGGGGATCGAAAGCGAGGCCGGCCGGGGGTCGATAATGCGGGAACTTTGCGGGCAAGATCTGAAAAACCTCACTGCGAAAGAGGTGTTCGATGCCGCGAGGCTTGGGGATCCCCTTGCGAACCGAATCGTGGAGGAGACCGTCAAATACCTGGGGATAGGCGTGATCAACGTCATAAACGTGACCGACGCGGCTGTCGTTGTCCTAGGCGGGGCCGTGATGGCGAACCATGACCTAATCCTCGAGCCGCTCAGGAGATACGTGAAGGAAAACTCCTTCGCGGCGATATCGAGGGGAACGGAAATCAGGCTATCGAAGCTTGGCAGGTTCGTTGGAACCGTCGCCGGGCTCAGCCTCGTGGTGCCTGGCGAATGGATACGAGAGTGGTCGAAGATAAAGCCTTGGGAGAAGGTTTTCGAAGAGGAACAGCTTTAGAATGGATCGCCGTTGCAAAATCCCCAAAACCGACTACCACGTACACAGCCAATTTTCCAAGTGCGCCAACGACGTGACAGTCTCCAAGGACGTGCAACGAGCCTTGGCCAAGGGGATATCCAGAATCGCCGTGACGGACCACGGATCGGTTAAAAAGCCAGAATGGATCCGGGATTATTTCCGCGAGATCGAGGAATCGAGGAAGTCGTCGAAGCTGGACGTACTCGCTGGCATAGAGTGCGACATGGACGCTGACGGCTGCCCTGTGGTGAGCGAAGCGGTGCTCGCTGATATGGACGTTGTCGTCGGAGCCCTTCACGAGCTACCCGGAAACCCCGCAAGCTCTTACGACGAAGCCATTGGCCGTTACGCCAAGGCAGTCTCGGCGGCTTTGGAAAATGGTTGGATGCGGATACTCGCGCACCCCACCGACGTGGGTTGGGTGAAGCTCAAGCTTCCGTCCGAAGTTGCCGGGGAATTGTCCAGGATAGCGGCAAGGAAGGGAGTGGCTTTCGAACTCAACTTCCACCACAAAGATCCCGGGCCTGAGGACTTGGGAACCTTCCTGAAGAACGGCGTCGCGGTCACTCCCACGTCCGACGCGCACTCATTGGACGAGATCGGGAACTACGGCTGGCACGAATCGTTGCTCGAGAAGTGCGGCTTCCGCGGGGAGGTGCCCTGGCTTGAACTTTAAGGGCGCGCATCTAAACGCGAAGAGGGGGGCGGGCGCGGAGCTTCGTTCCCGAGCTTTTTAGCGCCGCGCCGCCAAGCGACGGAACCTTTTATAACTGCCGCCCGGCCGCCGAGCCGAGCTGAGAGCGATGGCCCTAGACAACCCCGAAGAGGTCTTGAAAATGGATTCATTGGGCATGTTCAAAGCTACCGAATCTTTCCCATCCCAGATCGAAGGTTCGTTTTCGATCGCTGAAGCGGCCCTTTCCAGAGTCAGGAAGGAAAAGTTCGACAGCATAATCGGTTGCGGAATGGGGGGTTCCGCTATGGGATTGGAGCTTGCCAAATCCTGGTTGCAGGTGGAGCTTGGCGCGCCTTTCGTTATCGTGAGGGATTACCGGCTTCCCGCGCACGTTGGCCCAAACGACCTCGTCATCCTCGCTAGCTACTCGGGCGACACGGAAGAAACGCTGAGCTGCATGGTTGAAGCAGCGAAGAGGCGCTCGCCGATGGTCTCGATCAGCGCGGGAGGCGAAATCGAAAGGTTCAGCAGAGCCCTGGGCGTGCCGCATTTCAAATTGCCAGGCGGGTTGCAACCAAGGACAGCCCTGGGTTACCTTTTTGCCTTGCCGGTGATTCTGTTCGAGCATTTGGGCCTCGCCGACAGGAGGAGGTTAAACGAGCTTCTCGAATCGGTTCCGGCCCTTAGGACAACGGCAGAGAAGTGCTCTTACAGGACGCCGGAGCCCGAGAACCCGGCAAAACGGTTGGCCGCCAAGCTCGTCGATTCTCTGCCGGTCGTGTGCGGGTACGGGCCTTTCGCAGCAGCAGCCTTGAGGTTCAAGCAGCAGTTGAACGAGAACAGCAAGATGCTCGCCAAATGCGAGGCTTTCCCGGAATTGGACCACAACGAAATCGAAGGTTTCAACGCCGATCCGGACCGGGCGAGGGCCGTTCTGGTCTTGCTGCAAGGCGACGTGGAACCCCAAGTGGCGGCGAGGATCGAGGAAACCTTGAAGGTTTTGAGGGGGAGCGTCGATGACGTGGTCGAGGTGAAGGGTTTCGGATCCGGAGTAGCCCAGCTCCTTACGGCCATCCAGGTATGCGATTCGGCGAGCTTGTTTCTGGCGTTCTTGAGGGGGAAAGATCCAGGACCCGTCAACCAGATAAGCAAGTTGAAAGGGGCTCTCACGGGCAGGACGGATTTCACGAAGCGCCTCGAAGCCGAGGTTGAAAGGCTCTGCGGTCGGGCGCTCGCTTGACCTGGCAAGACTGGCCAAGCAACTGGTAAAGCGGATGAACGCCGGCAAGAAAGCGCAAACTTCGCGGTTTCTCCTCGTTTCCGCATTCTTGGTACAATCGATCATGGGGATAACGACTATCGCGGTGCCCATTTACGCGGATTCTCTCGGAGCTTCTCCCTTCCTCTTGGGAATCATAGGCGGCGCCGGTGGATTGATGAATTCGTTCGTGCCCCTGGTCTCGGGCGCGCTCTCGGACAGGTTCAGGAGGAAGGGGTTCATGACTTTTTCGATGTGCCTCTGCAGCCTCTCGTGCCTTCTTTACTACTTCTCTGAGGACCCTTTCAAATTGGTAGCAATCAAGATGCTTGAGTCGGTTTCCCTTGCCTCATTCTGGCCGATCGTTGAGGCTTTGATATCGGATGCAAGCGGGGAAAACCTTGACGAGTCCCTCAGGAAATTCAACGTCTCTTGGGGATCCGCGATGGTGGTCGGCCCATTCATCGGTGGCGGCTTGATAAGCGCGTTTTCGCCCAAAGCTCCGTTCGTGTTCGCGCTCGCCATCGCCGCGTTCGTCGGATCCGCGAGCCCGGCGTTGGTAAAAGAACCGCGGAAAAGGCCGGCAGCGGCGGGTAGCGAAGGGCGGGATTCTTCGAGGAAAAACGGCGCAGAGGCGCCGATCGCGATCTCACTCGCGTCCATCTTCCTGTTCTCTTCCCTTGGCGGGATCGTCTTCTCCCTGTTCCCGGCGTACGCGACGAACCTGGGAATTCCCGCCTACGAAGTGGGCCTGATAATGCTGGCTTGGGGAGTAGCACGGGTCGCCACTTTCTATGGCTCGACGGAGATCGAAAAAAGGTTCTCGAAGAAGGGGATGTTCGTGGCCGGCTCGTCGATGCTGGCCGCCGCTTCGTTCCTGATCGCCAAAAGCCTCGATTTTTACTCTTTCGTGGCCTGCTTCTTGGTCTTCGGATTCGGCGGCGGGATATCGTACTCCGCTTCGATATCCAGCATCCTCGGAAGGTGGAGTTTTTCGAGGGGGTACGCGGCCGGCCTGTTCGAGAGCCTCATAGGGGTTGGGTATTTCCTGGGACCCTTGATGGGAGGGGCGATCTCGACCTACGGTACTGATTCGCCGTACGTTTTCGGATCTTTTTTGGGTTTGGCCGTCCTCGCGATCCAGATTGCCGTTTACGCGAAGCGCCCAAGCTCGAATCGCAAACGTTGATCGCGCGGACGGTTTTAGTTAACGCAACCCGGCCATCAAGGCGAGGATAACGCGGCTGTCGACATTTCTATTCCACGGGCTCGAAGAGCGATTTTGGAGCCCCGCAAACCGGGCAGACCCAGCTTTCAGGCAGCTCCTCGAAAAGGGTTCCGGAAGGGATGTTGGATTCTGGGTCCCCGGCGGCAGGGTCGTAGACGTATCCGCACGCAGTGCACCTGTACTTCTTCGATTCCATGACCGTCCAGGGAAAAACGCCTGAGCCGCTTATTTAAGGGTTGGATCCGGAAAACTTCGCTTTTTAAAATGCCGCGCTAAAGCCAGCCGAAAGGCCTGAGGGCGTCGAGGAGGTTCCTTCCCTTGCTTCTCACGGTCCTGCTGTCGACCCTTTCCAGATTTTCGGTCCTGCAGGCAGAGTCCGCGTAGTTCGCGTGCGAAAACTCGACTTCGACCGACACAGGAGGGTCGAACTTCAGCGGCTTTATCGCAGCGCGCTTGCCGACGGCTCTTTCGGCCGCCTCCTTTATCATCTTTGACGTCTTCGAAGGCGGAAGGCAATGCGCGAAGTTCCTGCTGACCCCTTCCTTCACGATGACTCCCTCTATTTCGCCGAGAAGCTCCTTGGCCTCTTCAACGGCCTTCCTGCACCCTGAAACCAAGACGACGGGGACGCCGTAGTATCCGACTATTGCGGAGTCTATGCCTATCTCTCCGACTCGCCTGCCATTGATCAAGACGTCCATTACGACCCTGGTGGACATCGTGTGCTCCAAAACAGCGCCCTGCGTCCCGACCATCGCGTGGTACCCGATCAAAAACGCCGCGTCGTAACCGGCATCCAAGCCATGGTGCCTGCACGGCCTCGGCCCGCCCGTCAAGTACCTGGCTCCCCCGTGAAGGAGTTCGGGGACGAAGTTGAACCCGCCCCTGGCTCCGTGCAGATCGTTGACGACAACTTCCGTCGCCCCGCCCGCGAGCGCCCCCTCGACCGCCGCGTTCACGTCTCCCGTGAGGAGGCGGCACGCTTCCTCGTACTCCCTGCCCTGCCCTGACGTTTGGTCCTCCCTCACGACGTACGTTACGCCTTCGAGGTCGGTCATCACGTAAATCTTGGCCATGGTTATTCTGGGCGTCGAGCGGTCTTAACTGATAAATTTTTGCTTTCAACCAAGCAAGAGCGCCTAGGCAAAAGAGCACGGATTTCGCGAGGCGCTTTCCAGGTGCGCAAGCCCATTTCCAAGAACGGGGTACGTCGTTAGAGTTAAAACGCGAAGGCTCCGCCGAACCAGGCAGGATCCGGCATGGAAGATATCGTCGGAATGGCGGTAGAGCTCTCGGAAAAACTCGGAGCCAGCTATTCGGAAGCGAGGTACCAGTTGGATTCGGGCTCGACGTTTCTGCTGAAAAACGGATCCTTGGACTTCTTCGATTCGAAGTTATTGGAGGGTGTCTCGGTAAGGGTCGTCGTCGACGGGTCCTTGGGATTCGCCTCGACCAACGACATGCGCAGGGGTTCGGTAAGGAAGGCTGCCGAATCCGCGGTCTCTTTTGCGCGCAAAACCGCGAAATTGGCGAAGCCCCCGGTTCTTCTGAGCGAAGAGGAATTCGAGGAAGGCAGGGTCGAAGTCAGGCCTAGGATCAAGTTCGAGAACGTGGAATTCGACGCCGCGGTCGACCTTTTCAAGGAAGCTGACGCCGCCGCATTGGAAAAAGCTGGAAGGAGGGGGGTGAAGATTGCGAGCCGCCTTTTGAGGGCCGACATCGGGGTTTGTGAAAAGTTTGTTGTAAACAGCGACGGAGCGTGCGTGCGCAGCTCGATTCCGAGGGCGATGTTCAGCTACACGCTGATAGGAACCCATCCGCAGAGGGGCAGCGCCATGCGGCAAAGCGCGCTTGGCGAATCAAGGGGGTGGGAAGCTTTGGAGAGGTGGGACGTTGCCAAGTTGATGGGCGAAGAGGGCGAGGCAATGGGAAAGGTCCTTGGGCAAGGGGTGCCTCCCCCAAAGGAAAACTTGGACGTCCTGATCGGCAGCGAAGTCGTCGGTTTGGTGTGCCACGAATCGAGCGGCCACCCGGGCGAAGCGGACCGCATAATTGGAAGGGAGGCTGCCCAGGCGGGGGAGAGCTACCTTTCGATCGATTCGATCGGAACGGAGGTCGGCTCCCCCCTCGTCAACGTGGTCGACGATCCGACCATCCCGGGCTCGTTCGGTTTTTACCTTTACGACGACGAGGGGGTAAAGGCCGGGAAGAGGTACCTGATCAAGGAAGGAAGGATCGCCGGTTTCCTGCACAACAGGGAAACCGCGGCTTCAATCGGAACGAGGAGCAACGGGGCTTCGAGGGCTTTGCATTACGACCTGGAACCGATCGTCAGGATGGCCAACACCTACTTGGAACCCGGTCGCATGTCCTTCGAGGAATTGGTGGAAGACGTCGAGAAAGGGGTGTACATCCGCAACTTCACCGAGTGGAACATAGACGACAGAAGGTTCAACCAGAGGTACAAGGGGTTTGAAGCGTACCTGGTAGAAAACGGCGAACTCGGAGCCCCCGTAAGGGACCCGGTGATCGAGATGACGACCGTCGGCCTCTTCAAGGCCGTGGACGCGGTGGGGAACGACCTGCGCTTTTTCGGCGCGACCTGCGGCAAGGGAGATCCGATGCAGGGGATACCCGTGTGGATTGGCGGCCCGACCGTAAGGCTCAGGAACGTTAGATTGGGAGGGGCTTAGGAATGGAACTTTCCGAAGTCGCTTCAGCCGCGCTTCGAATCGCGAAAAGGAAAGGCAGCAGCGACGCCGTTTCGATCGCTAGGAAGGTCGATTGGAGCATGGTAAAATTCGCGAACAACGGCGTAACAGCTTCCAAACGCGCCAGGAACACAACGCTTTCCCTGTTCGCCATCGTCGGGGGAAAGAGGGCGTTCTTGACGACGACGAACCTGTCCGAGAATTCCGTTGAGGGAGCTTTTGGAAAGGCGTCGAAGGTGGCAAGAGATAAGCATGGCGAGGCGGTTCCGGCCATACCAAGGGGGCCGTTCAAGTATCCCAGGAAGCTCAGGAGGATAGGGGATCCCAGGCCGAACGATGAAAAGCTGCCCGATCTCGTGGAAGCGGCGATAGTGGCCGCGTTGTCCGCTGGAGCTGGAAGGGTTGCCGGAACGCTGACCTCGGAAAGGACGGAAAAGTTCCTCTGCACGACCGGGGGAGCGGAGGGAAGCTTCGCTTCGACGAGCTACAACCTGAGCGTGAGGGCGTTCGCGGATTCGGAGGCGACCGGACAATTCGCCCAGGTCGCCACGTCGATTTCGAGCTTGGACGCTGAAGGCGTCGGGAAAAGGGCGGGCCAAACGGCCAAGGAGGCGGAAGATCCCAGACCGGCGGAGCCTGGGAGGTACGACGCGGTTTTTGGGCCGATGGTGGTGGCGAACCTGGTCGGGGAGGTTGCGCGCTCCGCTTCTGGAACGGACGTCGACGCGGGGATCTCCTTTTTGACGGGCATGCTCGGTCAGAGAGTGGCTTCCGCTTCTTTCTCCCTCGACGACGACCCCGCGGACGAAGGGGCCGCAGGGTCGGCGCCGTTCGACGACGAGGGTTTGCCCACGTACAGGAAAACCGTGGTAGAAAACGGCGTCTTGAGGACGTACCTTCACAACTCGCATACCGCTGGAAAGATGGGTGCGAAGAGCACGGCTAACGCCGGCTTGGCAAGGCCGAGGCCTTTCAACTTGGTTGTGCATCAAGGAGGCGGCTCGATCGAGGACCTGATCTCGAAGGTCGACGATGGCGTGTACGCGACGAACAACTGGTACCTCAGGTACCAAGACAGCAGGAAGGGCGATTTCTCGACGGTGCTGAGGGACGGGCTGTTCAAGATAGAGGGCGGCCGGATAGCTGGCCCAATCAAGGGGCTCAGGCTTTCGGGCAACATGCTCAAGTTGCTCAACGGAATCGAGGCCGTCGGAAGGGAGAGGCATTGGATCGCGTGGTGGGAAGTAGAGACCCCGACGCTGGCTCCCGCGATCCTGGTCAGGGGGGCGGATTTCACCAAACCGGCCGTTTAGGTGACCGGACTAGAACGAACGGAGAACCACACGACCCGGATTATGGCGGCCCATTCACTTGTTTTTTGAAGTTTTCTTACGCTTCGAAGGGCACCGCTTGCAATCGATCCCGCACATGCCGAGCACGAGCTCGGTTTGGACATGTTTTATATATCCGTTGCGTTTCCGGCTGGCCACGTTCATGAAGAAGATAAGGGTTGGCATAATCGGAAGCGGAGGCATCGCGTGCGCGACCCACATACCCAACTACAAGAAGATCGAGGACGTCGAACTCGCCGCCTGCGCCGACGTCGACATCTCGGCCGCCAAGAGGGCATCCAAGGAGTTCAAAATCCCCCACTTTTACAGGGAATACGAGGAGATGCTCGAGAAGGAGAGCTTGGACGCCGTGAGCGTTTGCACGCCTAACATCTTCCACAAGGGCCCGGCCATCGCTGCCATGAAGGCCGGGGCCCACGTGTTGACCGAGAAGCCGATGGCGGGAAAGCTTTCCGACGCGAAGAAGATGTACGAAGCGTCGAAGAAGTACGGCAAGATACTCATAGTCGGATTCCAAACGAGGTTCAGGATCGACCTGAACGCGCTCAGGCAGCTCGTGCAAGCCGGCGAGCTGGGAGACGTCTACTACGCGCGAGCGCTCAGCCTGAGGAGGTGGGGAGTGCCCGCGAGGCCGACGTTCATCGACAAGAGGGTTTCGGGAGGCGGGCCCCTGTTGGACATCGGTTGTTATTCGGTCGACATGGCGATGTACGCCTTGGGCTTCCCCGCTCCGAAAAAGGCGTACGCGGTCACGTATAACAGGATCTGCAAGGACCCTTCCATGGCTAAGAAGGGCGGGTGGGGCGGCCCTTGGAGGGTGGAAGACTTCACCGTCGAGGACAACGCGTTCGGGTTCGTCAAGTTCAGGAACGGCATGACCATGCTCCTCGAGACCAACTGGGCGTCGTTCTCTCCTTCGGACGCCTTCAACCTCGTCTTGCTTGGGACGAAAGGAGGGGCCCAGCTCGAACCCCTAGAGCTTTACAAGGACGTTTTGGGAAAAAGGGTCGTCGTCAAGCCCCACGACGAGTTCCACCAGCCGGACATATACGAGCAGAGGATCTCCAAGTTCGTCGAATCCGTCAGGACGGGCAAGCCCCTTTTCTCTCCTGCGATAGAGGGGCTGAAGGTCCAAGCGATCTTGGACGCGACTTACAGGTCGGCGGCGCAGAAGAAAGAGGTCGACGTCGAGTGGGATTTTTGAGAAGCGCCGCCGCGCGGATCGCGGCAGCTTAGCTCCGGTTCAGAACCCGCTTTCACGGGCTCTTTTCCACCGCTTTGAGCGGCAGCGCGACCGCCTCGCCCCTTTCCGACGAGATCAACCCGGCCTCGAGAACCTCCTGCACGTCCCTGGAGAACTTTGGATCGCACATGCCGCCTACGGGTTCGTCCTTCTCGATCCTGGCCAGGAAATATTCGACGGCGTTCCTTTCCCCTGGGGGCAGGGGGCCGGCACCGACCGCCTCGCCGCCCCGCTTTTCCTTCGCGAATACCGTGATCTCGTCCGCGCCGATTAATACCGTTCCCCTGGTGCCGTAGATCTCGGGTCCTTCGGGGACGTTTCCTACTTGGCTCCACGTGCCCTCCACGACCGCGGTTCCCCTTTCGTAAAGCATGACGACTATCCCATCGTCGTAACTCGGGATGAAGCTCTTGACGAAGTTGCCGGCCGTTCCGAAAACCCTTTTCGGCATCCCCATCAAACGCGCCGCCAGAGCAACGCCGTAGCAGCAGAAGTCGAGATAAGCTCCCCCAGCTTCCTTCTGCCCCATCCACTGGAAGCAGGACCCCTCGAAACCGTCCTCCTCGCAAGAGTCGTGGCCGACCCTCGCCCTGACGTGGAAGATCCTCCCGACGCCCCCGCTTTCGGCCAATTCGAAAGCCTTCCTGTAAGGGGCCGACCACATCGTGGGCCAGTTCACCATGAGCTTGACGCCGTTCTTTTCGGCCGCTTCGAGCATCCTGTCCGCGTCCCTGAGGCTGTAAGCCATCGGTTTCTCGACCATGACGTGCAGGCCTTTCGACGCGGCCAGCTCGGTTGCGGGAACCCTGCGGGAGTGGTCGGCGTAGTTGAATACCGCGTCGACATCCTCCTTTTCCAGCATTTCCCGGAAATCGCCGTACAACTTCCCGAGGCCGTGCTCGCTCCGCAACCTTTCCCTGTCGAACTCGGAAGAAGGCCCGTCGAGGGACGCGGCGACGAGCGACCCCATGCCGCTCTCCCGAAGCGACCTGAGGATGCCCCAAACGTGCGGGTGCGCGACGCCGACCAGTCCCACTTTGAATTTCTTGCCCAACGGCATCCCCTTCGCCCTTCCGCGTTCCCGGTATAAATGCCTGAGAGGCGATACGCATTAAGCCGCGCCTTGCGGGGGAGCGCCAGGTGCGCGATGAGGACCGTGGTAGTGGGGCACAGGGGAGCTCCCAACCTGGCTCCGGAAAACACGATTCCATCCTTCCTCAAGGCCGTGGAGGTCGGGGTTGACGCGATAGAACTGGACGCCAGGGAAACAAAGGACGGGGCGTTAGTCGTGATCCACGACGAGAGCGTGGACAGGACGACCAACGGAAGCGGCTTGGTGAGGGAGCTGCTTCTGGAAGAGGTAAAGAAGCTGGACGCCGGTTCCTGGTTCGATCCTTCGTTTCGAGGCGTAAGGGTGCCGACTTTGGAGGAAGCTTTGGAAAGCATCGACAGAAAGGTCATGGCCAGGATAGAGCTGAAGGACGGCGGGATCGAGGAGAAGGCGTGCTCGATCATCAAGAAGTTGGGAGTCGCGAACAGGGCCCAAGTAGCTTCGTTCGAGTTGGAGAGGGTCAAGAAGGCGAAGGAGGCGTGCCCGTCGGTGTCGACGGTTTCCATATCGACGAAGTTCACCGAGGGATTCCTCCTGAAATCGATAGAAAGTTGCGTTAACACTCTGGCCGTGCTCGTGGGAAAATTTTCCGAAGCCGACGTCCACGAGGCGCACGTCCGCGGGCTGACGTTCGATGCATGGCCCGTGGACGACGCGAACCTTGCGAAAATGCTCGTGGAGCAGGGCGTGGACAGCATAACCTCGAACGTCGCGAGCGAGATCAAGAAAGTCTTGTGAAAGCGCGCTTATCCCAAGCTCCCTCCAACTCTTTCATTTCCACTGGGAAAAATGCAAGTCTTTTCAAGAAAGCGGTAGGAATGAAGCTTGGCTGGCGTCCTGGCCTAGCTTCTCGCTGTTAAGCAATCGGGCGATAAACATTATTAACTTTGGGGGCCCGAATCACGCGGTTTGCCATGGCAAAGTCGGAAGAACTAAAGAGCAAGTTGGAGGAAAAACTCAAAGAGCTGACGCGTTACCGTGGAGAGATGAGCTGGAGATTCTTCCAAGGCTACGTGAGGGACGCCCACTTGGCGGATTTCGACGATTCTTCTTGGGAGCCTGCGCGCTTGCCGATGGCGTTCGACGGCAGGAAGGGAGTCGTTTGGCTCAGGTGCGCGATAGAGGTTCCGGAGAGCGTGGCAGGCGTGGACGTCGCGGGTTCTAAGATTGAACTTTTCTCCCCGTCCGTCATGACCGTTGGAACCGAGGTGTTCGTTGACTCGAAGCTGGCCGCGAGGGAGAAGTATTGGCAAGACTTCAGGATCGCCATCCCCGTATCCGTTAAGGCGGTGCCCGGGGAAAGGCACGTCGTGGCGATACGGACCTTCCCGCTGGAAGGCAGGTTCGCGGTCCCGCCTTTGGAGGTCCGTTACAAGAAGGTAGAGAAGGCCGCGTTCGAAGTGGATTCTTTCCTGCGGGAGTTGGAATTCGCTTCGATCCTTCCCTCCGGAAAGGAGGCGGTCGGGAAAGCCGTCGGCAACTTCGACCTCCGGGCCTTTTCGGACATGCAGGCGTTGGAGGCCGAGTTGAAGAAAGCCAGGGAAACCTTGTCCGTCCTGTCGAAGGAGGCGAAGGAGTTCAAAGTCCACCTAATTGGCCACGCGCACATTGACATGAATTGGCTTTGGCCGTGGGAAAACACGGTAGAGGTCATCGGGAGGGATTTCGAAACCGTCACGAAGCTGATGGAAAAGCACCCGGATCTCCGCTTCTCACACAGCCAAGCCGTCACGTACAAGGTGGCGGAGGAAGAGTTCCCGCGCTTATTCGGGAAGATCAGGGAAAAAGTCAGGGCAGGCAGTTGGGACGTGACGGCCTCGATGTGGGTCGAGCCGGACCTCAACATGGTCGGCACCGAGGCGCTCGTCAGGCAGATTCTTTGCGCCAAGAGGTACGTGAAGGAGAAGTTCGGTTTAGAGCCGGCCGTTTGCTGGGAACCCGACACCTTCGGCCACGTTTGGACGCTCCCGCAGGTCTTGAGGAAGAGCGGATTGCTTTATTACTACTTCATGAGGTGCGGGAAAGGGGAGAGGATGTTCTGGTGGGAGGGGCCCGACGGCTCCAAGGTGCTCGCCTTCACGAGCGTTTACAACAACTTCGTGACGCCGGGAAACGTCGTGGAAGTCGCGAAGGAACTGTACGAAAGGTACGGTATTAAGACGAGCATGTTCGTGTACGGGGTGGGGGACCACGGAGGCGGCCCGACGGAAGAGGACATCGAATCGGCGCGCGAGATGATGAGAAAACCGACGCTGCCGGCGCTGGAATTCAGCACGACCCACAAGTTCTACGAAGAGGTTTCAAAAGAGGCGGGCGGCCTGCCGACGGTCAGGGACGAGCTGAACTTCACGTTCGACGGGTGTTACACCACGCACGCGGAGATAAAGAAGTACAACCGCTTGTGCGAAAGGACGCTGGTGGACGCCGAAAAGTTCTCTTGCATATCGGGCAGGTATCCGAGGGAGGGGTTCCTTGAAGCCTGGAGGAAGGCGCTTTTCAACCAGTTCCACGACATACTCGACGGAAGCGGCATTCCTGAGTGCTACCACCATGCTGACGCGCTTGCGGAGGAAGCCCTCGGGTTCGCCAGGGCGAAGCTGAAGGACGCCTTGGGAAGTATCGCTTCCTCGATAAAGTTCAAGGGGGAGGGGGTTCCCATAGTCGTCTTCAACTCGCTTTCTTGGGAGAGGAAGGACGTCGCCAAGTTGCAGATCCCCAAGCACCTCGTCCCCAGGAGGCCCGTCTTGCTGGACGAGCAGGGAAGGGCGCACGAGGTGCAGATGGTCGGAGGCAGGGCGGTTTTCATAGCGGAAGTGCCCCCGTTGGGCTACCGGACGTACTACCTTGCCGAGGATGGGGCTCGGGGGAGCGGAAGAGGTGGCGGCGCGTCAGCGGCCGAAAATACTTTGGAAAACGAGTTTCTGAAGGTAGAGTTGGATCCGCGTTCCGGAACCATAATCAGCCTCTTCGACAAGGTCGCCGGAAGGTTTGCGTTGAAGAGGGAACTGGATGAATTCACCATGCCCGTTGCGAGCAACCTTTTCCAAGTGTTCTACGAAGCCCCACACGGCATGACGGCTTGGATAATAGGGGAGATAACCAGGATTGAGAACCTTATCTCTGGGGCAGGGACGAAGCTTCTCGAGAAGGGGCCGGTGATGGCGAGCATAAGGGTCGAACGCGAGTACTCGAGGTCGAAGATATCCCAGGATATCACGATATACAGCGGCGTGAAGAGGGTGGATTTCGACACCCGGATCGAGTGGAAGGAATTCGCGAACGAGGAGGTGGACAGCCCGATGCTGAGGGTTTCGTTCGCGCCTTTGCTGAAGGAGCCCAGGGCTACTTTCGAAATACCCTTCGGGTACGTCGAGCGCGTTCCTGACGGCCGGGAGGTGCCCGCGCTGAGGTGGGTGGATGTTTCGGACGGGACCTATGGCTTCAGCCTCCTGAACGATTGCAAGCACGGGTTCAGCGTGGAGGGGAACAAGGTCAGGATGACGCTCGTGAGGACGAGCTACGATCCGGACCCCAGGCCGGACCAGGGGCGGCACGAAATCCTTTATTCCATCTACCCCCACGAAAAGGATTGGAGGGGCGCGCTTACCTTCAGGAGGGGGTACGAGCTTAACCACCCCCTCGAAGCGGTTTTGGCGGACGCCTCGGCCTCTGGATTCATGCCCGAAAAGTTCAGCTTTTTGAGCGTCGACGCGGAAAACGTCGTCCTTTCCGCCTTGAAGAAAGCCGAGGATTCTGAAGAACTCGTCCTGAGGGCGTACGAAGCTGCCGGCAAGGGGGCGAAAGCGCGCGTCGAGGTTTCGTTGGGCATCCAACACGCCGAGGAAACGGACCTCATGGAAAGGGGGATCGGGGCGTTGAGGACCGACGGCCGCGCGATCGAGTTGGAGCTCGAGCCCTTCGAAATCAAGACCGTGAAATTGAGAACGGCCAAATCGGTTGAAACGTTTTTCGCTTGACCCCCAACGAGGCCAAGGATGGGAGGGGTTCGCTCAAGTTTTACGTTGCTTTTCGCGGCCCGTCTCGAACGCCATCTCGGCGATGTCGAAGCAATTCATCCATTCGGTTTCGAGCTCGCCCTCCACCATCTCCGCGGCTACGTCCAGCACCCTTAGGCCGGTCTTGAGGCCGTTCGACCAGAGGGATTGCCAGTGCGTGAGCCAAATCGGCCAACCTCCGGCTTGCACGACCCTCTTTGTCCTCGAAGCGATTTTCGCTGCCAAAGACTTCACGAATTCCCCGTCCGTGCGGGGGTTGTCGATTGTTTCCCAGCAGTAGTCGTCCACGGTCGAAGGTATCGACACTAGGACGGGCCCTTCGTCGTAAGCCACCCAAGGTTTCGCGTCGTCCTTGCCTCCAAGCATGTGTAGGAAGTACCAGGAGAACCTCGAGCCGTAGACCCGCTCCATTGCTTCAACTATTGAAGCGACGTACTCCTTTTCGACCCTCAATCCGAAAACCCAGGGAGAAGTGACGCCCGTGCACCTCACGCCGGCGTCTTTCAATATGCGTAGGGACCTCTCCACGTAGGGCATCAAGGTCTCTCTGCTTTGGGACTGGGACCAGTCCGATTCGCCTTCGTCGAGGTAGTTCCCTGTTTTGAGGTCGAGGGTCAAGTTGTGCGTGATCCCCTCTGGGGAAAAATCGAATTTTCCGGAAAGCCTGGCTTTGGCCAAATCCATCCATTCTTTGGTCAGCTTCGCCCATTCCGACTCCGACCCAACGTCGATCCCGAGCCTTCTATGCGGCGGGGGAGTTACGCCCCTTGCAACGTCGCCGCAGCCCCCGGGGGAAGGGACGACGCTGAGCTTGCCTTTGATCCCTCGCCTTTCAACTACGTCGCAAAATTCCTCAAGGAATCCGTTCGGTATGAGGTCGGTCAGCCTCCTCCCGTCCTCGGTGAATGGCTTCTTGCGGTGCACGTCTTCAATGTGGAACCTGTAAACGTGCACCAGCGGGCAGCTGTCGTCAACAAGCAGGGCCAGGGGCCTTACAAGCTTGCCCATCTTGGAACGCACCGGCTTCGCGAGGCGCCTATTAAAAAGCATCGATGGACTCGGACCGCCCAAAGCCCCGGCTCTCAAACCGAAACGCCGGGGACATTGTAGAAGAGCGCGACTCGGCATCTAGATATCGAAATTTGGGGCGGTGTCACGAGAAGCGCTTTGCATCGAATCCCAGTCGAACGAGCCACAAAACTTAAATGACTTCGGGGCGCTGGAAGGTGCAAGAGGAATATTAATGGCAAGGATACCGATAGCGTTGCAACTTTATTCGGTCCGCGACGATTGCGCCCGCGACCTTCCGGGGACGCTCAAAGCCGTCGCTGAGATGGGTTACGAGGGAGTTGAGTTCGCCGGATACTACGGTAGGAGCGCCGGCGAGCTGAAGAGGATGCTTGACGACCTTGGTCTCAAGGTGGCTGGAACCCACATCGGCCTCGATACATTGCTCGGCGGCGAGCTCAAGAAAACGGTCGAGTTCAACCGCGCGATCGGCAACAAATTCCTGATAGTTCCCGGATTCCCGGAGGAGAGGAGGAACTCGAAAGCAGCTTGGATAGCAACAGCCAAGCTCATGAGCGAGATAGCCCGGAAGGTCAAGCCCGAAGGGATGCGCGTAGGTTACCACAACCACGGCATCGAGTTTCAAAGGTTGGAGGGCCAATACCCTTGGGACATATTCTTCGGAACGGCCGATCCCGACGTGGTGATGCAGCTGGACACCGGGAACGCGATGCACGGGGGCGTCAGCGCGGACGAAGTTCTGGAGGTACTGAAGAGGTACCCAGGCCGTGCCGCGACGGTGCACCTGAAGGAGTTCTCGCGCACCAACGAGAACGCGCTGATAGGCGAAGGAGATTCGAAGTGGGGCGAGATCTTCCGCCTGTGCGAAACTGTAGGCGGGACTGAGTGGTACATAGTGGAGCAGGAGAGTTACGCCTTCCCGCCCCTAGAGTGCGTCAAAAGGTGCATCCAGAACCTGAAGAGGATGGGCAAGTAGGTCCTTCCTGACCGGGGGAGCGCAGCGCCGCTTTCCATTCTTGTTCCGGGAGGAAGGTACACGCTTCCGGGAACAACCTCGGATCGGGAAGGCTTGGCCTCTCGGCTCTTTCTAGACTTTCGCCGGCTCCCCCCTCCCCCACAAGTACCTTCATCGCTTAAAAGCGCGGAAGAACCTAACTTGCTCGAAGGATCGCCTGGAGCGCCTTCACCCCGCCAATCCAAGAAGGAGGACCAAATCCGGGCGATCCTATTCTCGCCCTTTTGGGCGCCGCGCCTAGATCACGGAACGCGCGTCGGGCTTTGGCTGAGGCTGCCCCTGAGGCATTATCGGGGGAAGCGGCGGCGGCAGCCCGAGCGACTTGCTAAGTATCACGAGCTCGCCGATTACGGAGTTCCCGATGGCCTGGACGACGAACGAAGGAAGCTGCTTCTTCTGCATCCCGATGCTGAGCGGCTCGAACTCCTCCTTTGCCCCCTCGATCGCGGCCCTTCCTTTGGCGGTGAATTGCCCGACCGAAGGTACGTATTGCACGGTTAGTATGAACGGGACCTCCGCCTGCGTCTCCGATCTCCGCTTCACGTCCAAGACGTTGACGTTCAACGAGATCTGAAGCTGCGGGGGCAAAGCCAGATCTTGGTCCCAGAGCCTCTCTCCCGAGATGCTCGTCAGGAACACCTTTACGTTCAATCCGACCGCCGAGCAGGTAGTGCCTTGGCGATTTAACCCTTAAAGGCTATGCTGCCCGGAAAGCCAAGCTTTCGCTGACACTCTGGCAATAAGCAACCTGTTGTCGCAGACCCTCATGTCCGAGTTGCTTCCAGGAATTTCGACGATCAAAGGCCCTTCGTAACGGATCTTCTCAAGGGCCCTCCTGAAGGCGGCCCAATCTATGTTCCCCATCAAGGGCGGAAGATGTTGGTCTCCTGAGCCGTCGTTGTCATGAACGTGGGTAGCGATCAAAAAATCGCCAGCTTGCTCCGCCGCGACCGAGGGATCGATCGCGTTCACGTTAGCGTGCCCCGTGTCGAGGCAGATTCCGAGGCTGTCGGGATCGCCCTTAATTACCTCCAGAAGGTCTGGTATCTTGCAACCGAAGATGCTCTCCAACCTGTTCTCTATTGCTATCTTCACGCCCAAGTCCTTTGCATGTTTTGACAACCTGCTGAATACCTCGATGTTCGATTCCTCCATCCTTCTGGCAACGGAGATGGAATCGAGTTTAGGGTCCTGCTCTACTAGGACCGTGTGCATTACGAGAATGTCGACCCCGAGGAGGCTGGCGTAGTCCAGCCAACGCCTCGCCCTACCGATCGCCTTTTCCTTCATGTTTTCATCACCGCTCCCCAGTTCCTTGTCAAGGTCGCCAAAAGGGGCGTGCATCTGCACCATCCTGACGTTGAGGCTTGAGACCAATTCCTTCAACTCCCTGGCCTTTTCCCACATCTTGCCCTCTTTCTCAAACCCCGAGAGGTGCTCGAAGGAGTATTCCCCGTGAGTTATTCCGAAAGCAGCCAGCCTTTCCAGCGCCTTCTCTACCGGCACTAGCTCGTAAATCCACGTGTCGAATCCCAGCTCGTCCATGAGGCCCGCCTGGATCATCGATGGCAAGTCCAAGGCTGCCTCCACTCTGGGGGTAGTTAAGGGTAAGGGTATTGGCCCAAGGCCTGACGCGGCTGGCTCGCGTTATCCCGCATAGAGGTTGGAGCGCCTTTGGTTCCGGAGCCCGGGAACTTCTCGAAGCATCCTATAGGAACCGCATCGGGAAGCATGCCAGCACGCTGGAAACGATGCAACGCGTACCTTCGTTGGACAATAGGCGCTTGGCTAGACCGCGCTGTTAGCAATTGAACGCCACCCGTCGCCCAAGCCGGTGGCAAAAATCTTTTAACCGCGCGACATCGTGGGCGAATTGAAGGGGAACCGTCGGATGTTGAAAGCTGGAGCTTCGGAAGTTTGCATCACGCCTCCCTTGGGCATTAAGATAAGCGGGTACTTCGAGGAAAGGGTAGCCAAAGACGTCCACGACGACCTGTTCGCGAGGTCTCTCGTGCTCGACGACGGGGAAACTAGGGTTGCAATCGTTGTCTGCGACCTGATCGGGGTTGGCAGGGCCTACCTGGACCGGGCGAAAGGGTTGATCGATAAACGGTGCGGGATACCGCCTTCGAACGTGCTCGTGTCTTGCACGCACACCCATACCGGCCCTGAGGTCGAGGACATGGGTTATGGCGAAATCCTGATTCACAAGATCGCTGACAGCGTGCAACTTGCCTGCAACGCCTTAAGCGAAGCCGAAGTGGGCTTCGAGAAGGAGAGGGAGGAAAAGCCGCTAGGAAACAGGAGGTTCTTCATGCGCGACGGAACCGTTTGGACCAACCCGGGGACCCTCAATCCGAACATAGTCAAGCCGGCCGGGCCCGTGGATCCGGACATAGGGGTGCTTTGCGCCAGGGGGCTCGACGGAAGGGCGATCTGCCTCCTCGCGAACTACGCCATGCACTACGCTGGCTTGAGCCCGACCGAGAAGCGCGAGGACATGTACACGATATCCGCGGACTACTTCGGCGTATTCTCCGAGATGGCCAAGCGCATGTTGGGAGGAAAACCTGTCGCCATCCTTGCGAACGGGGCCTGCGGGGACGTGATAATGTTCGACGCCATGAAGCCCCACAAGGAGGTGAACAAGTACTTCGGGCACGCTGAGCGCGTTGCCGCATTGGTAGCGGCAAAGGCCGTCTGGGCGTTGAACCAGATGGAGTTCCACCGCACGTTGAAGCTTGGAGCGGAGATCGAGGAGCTGACGATACCGAGGAGGGTTCCTACGGAAGAAGAGATAACCTTGGCGCGGAAACTGGCCAGGGGCGAAATCGAAGCCAGGAACATGAGGCACTATTCGCTGAAGTACTTCTTCGCGCCGAAGATTGAGGGGTTCCAGAGGGGGCCCAAGGAGGTGAAAACGTGGGTCCAAGCTTTGGCCTTCGGGCGCGCGGCAGCCATCGTTGGCCTTCCCGGCGAGATCTTCGTCGAGCACGGCCTTAGGATCAAGAAAGAATCGCCTTTTGACCGGACGTTCGTGTTCGAGCTGGCTAACGATTCCGTCGATTACGTACCAACGGCAAGGGCCTTCAAGGAAGACGGGCCGTTGGCATCTTCAGGCGGTTACGAGACGTCGATCGGCCCGAACATCCTGATCCCAGAGGCCGGGGACATGATGGTCGAGTCGGCTTTGCGAATGCTCGGCAAGCTCCATGGACGCGCTTGAGGCGCGGGTCGATCGGGCTTCGTAAAGAGGCGCCGCGGTTCGTACCATGCTTCGGTGGAGCGTCATTGTCTCGAAGATCGCCGCGGTAGATTCAGAACGGATGGAAGAACCTTATGACCCCTATCGGGTGCGCCAGCACGTTGACCAGGGCCAACCCGGCCAAGAACCCGCTGACTAGGGGCACGCCGTAATTTTCGTACAACCTGCTCCCGCCGACCTTCAGCGTCAACCACTTGGCGACCCACGCGAAGACGAAGGCGTTCCAGCTTCCCCACCAAAGTATTCCCACGCTCGGAGCCATCGCGAAGCCCAGCGGGTGGAGGGGTATCCAGGTAAACCTGGCCCTGAGAAGCGAAAGCGCCGCGGTTATCAAGCCCCCGACGAGCATGCTCGAAAATATCGTGGCCGCGCTTCCAGCCGAGGCGTAGCGTTCGATTCCGCTGTCCCACATGTTTTCCATTCCGCAGGTTCCCCAGACCGTCACGCGGCTAGTGCCGAGAAGGTAGTAGATCCATACCCTCGTGGTTAGCATCACCGGAACGACGACGATCGTGGAAAGCACCAGAGAAAGGAACGCATTCCGCGTGCTCGTGCCTGTAAGCTGGCACATCTTCAGGACGCTCATGGTCGTGTGCGCCCCGTTGACCGTCCCGTTCGGCACCACGTTCCACCCGCATACCAAGAAGGCGTGAGCCATGAACCAGTTCGTTGAATAGCTCGAAGGCGGTTCCGGCCATATTATGCGCAGCGGCCAGCTCATCCAGACGGCTTTCTCGTGGACGAAGGGGCACCCGCTTATCCCCAGAGAGTACGTGTCGGTTATGGTTTGCAGGAAAGTTACCAGAAGGCCGACTAGGACTACCGCGACGGCCACCCCGGAGAAGGCCTGGAACGCCAGCATGAATACTGAGGAAAGAAGGATGAGGGCGTATATCGTCCTGTAGCTGAACACCTCCCCCTCCGACGCTTTACCTCTTAGCGCCGCCTGGACCGTCTCGACTATGTAGCTCCTCGAATGCCACAGCATCATGATGGCTATCGCCTGTATGGCGCCCAGGGACAGGTAGGCCCAGTAGAATGGCGGCTTCCAAGCCATCGCTTCCGTGTAAATTGCCCTGCAGCCCCCGCTCACGGTCGTAGCTCCGGTATAGTAGCCGAAGGCGTACGCCGCCTGGTCGAGTATGATCATGAGGATCGCGAAGAAGGTGAAGCTGAACAGCACGTCAAGAGGGGCCAAGTAGAATATGGCGTGCGCCAGGGGGTCTTTGGTGAACCTTCCCCAGCGGACTATGGTCCCCATGAGTATGTCGTCGGCCGGGAAGCAAACGCATCCCACCGCGGAGGTGTTGATGCGGTAATTGAACAAGTCGGGCCACCACGGGAAAAGGTAGGTGAGGAGTATCTGCACCTCTATCGCCACGCCTATGGCGAACCCGATCAGGTAGGGCCTGAGGTCCCTCTTCTTGGCGTTCTCGGTGTGGACGAGTTCCATGGTTCCGTAAGTTGCCAGCACGTGCGGAAAGGGTATCCTCTCCACGTCGATCCACCTCTTCCTGAAGAGGAGCATGAAGCTCGACGTGAAGAACATGAACGTGTACATGTAGAGGGTCCAGAAAAGTATCGCGGGCCCCCAGGCGGCCCAGTTTACGGCGACGTTGCCAGGCACGACCTGCTCAACTACCTCGTAGGGCGGCATCCACCACCAGCTGAGCATGATGTTTCGTAGTTCCTCGGTAGAATACAAAAGGGGCATTACGTGCGCAACGGGATGAAGAGCGAAAGTAACCATGTCTTGGAAGCCGTAGTACGACATTACGAGCCCCACTACGTACACGGAAACGAGGACTGGCACGCTGACTCCCCTTATCCTCTTGATAGGTATCATCAGGAGCAGGAGGAATACGGGCGCTATCGGCAGCGCCGTCGACCTAGCGAAAATACCCCAGGTAAAATGGCACATAAGTCCCAGGCTTGTCACGTTGCATACCGCCATGTCAAGCGTTCCGATTACCGACAAAACCAGCGACAGCACCAAGATCAGCATCAAGTGCCTTTTCTCTAATCTCACCTCTTCCGCCAATTGCGATCCTCCCTAATTCTCATCGAAGTCGAAAAGGCTTATAACGTTTTTCGCGCAGAACGGTGCGGCTTTTATAATCCGCTGGTTTTGTTTATTCCGCCTTTTCCTGCAAGCTCCAGGTGCCGCAGAAGATGCGAAGGGTATGAGCAGTCGCTGATGCTAACACAAAGAGCAAGGGCCGTGTCCGCGATTAGCTTCATAGGGTAACGCGGAATGCGCGCCGGATATCCTTATTAGCCGCAGCTTAAAGTTGGCAGAAGCGGAATGAATTTCACGTTCAGGCCGAGGCTGAACGTCGCGTCGGCCGTTCCCAAATCGCTTTTCGACGCGATGCACGAGAAATCCCTTGAGGTGTTGGAAAGGATAGGCATCCAGGTTTCGAATGAGAAGTTGGTGGGAAGGATAAAGGGGCGCAAGGGATTCGAGCTGGAAGGCGGGAGGGTAAAGATAAGGGGTTACGTCGTCGAGGACCTCGTGGCCGAGGTCAGGAAAAGGCGGAAAGGCAGGGACGCCGGGAACGAGGAGGAGGTCGTCATTTCGCCCGGTTACCCCGGCTGCTCCAAGATCGTGGACTTGGAAACGGACAAGATAGAGCCACTGACGACCGACAAGCTCATAGAAGCCGCGAAGCTCGTGGACTCGCTCTACGATTGGGGCGTGAGGGGGGAAGCCCCCGGGGCTCCAGTGGACGTGCCGCCGAAGCTTCGGAGGGTCGCGCAGTGCATGATAGGGTACGAGTACTGCCGTTCGGCCGGCCCCGCGCCGTTCGAGAGCTACGAGGAGGCCGTTTACATCAAGAGGATGGCGGAGGCAATGGGCCAGGGCTTCGGGATACCTATCTACGTCGTCAGCCCCCTCAGGCTGGAAGGGATATCTGTGGACAGGGCCATACCGTTCCTGGAGAGGGGGGAGTGCGAGTGGATAAGCGTCAGCTCCATGCCCTTGGCTGGATCGACGGCGCCCGTTTACCCAGTGGGCGCTTTCATACAAGGCATGAGCGAAGCTTTGGGCGGGTACGCGATCCTCCACGAGGCTTACCCGGGCGTCTCGGTTGGTTTCGGCATCAACGCGTACCATTTCGACATGCGTTACGGGAACATAGTCATCGGTTCTCCGGAGCAGACCCTCATGGACCTTTTCAGCATAGCTTTGGGCATGTACTACGGGGGCGGGCTTTACGGCTCCAGGTCGCTGCGCACGATGGCGAAGGGGGTGGACGCGCAGGCGCAAGTCGAGAAGGCTTCTTCCGCCACGGTGGGTGTCCTGACCGGGCCCGGAACCTTCGTTCACGGCGGCGAGTTGAGCATTGACGAGCTCTTCAGCCCCGTCCAGCTCGTGCTGGATTGCGAGATAGCCAGGTATTTAGCGAGGCTCGCGAAGGGTTTGGAGTTTAGCGAGGAGCAGATCGAGCTGTCTTTGCAGGCTATGGAGAGGTGCGCCGCCAAGGGATATTACTTGGCGGACGAAACGACAAGGAGGGACCACAAACGCATATTCTGGGCGCCCACTCTGTTCGACGATTCGCTTTTGCACACTTCGAAGGGCGGGACGGACATAATAGGAAGGGCCAAGGAGATATGCAGGGAGAGGATTTCGCGGCACGACTTTATTCTTGACCCCAAGAAAAAGGAAAAGATCGGGGAGATATACCGCGAAGCGGCCAAAAACCTTTCATGAATGGCGGACCAAAATCGATTTATGCGCCACGTTCACGAAGCCGAAGCCGAGGCAGAGTGAGTGCCAATGTCCATAAGGAAAATGGTTAGGATATGCGCGCACGTTTGGGCTTACGCTGCGCGGCAACCTAGTTACGACATATACGGCATTCTCGACGAGGTATTCTCGGATTTCGACAAGGCCGGTTTGGAAGGTATAGAGCTGATGGAGAACTGCTTGTTGCACGGCGATTCCTACGAGAGAGTTTCCGAGCTATCGGCAAGGTACGGTGTGCCCGTCGTAGGCTCTTCTTTCGGCGGAAACATGTATGATGGGAGCAAACGAAGCCAAATAATTGGCGAAGCTGAAAAAGTGGTTTCGATACTGTCGAAGCTTGGCGCGAGAAACCTGGGGATATCGACCGGCGAAAAGCGGGGCGGAAAGAAGACCCCGGACGAGCTTGATTTGCAAGCCGAAGTCCTGGAAAAGATCAAAGAGATGTGCGAGAGCTGCGGAATCGTGATGAACTTGCACAACCACGTTTACGAGGTGAAGGATGGGGAGTACGAGCTGAGGGAGAACATCAAGCGCATCCCCGACGTGAAGCTTGGGCCCGAC
>JAFNJA010000004.1:27936-30206 GCA_017601265.1 Candidatus Brockarchaeota archaeon
TCAACTGGCTGCAACGCGCGGGAATAGATCCGTTCGATTTCCTTCGCCGGTACCGTGGAAGGATAGCGTACATGCACGTCCGGGACCAGAAAGGGGACCGCTGGACCGAAGCTCTGGGGGAAGGGGACTTCGATCTTTCAACCTTCAGGGATGTCCTTGAGGAGATAGGTTTCAAGGGAGACATCGCGATAGAGCTCGCGCACGAGCGCGACCACAAATTCGTCCGATCCATGGGGGAAAACTTCAGGCTTAGCTACGTCAACTTGGAAAGGGCCTTGATGGGAAAATAGAACGGCTCTCTTATGGGGATGCGCGCGGCCTAGTCGGGATGGCTCCAATTCTGGGATGGCAAGGAACCGGTTCGGGGTTCACTCTAAAAACATCGCCAGCTTCTTGAACGCCTCCAAAAAGTCCCAGCCCCTCAGCGTCAGGACGTAGATTCCGGCGTCTTCGACGCTCCTGGCAACCAACCCGTGGGAGATTAGCTCTTCGACGGTCTTCTTCATCCTGTCGACCGGCATGTTGGCCCCATAAGACAGCTTCGTTATCCTGCATCCTTCGTGATGCACCCTGAGGGCGTTTAGCACGTCCGCGTAGAGCTCTATCCTTGACCTCTTGGTTCTCGCCATTGAATGATCGCCGAAAGCCGCCTAGATGGGTGGCTCCGGCAGTTTATCTACCTTCTTGGGCTGGGACATGAGCTTGACGTCCTCTCCCATTTCCAACGCGTCCGTGTACAGGAGTTCGCCCGAGACCCTGCAGTCAGATCCAATTTTGGCAACCTTGGCGTAGATGTTCTTGGCCGATGAATCGTCGTCCATCTCCAGCCTGTCGGCATAAATGTCCTCGACCTCGGCGTCCTCGCCCACCTTTACGTGCCTCGCCACTATCGGCCCTTCGACTCTGCCGTCGTCCCCTATCTCGAACTTGTCGGCCTTGGTGCCCCTGACCGTCTCGACGCTTCCTCCCACGCTCACCTCCTTAGCGTAGCAAACGTCAGCCTTCAAGGAGCCGCCGACCTCTATGCTCCCAGCCCTGAGCTCTCCCTTCACCTCCACGGAGCCGCCGACATCCACTTCGTCATCGATCGCGGCGTCATCGTCGATCCTCAACGCTCCCCCGACCTCCACCCTCTTTCCCTTGGCTGAGCC
Organism: Candidatus Brockarchaeota archaeon; assembly: GCA_017601265.1. GTDB lineage: Archaea > Thermoproteota > EX4484-205 > EX4484-205 > DTQO01 > DTQO01. The sequence goes on from JAFNJA010000004.1 coordinate 29,088, forward strand.
TTTTATCCTGACCGCCCCGCCGACTTCTATCTCCTCGAATTCGATGCTTCCATCGACATCGAGCGCTCCGCCGACTTCGATCCTTCCGCTCTTTTCCGCTTCAGAGATTCTGGCCGTGCCTCCAACCTCGATGTTCTCGAATTTCAGCTTTCCGAATGATTCGAACGTTCCTCCGACGTCTATTTCCTTTATGGATCCGCCGCCCACCGTCACCGTTCCGCCCACGTCGAGATCGTCCAGTTCTGCCGACCCTTTCACCTTGACCGTCCCGCCGACATCGAGCGTCCTCCCCTTGTAATTCCCTTGTACCGAAACGGACCCGCCGACATCCACGTCTTCCGCTTCCAGGTCCCCCCCGACTTCCAGCGTTCCGCCGATATCGAGCCTTTCGCAACGCAGGTTCTTCCTGACCAAGAGGCTCTTCCCGACCTCGACATCTTTCGCTTGGAGCAGGCCCTCAACCGTCAGCTTTCCATCCTCCAACTCTATCGAATCTTCAACCTTCAGATCTCCCTCGATGCGGATTCTTCCCTCTCCTTCGACGTTCCTGGCTTCCAGCGTTGAAAGCACTTCGCAGTTCCCCTCGAATTCTACCGTCCCCTTCACGACGACTTTTTCAGCCGCCTTAGGCTTGATCGTCGAGTTCTCGCCAGCTACCAAGTTTCCCTCGATGACATCGACTTCCGCCGTTGAAAATCGGCCAACGTTCATGTTACCACTCATTTCCGATCTCCTTGCCAACTTTGCTTGCCAAAATATTTAAGAAAAACTCACTTATAGTGAGTTTTGTCGCCCCGACTCTTGGGCTCCGCCCTATCGCCCTCGCCTTCTTGCCACCACGCGCTGATTGCCGGCTAGAGGCCGTCGGTAGAGTGCTTCGGGCGCGCCCTGCCATTCCACCCTCCTCGGTGCGCTTATCGCCTTCAGCGTCTTGCGAAAGTTTTCCTCTGGCTTCGCGGACGCGACCATTTTCGACTATCCGACACCCCCCCGTTCGTTTTGCCGCCTCGACTTTACTTCGGATACGGCGTCTTCGACGCTGCCGCCGCGGAGCGTGCTGGAGCTGGCGTTTCCTATCAGCGCGACGCGCTGGCACCTTTCCCCGAGTCCAAGTCAATA
>JAFNJA010000004.1:30294-33203 GCA_017601265.1 Candidatus Brockarchaeota archaeon
AATACTAGCCCTCCTGCCGATCTCGTAATGCCCGTCCACGCCGGGATTTCCGAAATGGTCGCCTCTGACCGGCTGAGGGTTCAAGTAGGAGCGGACGGGTAGTACATCCCGCGCTCGTTATACCCTTCCACCTTCCTTATCCTTGGCAATACCAGGAAGCGGAAAGATCTCGAGTAATTTTTCGCTAACGGTTTTTCCTTCCTAATGGAGTTTGATTCCCTAACTGCTGTACCCCCGGGCGCAATCTTCGTGCCCCAACACGAGATGCGGTCTTCGAGAGGAAGCTTGTTTTGGGAGACAGGGACGCTGCCCAAGGATTCGCGGGTAAACGTTGCCATAACCTTCTGGAGGGTGAACAATGGGCATCCGTCAGTTTTCTTGAATTGGTTGTTTACGATTTCGCCGATGGCGGGGGAACCCAGGTTTTTCGAGCAGACGCCTTAAGTTACATCAGTCAGTCAAAAATTCCGCGATTTTTGCAAATTGGGTGAATTTTGAGTTTCTTTTCTAGCACCCACCGCGGTTAGTAATCTATGGAAAAGCTCAAGTATGAGCCGATTTACTTGACAGTGATGGAATTTGGGTAAGAATGTCGCCAAAACGGTTACCGAAAGGCTGCTGAAGAAGGAGATCGGCCGACTTGAGAAGAGCGTCTCTCAAGCTTTGAATCTTCTGAAGGGCATCGACAAGGAGGTCAAGAGCGCTTCCAAGGCTGTTAACGCGTTACCCGGAATGCAGAAACAGCTAGCCGAACTAAGAAAGCAGGTGGCAGAATCCGCGAAAGCCCAGAAACGGGCGGTCAAGAAGCCGCGCAAATTGACCGAGATGAACATCTTCGTGAAGGAGCAGATAAAGTCCGGAAAAAGCTTCGCCGAGGCGATACAGGCATGGAAGGATTACAAGGCCGCGAAGCAGGCCCAACGCGAAGCCGAGCCGGCTGAAAAATCGGAGCAACCTTAGGGCCACAGCTGAGCAGGCCATTGCCTTAAAGTTCGGCGCGGTAGAGCGCGAAGCCGCGTTGGAGCGAGCCGCTTCGCCCCGGATTCGAGCCGTTCCATCTTTTGCCCTTCATCCTACGAGGCGGGCCCGTCCAGCTCAAAACGATCCATCAACCAAATTTGAATCCAAGACGGCGTGCTTGATCCTCTTTCTCTTCCAAGTATAAACGACGTGGACGCTGCCGTCGCTGGACTCTATGATCGACGGGTAGGAAAATTCGGCGAGCTCCGCTTCAAGGTCAAGCACCTTCCTCCAGGTTTCTCCACCGTCTTTGGACGCCGACAAGCTCAACGGAGTCCTCGCGTCCGTGCTGTCGTTGTAGGCGATCGCTACGCTGCCGGAACGAAGCTTCACGGCGTCTATGCCGGAGTCTGGGTTGGGCAAGCTCGTGGCGGTAGCGCCGCTCCACGTTCGGCCGTAGTCGCTCGAATCTGCCACGCAGATCCTTCCGATCGTCTTCGTTGACCTCATGAACGCCCTCAGGCGACCTTTTTCTAGCTCAATTATTGATGGCTGGATTACGCCTTCCATGACCCCCTCGTAGTAGATGGGGCCAAACTTTTTCCAACTTCGCCAATCTTCCCATTTTTGCCAGCGAAAGATCTCGACCCAGCACGCCCACGCCTTGTAACTTTCCACCGAACTGCCGCAGATCACTTCTCCGTTTGACATCGTGATGGGCTTATTCTTTGCAGGACCTACCAATCCCGCGGGCATGCGGAGGGGTTCGGACCAATCGATCCCGTCATTGCGCGAGAACATGTGCGTTCCGCTCCAACTCTCCGGGCTGAATCCGACCTTGTAGAAGAGGTGGACCTTCCCCTCCGAATCTTTGAAAAGGACCGGGTTCCAGCACGGGGCTTCCTCGTCCCAAGCGATTTTCTCGGGAGGTTCCCAAGATGCGCCGTCCCCCCTGCTGAGCCAGATCGCGACGTCCTTGTTCCCTTCCTTGGTCCCGGCGAAGAACGCCACCAGGAACTCACCCTTCCGGGCCTCCGCTATCGTCGATGCGTGGCACTCATCGAACGGTGCCTTTTCGAAGACGTTGCCAGCGTAGAAATTGGGCGGCCTTTGCACGGTCCCTTTGCCCTCGATCCGCCGGTCGAGGCAGGCCGAGGTTATATGCTTGTCGAAACGCAAGTTTTCAGTTCCAAGATCTGCCGCGCTAGTGGCGTCCGGATTGAAAACCCTAAAATAGCTTCCTTTGCGACGCGTTGCCTTGACAACCAATGCTGCCGGGCGGTGTAACGGTTGAAACCCGTCGCTGAAGAATTGCTTGGCAAGATCCGGAAGGAGAAGACGCAGCCGGATTCGGAAAGGTTGCGCAGGGCTTTGTCCAGGTCGGAGGTCCCCGACCGGGTGCCGTTCATGGAGCTCTTTGCGGATGGCGAGATAATGGCAGCCGTCCTCGGTAAGCCGCTCAACTACTTCTACAAGGAGCTGCGAAGCGAGCGGGAGTGGGAGGAGCGCACCCTTTCGTTGATGGAGTTTTACGAGACTCTAGGGTACGACTACGTACGGGTGGATACCCGCGATTACGAGACGACGGTTAAGCAAAGCCAGTATGAAAAAGAGCAGCTGGCCCTGGGCGAGATGGGTTCGCGCGCTTACATGTACAGGACCGCGGACGTGTCCCCCGACCTAAACCGGGGCGAGAGGGCGTGGGCGAACGAGCACACCGGGGTCATAGCCAATTGGGAGGATTTCAAGAAGTTCAAGTGGGAAGATCCCGAAGACATCGCGGAGGAGAGCATCGCTGGACTGGAGTGGGCATGCGACCACGCGCCTCCAGGCATGGGAATCGTCACCGCGGCGGGCACCGTGTTGGAACCCGTGATGTGGCTGATGGGCATCAAGAACTTCTACCTCAGCCTCTACAAGCAACCCGATCTCGTTGAAGCGATGTTCAA
>JAFNJA010000050.1 GCA_017601265.1 Candidatus Brockarchaeota archaeon
GCGAAGGCAAGCGTCGAGTCGATCAGGGTCGACGTTTCTTCGGGGGAGGTCCTGATCCGCGGCACGATCCCTGGTTACGTAGTCGCGGTCGACGTCGGAAAAATCAGGTTGTCGGCGCCGATGTTCGACGAAATGGAAGGGCAGCAGATCGGCGTCGAGGCGGCCGGGAACGTTACGGTCTACTGCCGCCTTTTCGCCATTTGCGAAACCCGCGTCGGCGACGTTGCGTGCTTCAGCGCGGTCTACGCGGCTCGGCACGCGGAAGGGGTCGCGGCCCCGCTGTTCGGCGACTTCGTCAACGAAAAGGTAAGGGTAAGGGACTGCGCCGCCTGGTTCTCGATCGCGTCGTCGCTCCTCGTTTTCATGCTTTCGTCGCTCGCCCTTCGGGCGACTTGGGGGCGCAGGCTCCCGGTCGTGACGTGCACCATGGCGGCGATCATGTACGGGCTGTACGTCTACGCTGGGACCGGGTTGGACATCCTGGTGGCAGGCAGATTCTCGACGCCTGGCGTGCTTTCGGTTTTGGCTCTCGGTCCTTTCCTTCACTCCAGCTTCCAGCACCTCTTCAACGACTTCTTCCTCGGTTTCCTGCCGGCGGGAGTGGCGTTCGAAAGCGGCTTGAGGTGGAAAAGCTGGGTCGCGATGGCCAAGGCCTACATGGCGTCTTTCTTCCTCGTCAACCTTCTCATGACGGCCATCAGCTACCCGATGCACGGCATGCCTCCCATGGGATCCTCGTACCCGGTCATATCGCTGGCGACGGTCCTCGTCTCCCTGCTTTTCACGTTCAGGGAGAAGATAGTTTCCGACGCGGCGGAGAAAAAGGCTTCAGCTAGGCTTATCGCTCTTTGCGGATTCGGCTCGTACCCGCTCCTTCGCGGCGTCTACGACTGGCTGGGCTACATGATCGAGTATCCCACGAATTGGAAGGTCGTCGGAGACGGGGCGGCCCACCTGGTTGTTTTCGCGTTCACGCTTTTCATGGCCTATTCGGCCAGGGAGTGGCTGGCCAAGCAGGAATTCATACTTGGCATATGACCGGTTAACTCAGCCTAACCAACCCCTTTGCGCGCGGTTGCAAACTTTTTCGCCTTCCAGGACCTACTTTCCCTAGAACCGCCACACACCTCGGCAACTATTATTAAAGGCGCGACCGGCGGCTGGGCCATGGACGCTAGCAGCGGGCTCGATTTTAGGATCGAGATGCCAAACATGAGGGCGCCGATATCGTTCATAGTGGACGATTCCGCGCCATGCATAAACCCCCTCTACTACTACAGGGCGCAGGTAGGCCCGTCCACGCCCGAATACTACAGCGAGACAAAGGGCATACCGAACGATTTTCTGCTCGAGTTCGTCGAGGTCGTGGCCGAGTACGGGGTCAAGGGGAAGTTCACCGTGATACCGTTTCCGGCGGGGCTCGGAAGCGTCGAGACTTGGCTGCAAGGCTACAGCGTGAGCGAAATGAGGGAGTGGCTGGACATCGTAAGGAAAAACCTCCTTGGCAACTTCGACATCACGCCCGAGATGCTCACCCACACCCTGGCATTGAACTTGGAGACGAACTCGACGATCCCGTCCGCGGAACAGGAGGACTGGCACAAGAAACAGAACTTCGACACCCTCGTCCCGTACATCTCGAGGGCCTTGGAGATATTGCGGGACGCGGGGCTTTCACCCAACGGTGTCACGTCCCCAGGAGCTTTCGGGTACACGATCGAGGGGGATTACGCGAGGGCGGTGCTAGAGGCGGAGAAACGCGTCAACGGAAGGAAGGTTGCTTGGTACTTCTTGCACACCGAGGAGGAATCAAAGATCGTGATGCCAAGGCTGATGTACATGGACAGGTGGAAGGGCGAAGCGGTCGTGAGCATGGTGAGTTGCAACGACGACTGGATATGGGAGACGATGACCAAGGAGGTCCGCTCGAAGTGGAGCGAGGAACTCGTTTCCGCTTACGCCGACAAGTACGTCTCCTCTGACGGCAGGTCGGGCAGGCTGGTCGAGGTCCTGGACGCCGGCAGCTACGTGGCGTTCCATACGCACTGGAACTCGATGTTCTCCAACGGGGCGAAGATCGGCCTGAGGGTGATGCGCGAGGTCTTCGGCAGGATCGACTCTTTGCTGGGCAGTAGGGTTCAGTGGATGAAGTTTAGCGACGTTGCCATGCTGACGGCGGCTTCCGCATCCCTGAACGTCAAGGCGGCGGAAAAGGGTGGCGGCCTGGTCCTCGAGCTTGACACGCCTTTTCCGTGCAGAAACCTTACGGTCAGCTTCAGGCGGGAAGAGAAGGTCAAGGAGGCCTTCCTGTCGAGATCGGGAAAGAGATCGGACGAGATCCCGATCTCGGAAGCCGGGGACGGAATCGGTAGGCTCGATAGCAACACTTGGACGCAGAGGAACGGCAGGGTCTACGTCTGCGTGGATCTTTCGAAGGGCAACGAAGTCAGGTTCGTCACATCTTGAGCGCTGCGGCAACCCGATAAGCGGCTTGCATTCCGGGTGAAGTTAAATCGGGAATCGCGCGTTGCAGAGGTTCCAACGTCGCATTCATATAGGTGTTTTCCAGCCCGTTGGCACCTTGAAATCCGAGGAAAAAGCCAGCTTCAGCTTGAAAAGGAGCCTGCTTTTGCTCTTCGCCGTAAACGTCGGCGTGGCGATAGTCAACAGCTGCGTTACCCCCATCTGGCCCCTATACTTGGAGGGCCTTGGGGCGACGGTCTTAGAGGTTTCGTTGGTCGCGTCGATGCTCAACTTGGTCGACACGGTCCTCAGGACCGTTACCGGCCTCGGCTCCGACGTTTACGGCAGGCGCTTGTTCATCGCAGCCAGCAGCTTCTTGAGCTCCGTCTCCCTGTTCCTTTACCCGTTCGCGCGTTCCTGGCAAAACCTCGTCCCCCTGGCGATGGTTTACGCGGCAAGCTTCTCCTTCTTCATGCCGGCGAGGACCGCTTACGTGGCGGACTGCTGCCCCCCAAAGCTGAGGACGAAGGCTTACAGCGCGATAAACGCGTCTTGGCCGATCGGCTCGATACTGGGGCCGATCGTGGGAGGAATCGCGTCCGAGCGGTTCGGGTGGAACTGCGCATTTTACGTCGCGTCGGCAATTTCGGCGGCTACGATCCTCCCGGCCATCGCCCTCCGAGAGCCAAAACGCCCTCGATCCGGAGCAAGTCCGGGCATTGGGAACTTGAGGCCCGCGGCCCCGTACTTCGCCCTTAACTTCCTCTCAGGTTTCGGGATGGGCATCACCAGCGCCATCGTCCCCCTTTACGTCCAGCTTGCGTTTGACGCTTCTCTGATAGAGGTGGGCATCTTCTTCTCCATAGGTTCGGGCGTTGCGATGCTGCTGGCCCAACTGCCGGCGAGCTGGTTTCCAACAAAGTACGGGAGGAGGAAAACCCTCCTCATGTCGCAATCCACCTTGCCTTTGGCGTTCTTCCTTTGGCCCTTCGCGGGAGAGTACCCGTCCCTCCTGCTGATCTACATGTCCATCAACGGTTTCTGGAGCATGACGTGGCCGAGCATCCTTTCGCTCCTGATGGACGCCGCCGAACCGGAGAGGAGGGGGATCGTCACGGGTTTTGCCCAGACTTCCATGATGTTGGGCTTCTCCGTGGGGCCGATACTTGGCGGGCTCCTTTGGGAAGGGGTCGGCCCTGCCTATCCATTTTACGCCTCTGCGGCGGTTTTCGCCTTCAGCCTGCCGATCATATTGGGGCTTCGGCCTTTGAAACCCAAGCATGCACGAGGTTGAAGCGGCGGATTTCGAATTCGCGAAGGCTCTCGCGCCGGCGCGTGTCGGTTGGTGAAAGATCGAACGCCAAGAAGAAACTTGGAAGCGCCGGCTCGGAATTCCGGCTGCTTTTCTTCCTCCGCGCGGACGCCCGGCTCGGGGCGGCTTTGGGCGCGGACTCGCGCAAGCCTTGCCGTCAGCGGCGCTTTTCCACGTATTCCTCGATCGCGGACACGACCTCCCCCCTGATCCGGATGGATTTTTGCCCCGCCGCGAGCGGAAGAAAGTAAACCTTGCTAGGATCCGAAGGGTCGGCGAACAACACTATCTCGCCATCGGAATCGACTATCCTGAAGGGGTATTTCCATTCTACGACGCGCTTCTCGATCAAGTTTCCGAACTGGTCGTACACCTCCTCCTCCCTGCTCTCCTTCTCCATGACCGCGAAGCCCTTGGAGGAGCAGATCAACTTCATAGCCTCTTGATCGAGTTCGCCATCGAACGTGATGCTGAAGCTCTCAAACGTCTCCCTCATGACCTCCCTCACGCCGGGAGGAAGTTCGCCTACGTATTTCGCCTTCAGGCGCGTTGCCCGTAGGAGCGCCCCAATAACCTCGGCCAGAGGCATGCTGGTCTCCGTGAAAAGGCGCCTCTGGAAAACGTAATAAGCCATACCCCTGGCCTCGACTCGAGAAGAGGTGTAGGGAATGAAGCAGGTTGGGGTTGGGATTATCGGTTCCCAGTTCGAGGCGACCATACACGCCGAATCTTTCCAGAGCGTCCCAAACGCGAAGGTCGTTGCGGCCGCTTCTCCGACGGAGGCCCACGTGAGGGAGTTCACCAAGAAATACGGCATACCGAAGTACTTCACGAATTACAGGGACATGCTCAAGCTGGACGAGATAGAACTCGTGACGCTGGCCCTGCCGAACTACCTCCACGCCCAGGCGGCAATAGATGCCGCCGAGGCTGGAAAGCACGTCGTGTGCGAGAAACCCCTGTGCATGAACCTGAAAGAAGCCGACGAGATGATCGGCGCGTGCAGGAGGAACGGAGTCAAGCTGATGTACGCCGAGGAGCTGTGCTTCGCACCGAAGTACGTAAGGGCGAAGCAGCTCGCGGACGAGGGGGCCCTCGGCAAGGTTTACTTGGTGAAGCAGTGCGAGAAGCACTTCGGCCCCCACTCGGAGTGGTTCTGGGACGTGAACCGCTCGGGCGGGGGCGTGCTTTTCGACATGGGCTGCCACGCGTTCGAGTTCATGCGCTGGTTCTACGACAAGGCCCCCGTGGAGAGCGTCTACGCCGACATGGACACGCACGTCCACGAAGCCCTGACCAAGGGCGAGGACGACAGCATAGCAGTGGTAAGGTTCCAGGGAAAGAGGAAGGGGTTGGCGGAGGACAGCTGGGCGAAGAGGGGAGGTATGGACGACCGGATAGAGGTCTTCGGTTCGGAGGGCGTAGTATACGCTTACCTCCACATGGGCATCGCGCTGATCACCTACAGCGAAAAGGGATACGGTTACGCGGTGGAGAAGGCCCCCACGACGAAGGGGTGGACCTTCACGATATACGAGGAGCTGTGGAATTACGGCTTTCCGCAGGAGATGCAGCACTTCGTGAACTGCGTTGAGAAGGACTGGAAGCCGATCGAGACGGGCGAGGACGGGAAGGCTACGCTCGAGATGCTCTTGGCGGCTTACGAGTCCGCCAGAACCGGGAAGAAGGTCCAGTTGCCATTCAGGCCATCGGTTTCGAAACCCATCGATTTGTGGCTGTCGTAAGCTGGTTTCGCGGCGATCCAGGACCGAGCGGCATCGCGCCGTTTCCTCCCACATTGCTTGAGGGCGACTTTAAATGCCGCCAGCATGACCCCGCTTTCTCTTGCGCCATTCGGCTCCGCGTGAGCCGCCAAAGTTAATCCTATATAGTTGGTTTGGGGCTGGCCGCTTGTGGTCCGGTTTTGGACAAGGTGAGGTTTGGCATAGTTGGCGTCGGCGGCATGGGTTCGGGCCATGCGAGGGCGATGAGGGACATAGAGGAGGTCAAACTGACGGCAGTCTGCGACGTCGACAGGAGCACGAGCGAGCGGGTTGCGGCGGAGCACGGCGTGAAAGGATTCACTGACTATGAGGATCTCGTAGACAGCGGCTTGGTGGACGCGATCATAGTGGCGACGCCGCATTACTTCCACCCCCCCGTCAGCATATACGCGATGAAGAAAAAGATACACGTTCTTTCGGAAAAGCCCATCGCGGTCACGGTGAAGGACGCGGACGCGATGGTGGCGGCGGCCAAAGCCAGCAAGGTCAAATTCGCGGTCATGTACCAAACGAGGAGCACGCCCGAGTACCAAGCGGCAAGGAAGCTCGTGGAGGAAGGCAGGCTGGGCAAGATATACAGGACGATGTGCGTCGACTCCGGTTTCAGGAGCCAAGCGTACTACGATTCGGCGGCGTGGAGGGGGACTTGGAAGGGCGAGGGCGGCGGGGTCTTGATAAACCAAGCTCCCCACAAGATAGACGTGTTCATGTCGTTGGGGGGATTGCCGAGCAAGGTTCTGGCTTGGACGAACACCAGGCGCCACAAGATCGAGGTGGAGGACGAGGCTTCGGCGCTCCTCAGCTACAAGGGCGGGGCCGTGGGATATTACCACACGAGCACGACGGAGTTTCCCAACACCGAATACCTGGAGTTGTGCGGCGAGAATGGGAAGCTCGTCATGTACGAGGACAAAGTTAGGTTTTGGGCCCTCGAGAAACCTCTCCAGGAATTTAGCGACACGACTCCACAGATGTGGGACCAGCCGAAAGCGCGCGAGGAAGTTGTCGAGCTCGAGAAAAGGGAAAGCGGCCATGCGGCCATAATACGCAACCTCGCGCGATCGATCCTATACGGCGAACCGTTGCTCTCGCCGGGAGAGGAAGGGTTGATGAGCGTCGAGTTCATCAACGCAACCATCATGTCAGGGAAGTTGGGAAAGCCGGTCAAGATCCCAGTCGACAGGAAGGCTTACTCCGCCTTCATAGAAAAGATGAAGAGGACGTCAAAACCAAAGCGCGTCAAAGAGGCGAAGCGCATAACGGACCCGAGGATTGGAAAAGCCTAAGCTAAGCTTGGGTTAGCGCCGCTCCCCCGGATGGCGGTTTTGGGAGGCGGCAAGCGGATTAGGGGGCCTTGGCCGGACGGGCCGGATGAGCGGCATAGCGGCTTTCGGCCAAGAGCGGGACTTGCACGGCCGCGTTTCCGTTGAACTTCCTGCGGAGACATAGGGGGCCAACCAAAAACCTGCTCGCCCGCCATTGAGCGCGATTAAAATTGCAACCTTTGGATTATCTTCTTCTCCGGTCCCAAAACCTCGGCCTTTATGCTCACGTATTTCTCGAGCTGTGAACCCCTCAACTTCGTCTTCAAAAGCTCGTCGATCTGGAATATGCCCGCCGAATTGTTCATTCTGATTCGAATCTCTATGGGCTTTTCTTTGCTGCCCTCCTTCACCTCCACCTTCTCTATCGCGAGAGCGGATACGGAGTGTATGTTAACCGAACCTGCCTCGAAAGGTATCCTCGCCCTGCCCCTCTCCATGTCTAGCGCGTCGCTCAGGCGGACGATGCCGGCTTCGACCGTCAAAGGCGTGAAGTCGCCTTCGTGGGCCCTCATCGCGTGGAGCGTTTCCGAGACGATAGTCACGGCGTCCTGTTCTTCGTACACTCCGCTCAGGAACTCTTCGAGAAAACCGAGAGAAAGAGGTATTGAAAAGTCGGCGTGGTGGTGCCTGTGTATGGCGCACCCTATGTCGTGGAGGCAGCAAGCCAAGAAAACAACTACCTCCGCGTCTTCGTTTTTCAACTTGTAATTCTTGACCACTCCAGGCTGGACCCCGTTGGAAACAAGTATGCGCAGGAGCCTTAGGGCTATGTTGGACACTATCTTGATGTGCGTGGGCCCGTGGTCGCTGTAACCGAGCCTTTCGATCGCCGTGACGTTGCAGCATTTCAAGTAAGCCTCGAGCCTTTTGTTATTCCTGACCCTCTCCAGGACCACGGCAAGCTTCTTGTTGCCCCTCGTAGGGAGAGTAAAATCCATGCGGCAAGGACGGGTTGGAGCGTATCTAAAGATTCCGGACGACGCAAGGCGGTCGACATTCAGCGCGATCCCTAACGAAGCGCAGGCGGCCCAACCGCTTAAACAAAGCTTATAATGCGGCCGCGTCGAGAACCGACCCGTGCAAAGTATGGCCGACGTTAAAATAACCGTTGTGAAGAAGCTCGCCAATCGGGATCTGGCAGACGAGTACGGGAATGACGTGAAGCTCCCATGCGATTCGTTCGACGTGGGGGACGAGTTCGTGGTCAAGGACCTCAGGATGCCCGAAGGGTTCTGCAGCTGGGCATGGGCCGACATCCAAAGGGACGTGGCCGTCCTCGCCCTCGGGGGAAGCTTCGACTGGGTCAGAAAGGTTGGAACCGGAATCGCGTGTTGCACGGACGGCTTCAGGCCGGTAGTATTCAAGCTTGAGAGGATCGAAAGGTAACTCTCTGCAACTACGGATTGGAACTAAAAATAACCTTGGACGACGTAGCCTTGCCATTATAAGATTATGAGGACCCAGAGGGAAGTGAAGCAGGGCAGGTCCCAGTCTCACGGCCATCTCGAAAGCTGAGAAAAGCTTGTCCATCGCAGTAATCGGGGCCCTTGATGGGGGTGATTCTGCCCTCTTTTCCACGACCAAGTTGGGCGCACCACAAGTCTTTTAATCGAAGATGGCGAGAAGCACACATTAGGTGGAGAAAAATGGGAGGCGAAACAGGTAAAAAGGTAGGAAGAGGGTTCCTTGCTCTATTCACTTGCGGAGTCAGCGAAGCTGTAATGGGAGCGATGAACGCAACGGACGCAATCGGTTCGGCTGGAGACTTGATGGAGCAGCTGGGAGCTTCCATAGGCGTAATCGCCACGACGATCCAAAAAACCGGGGAGAGCCTTGTGGCGCTCTTGGACGACTTCGACGAACTCATCGAAAACAAGAGCACGGGAGAACCCGGAGAGATCACGAAGCTGCTGGCCACCTTGGAGGAGACGGTTGAGGATTTCGACGATCTCTTCGTCATAGAAAGGCTGACACCCCGCAGCGAGTCTGAGTTGTGGGCTTCGGAGCTGAGCAAGCTCAACGGGTTGAGGGATGAAAGGCAACGCCAGGAGAAAAGGCGGAAAGAGCTGACGGCGGAGAGGGACAAGATAGCGAATATACTGAAGTCCAAGGAGCTGGGCGGGGGGTGGCTCGGTGGTTTGATTCCTTCGTTGGACGAAGCATTGGGCAACATGTATGAAGCGAGGATCGACCAACTGAGTTTCAATACGGTCCAGGACGTTGACACGTGCCTGGCGATCTTCTCCGCAGCTAGGTATCCTAACATGGGAGAGATCCGGGGGTTATGCAGCCAGCTGCGCAACGTGATAGTGCAGCTGATAAACGTTTGGACCTACATAGCGAGCATAGACCGAGAGATAAACCACATCCTCTTTAACGAACCGGGACTCGTGCCTGTAACGATGTACAACGTCAACGAGGTCATAGAAAGATTCAACACCCTCGAGCAACCCAGGATAGAGGACATCCTAGACTCGGTGGACGACAACCTGGAAGAGTCGAGGGAGATACTTGAACAGGTCAGGAAGCTTTTCGTTGTAAAGAGGAAGGTTCCCATGGTGGTGGAAACGTTGCCCCGCCTAGATAGGGAAAGATTCGAGTGGCTTGGCAAGGCCGTTACGGCGTTGGAATCGGGGGTCACGAAAGAGTTCGAGCTTTCCGACAAGTTCAGGACAATCGCGGGGAAGGTTCGCCCCGTTCTCGAGATCGCGGAGGCGATCAACCCATGAGTTCGAACGAGGAACCTAGAGAAGCTGCGGAAGCGGGCCCTGGAGACGACCCCGTCGCGGAGTACATGGCTTCGGCGTCCATACTCCAAAGGAGGTGGAAGGACGTCTTGGTCCCCAAGGTCTCGAGGGCGGCAAGGCAACCAGTTGGGCTGAAGACGTTGTCAGGTTTGACCGCGGCGGGAAGCAAATACTACGCGGTGCAGAGCAAATACAGTTCACAGATGGCGCGTATAAAACTGCAATTCAGGGAGTTGGACAAGATGAAGGCCGCGATTGACAAGATCGCGTTCAAGGAGGTGGAAGAGCCGGGGGTGGTCCCGAGGATGTTTGGCAAGCTGGAGGAGGCCATGGTCAGGTTCAACGCGGAGGAGCAGCCACGGATAGAGCGGATCATGGATTCGGTTGACGGCAACCTTACGGAATCTAGAGGCATATTGAACAAGGTAAACACAAGCTTAGGAAACTTGCTGGGCTTAGCCAGCCAGCACAGCCTTCTGATCAAGGTAGCCCTGGCGATATGCGGCGGCGGAATAGTGCTTACTCTTATACTCATCCCCTTGGTTCTGATCAAGATCCTGATCTTCGGCCTTTGAGCTTGCTCCAAGCGATTACCCGAGGCGCGCAGTGCCCATGAATGAGAAGTTCATGGACGACCTTGCAAAGGCGCTGGTAAAGCAGTACAAGTGGTGCAAGGCGTACAGGAAAGAATGCGAGAAGAGGGGGTATTCCATCAAGGAAATCGTCAGGTTGGTCGAAAACGATGAACTGGGGAGTTTGCCATCGATCGGCTCGAACGATTGGAAAAGGTCCAGAGGATTGTTCAAAAATCTAGCGAACACGAAAGTCGACGGGAAGTGGATCGTCTCTAGCTCGACGAGCGGGGATCCAAGTTACAGGTGGTGCACTAGGGAGGACCTCGTTTCCGTGTCGAAATCTTGCTCAATGGCCTTCAGGAAGATACCCTTCGCGGACATAGGGCTCGTCTTTTCTCCCCCGATGCGGTTCCTTGAAGAATCGTCGAAAAGGTTCAGGATCGACGATGAAGAAACCGAAATGTACGCTCTTTATCCGTTTCGATCAGCGCTGAAAACCTTCGAGAAGGCCGAATTTCTTTACGATCCCGTCGAACCAAAAGGCAAACGGGTCGGGCAAGAAGGGGGTCCGCGCTTCCAATTCAAAAGCAAGCTGTTAGCGGACGCGCTGAAAGACGCGGAGAAAAACGGTTCTACTGTCGTCCTGGGGCCTTCGGTTCTGTTCCTGTACCCGGTCATCGCTCAATCTTCAAATGAACGCAAGTACAACTTCGGAAATAGGATCTACGTATCGACCGGGGCAGGCGGATGGAACGGAAGGAAGGGGGTTGCGCGGGGCGAGCCCGTACCCAAGCCAACATACGTCGAGGCTTTGGTCGATTGGTTGGGCATATCCGACCCGGAAAAGCAGATCATGGACACCTACGGCACGACGGAGAACGGAAAAGCGCAATCCGGCTTCTACAGGCACCGATGGCGGGACTTCGTATTCGACGTGGGCGAGGACACGAAGTTGTTGATCGTCGATCCGATCACGAAGGAGCCCTTGGGCGTGGGGGAGAGGGGGGTTCCCAAGTTCATCTCGCCGTACGGTTTCGAAGGATCGGCTGGAGTCGTCATGGAGCAGGAAGACGACAGCATGACGGTAGTGTCAACGTTCGAGGACAAAACCGTGAAACAATATACGCACGTTTCAAAGCTGCCAAAACCAACTGGCTTTGACAGCGGGGATGCGGATGGATGCGCATTCGATTGGCTCTCGATGGTTTCTAAGAGGTACTTTCCAGCTTCTTAGGAGTTTGGCACTGGTTGCGCTTTCTGCCAGAAAGGAACGAAACGTTCCTTCATTTCGGACATAGGAAGCAATACGATGGGGTAACAAGATGAACGAATCCGTCACCTTTACTGGTAACCCTCATGGTAGATAGCGAAAACATCGAATGACGGAGCACCACAATTATCCTGAGGTTCTTTGGCTTCAACCTCATTCCCCGAGTTGGTTCTCTGCAGTAGATTTGGAAACTCGTGATATTACCTTAGGAAATATTATAAAGTCCATCTATGATGCCCCCAGGTTCAAACACGATGGGCTGGTTGAGCAAGAGAATCAAGCATAGGTCCAGATTGAACTAGGGTTTGAAAGCTTAATTGGGTGAAGGAAGCTGGCCGAAGAATTCGAGGCATCCAAAGAATCGCGCGATCTAAGCAGATACAGGGATAGGATTGTCAATGGCCCGACCATTTACACGTTTTTCTGGCTAGGGATCCCTCCGCTCTTAAACCAACTCGTGTTCGTAGCCTACAATGTTGCTGACACGTACTGGCTTAGTTGCTACAGCGAATTGACGTTATCGGTTCCCAGACAAGTTATGCCGGTAATAATGCTTTTTCAAGCGATTATTATGGCTACGAACTCCGCTTGCCTAAGCATAGTTTCCCAGTATATCGGAGCCAAAGAGTACGAAAACGCAAGCTTTGAAGCTTCACGCTTTTTCACTGTGGCTTGCTTTTCCGGAGCCGTATTAAACGTGACGCTCTTGACGCTCAGAAACCACATTTTTACGTGGTTGATATTCACTCCGCCGGAAATTTTCGAGGAGGTTATGGTTTTTTCAGCCGTTACCGCGTTCGACGTGTTCTTCAACTCCGTAGCGTTTACGTTCGCCACTTTGCTTCAGAGCGTAGGCGACACGAAGCGGCCAGCGATGATCAACATGGTGGCTGTTGCGGCCAACATCGCGTTGGACCCTTTCCTGGTTTTGGGCATAGGCCCGTTTCCACGTCTGGGAGTTGTGGGCGCGTCAATCACGGACGTCATGGGGAAGATCCTTTCAGTCGTTGGGCAGGCTTACGTACTTAGGAAAAGTTATCCAGAGCTTAAAGTGAGGTTTACGCGGGAAATAAAAGTTGAATGGGCCAAGCTAGTTTTGCGGATAGGTTTGCCCGTTTTGGCCTTCGGCACGATGAACGGATTTGCCTTCATCTTGCAGCAGAGGCTCATTAACATGCTGGGCATAATAGCCGCTACCGCCTTCTCCATA
>JAFNJA010000051.1:0-3454 GCA_017601265.1 Candidatus Brockarchaeota archaeon
AGCCAAACCGGGTCGACCTCGATCGGGGAGACCGGGTTGAGGATCCTGACGCCGATCTCGACGAGGTCGGGTATCAAAGCGGTTATGTTGCCGTCGCTGTGCATGCCCACGGGCAAGCCCTTCCTCTTCGGAACCTCGAATATCTTAGCGAGCCTCGGTTTTATGAACTTCCTCCAGAGGGGCGGGGACACCAAAGGGCCCTCCCTAGAGCCGAGGTCGTCCCCGAAATGGCAAACGTCGACGTCCCTCTCCAGGCCCTGCCCCAGGATCTCCAAGTCGTACTCCACTATCCTGTCCATCAAGCGCTCCACGAACCGGGGATTCGAGTGCATGTACTTGAGCAGGTTCTCGAAGCCGCAGAGGAGCCAGGACCTCTCAAAAAGCGTCCATCCCAAGCCGAAGAAGAGGCAAAGCTTTCCCCCGTTCTCCTTCACGGCCCGGTCCAAGGCGTCAAACCTTCCGGGCGCGCGCGGGTCAGGGAATTCGTACGAATCCAGGTCCTCGGGTTTGGAGATCGGGTGCGACTCGAACCAATCTATGGTCCCCGGAACCCTCGGGTTCCTCAATATGCCCCACTCGTCCACCCAAGTCCCATCCTCGAACCTCTTGGGTTCCCACCCTGCAGGCTCGGTCTCCCCAACGGTCAATATGTCCCCGCCTACCTTCCGCGCCAGGAGCGCTTCGTCCCCTCCCGCGATCTTCATCGCGATGTCGGGATGCAAGCCGACCGAGAACGGGACCCTGTCGGGCTCCTCGATGTTGATCGCTGCCAGAACCCTTTCGCGGCTGTTCATGCGAAATTACGCGGTGATCAACCTGAATATATCGTTTGGCATGCGCTCTCCTCCGCGATTTCTTGCTTTCTTGAGCAACAAATCACCTTGAAAATGTCAGGAGGGCAAAAGAACCGTCCGAACGACTTACAAGATAAGCTGAACTACCATTGAAAAGAAGGCAATATATAGTACTAGTGCGAGGAGACAAAGCGCATTCGACCCAATGATCGCAAATGAAAACCGTCAAGGTCCCGGGTGAAAAAAGGGAGCACGAGGTTCTAATGTACGCCATAAGCACCTGCGCATGGTGCAAGCGGACGAAGAAGTTCTTGGTGGACAAGGGCATAGAGTACGAGTACGTGGACGTCGACCTCTGCGAAGGAAAGGACCGCGAGGAGATCTTGAAGGACATATCGAGGAGGGGAGGGCAGCCGGCCTACCCGACCTTGATCGTGGATGGCAAGACGCTCATAACCGGTTTCGACGAGGAAAAAATTAGGAAGGTCCTCGGGATTTGATGACCCTGGAAAGGGCGCGTCGAAGGGCCGAAAGCGACGCGGAATCCCGAGGCTACCGTCTTAATCCCGACGAAGATTTCCTGAACGACCTGCTCGATGGGCTGGCGAGGAACGAAAATCGATTCGGATATCCAGCATGCCCCTGCAGGCTGCCTTCAGGTAGATTCGACCTTGACAGGGACATAATATGTCCCTGCGACTATCGGGATCCGGACGTCGAGGAGTACGGTTTCTGCTATTGCGGCCTCTACGTTTCGAAAGACGCCTTCGAGGGAAAAGCGCATATCGGGCCCATCCCGGAACGCAGGCCGCGCGAAAAACAGGCAAGGGCCAACGCCGCGGCGGTCGGAAAGGATGAAGAGGGAACCGAGGCAGCCTCGAAATTGAAAGGCAAGCCAGAGATGAAGATGTGGTACTGCAGGCAGTGCGGCTACGTCTGCTTCCGAGAAGAACCTCCTTACGTTTGCCCGATTTGCAAAGCAAAAAGGGAAATGTTTTCGGAAATCACGGCAAGCTTCCATCCAACCTGACAGCTAGTTCGAGCGCGCCCAAACCAGATGGAGCTCCAGCAAGGCGGCGGTCGGACGCGCATGAATACGCTTTTATTCCGGGTCGAGCCCATTTTGGGATGCGAAAAATGGACGTCTTCGAAGCCGTCCGGACAAGGAGAAGCATAAGGCGGTACGAGGAGAGGCCCGTCGAGGAGGAGAAGCTTCAGCGCGTTTTGGAAGCCGGCAGGTTGTCGCCTTCCGCGGCGAACAGGCAACCGTGGCACTTCATAGTCGTGAGGGAGGCGTCGGCTAAAGAGAGGCTGAGGTCGTCGTACGGCGAGGAGTGGTTTGCCGGAGCTCCAGTCATAATCGTTGTCTGCGCGGACCCGTCGCTCGCATGGAGAAGGAGGGACGGCGAAGAGGTCTGGAAGATCGATGCTGCCATAGCCCTTCAGACGATGGTTCTGTGCGCCTGGGATGAGGGCCTGGGGACCTGCTGGATCTGCGCCTTCGATGAAAAGGCCGCGAAGGAAGCGCTCGGGATCCCGAATGGGATCCGCGTCGTCGCAATGACCCCCCTCGGCTACCCGGCCGAGAGGAAGGAGCCGGTCACGCAACGAAAAAGGCTGAACGAGATCGTCCACTACGAACGCTGGTGAGGCCAAACTGGAAGGAGCTTTTCCTTTCAGGTCTGGGAGTTAGAGTCCCAATAGCTTTTCGGCGTTGCGGTGCAGTATGTCGTGCCTGTCACCATCGTCTATCCTAGAAAAAAGGATGCACCCAATTCCGTAGTGGGGATCGAACCACGGCAGATCGGTGCCAAACAGGATTTTCTCGGATCCGGCTTCGTTCACCATCTTCTCGACGTACCCGTTTACCGCGTACGCTGCCGTAAGCTCCAGGTAGACGTTGGCGTGCTCCCTCGAGACCGAAACCGACTTTTCCCACTCGCCGTAACCTGAGTGGCCCATCAGGAACTTGGCTTCCGGATAGCGCTCGGCGATTTCTGCAAGGTGGGAGGGAGAGTCGAACTCGCTGTGCCCCCACGTGTGTACTAGGACGAGCAATCCTCTTCGGTTCGCGTACTCCAAAACCGGCCGGTAGTTCGGCCCTGTTATGGGGTACTTGTGGTAGTCCGCCAGGAACTTGAATCCCACGAACCCTTCGCGTTTCTCGTAATCCAAGAGGTCCCGCTCTATGATCTTGGGGTAGTTCGGGTTAACCGCCCAGTAAGCCCTGAAGCGGTCCGGGTACTTCTTGACAACCTCGGCCATCAATGGGTTGCCCCTTCCCGGGTCGATAAGCGAAGCGTGGGAGCTGCACACTATCATGCGCACCCCCGCCCTGTCCATCGTCTTTACCATGGCTTCGGCGCTTGAGGATGGAAAATAGATCCCTTGGAAAGGCCCGTAGTGGCCGTGCATGTCTATTACCGGGCAAGAACTCGACCTCCCGTTCTCGAGGAACTCCCTCGCCAGCTCGGAGTCGTTCTTCATGGCGAAGAGGCCTCCAATAACCCCCGCAGGTTGCCGGAAGCTATGAGCTCCTTCTCCTTCCTCCCGATCTCGGCTGAAGACAGGGTGAGAAGCGCCCCTCCCATGTTCGCCGCCGGGAAGCCGGTGCCGAAGAGTAAGCGCCTTGCGCCGTACCTGTCGCAGAGGCCCGCGAT
>JAFNJA010000051.1:3464-8840 GCA_017601265.1 Candidatus Brockarchaeota archaeon
GCCGTCCAGCTCGTACCTCGATATGTCTATGCGCAAACCCTTGAACCTTTCCAGGAGGGGCCTGAAGAACCTGTCGTCCCCCCAGGGGCCGTGGTCGGTGGCAACGAGCACTAAGCTTGGGAACTCCAGCAGAAGCTGCTCGACCAGTGCCCAACCGGACCTTCCGCCCGAAGATTCCGAGACCGAGAGGAACAATGGAACCTTTCGCTTGGCCAACAACCTGAACAACGGGCCGAAAGCGATCCCGTCCAAAAGGTAGCGGTGCTTCGATGGAAAGGCCCTCAGGGCGCGGATCCCGTGCCGCCTCATCCTCCTCAAGAATGCCGGAGGGGGTTCCTGCTCCCCGGTCTGGCACGGGGCTATGGCCCAGCTGCCGTGCAGGTTCTTGAAGCCGCGGATCGCCTCGGTAAGCAGCTCGTTTCCAACGTACGGCGCGTCGTCGCGCATTGCAGCGTGGTAAACCAAGGCTTCGCTTATCCCGCAGAATTCCATCTCCTGGACCAGCTCTTCAGCCGTGGCCGCCTGCCTCAGGGACAGCGGCACCTGCGAAACGCCGAAACAAGCGTTGCAGTCGAAGAAATCCATGCGCCTTTAGGCTCGTTGCAACTATATATCGTTCTTCGTTGCCGCCCGTTTACGAAACTCTTATCCATCGCCCGCCTGATTCCGCCGACATGGACTCCGTGGAGAGGGTCCTCTCGGCGCTCAACCTGGAGGAGGCGGACAAGGTCCCGAAGGGCGAGCTGGACATCCACCGCGAGGTCGTGGAAGGGATACTGGGCCGGCCGATCCGCAAGCTCTCTTTCGAGGACCAGGTGAAGGTGAGGCGGAAGCTCGACATGGACATCGTGAATACCGGCCCCTCCGGGCCGAGGAGCAAAAGGACTTTGAGGAAGTTCCAGGGCCACCCGGTTTACAAAAGCCCGACCGGAGAGGAGTACGTAGTCGCCTCGACGCGGATGAAGCTTCCAGGTTCAAAGTACGCCGCGATCAGCAGGTCCACCAGGACTTTGAAACACGCGATCAATTCCATCGAGGAAGCAAAGGAGTTTTCGCCGCTTCCCGTTGAGAGGTTCAACGCGCGGAGCGTGGAGCGATGGGTCAGGGATTCAAAGTTCGCGGTGTTTGCCCAGGTTGGTGGAGGCTTCGATTCTATATACCCCCTGATGGGGCTAGAAAAGTTCGCCATCTGGTGCAGGACGAACCCATGCGATGTCGCGAGGCTGGCCCAGAAGGTTGCGAGGTTCCACGCCGAGCTGGCTAAGATCTGCGTCGAGGCGGGGGCACACGTCATCCTGCTGGGAGACGACCTTGCCTACAACAAGGGCACTTTCCTTCCTCCGGAACAGCTCAGGAAACTCATATTCCCATTCCTAGCGGAAGAGGTAAGGACGGTAAAGAGGCTCGGGGTTCCCGTCATCCTCCACTCAGACGGCAACATCTCGGAGATATTGGACGACGTGGTCGCGATGGGTTTCGACGGGATACACTCGATCCAACCCTCTTCCGGAATGGCGATAGGCAGCGTCAAGAAGCGGTACGGCGACAAACTTTGCTTGATGGGGAACATAGACTTGGACCGCGTCTTGCCCCTCGGGACCCAGGAGGAGGTCGCCGAGGCGGTGAAGCAGGCCATCAAGGACGCGGCACCTGGAGGAGGGTACATATTGAGCAGCACGAACGTGCTAACAAGGGAGACGCCCGCCGCCAACGCCTTTGCAATGTATCGAACTGCCGAGAAGTACGGCAAATACCCGTTCAGGCAATCTCGGTAGAATAACTCTCGACTCCACGGGGGCCTTGTGGGTGGTGGAAAAATTCGCTTTCAAGTTCACTGGGAAGATAAAGGCCGTTCCTGAGGATTTCATCGTCGAGGAGGTGTGGGAGGACCGGGTTTGCACCGTGGAGCACGCTGGGAAAAGACCGGCCGTTTGTTTCGGCGAACCGCGCGATTACCTGCGCTTCACGATGGTAAAGCGCGATTGGGACACCATAAAGGCGCTCAGTCACCTCGCTCGAAAGCTCCGCGTTTCCATCAAGAGGTTCGGGATCGCGGGCATGAAGGACAAGCGCGCGGTAACTTCGCAAAGGGTTTCGGTTTGGCGCGTGAATGCGGAGGATTTGGCAAGCATCAGCTTGCCGGACATACACCTCAAGGATTTCGAGTATTCTGACGAGAGGATATGCCTCGGTGACGCCATTGGAAACAGGTTCACCGTCACGATAAGGGACGTCCCGCTTCCAAAAGGCGAGATAGCGAAAGCCCTCGAGGCGTTCGGCTCGTACGTCAAGGGAACGAGGATGCCCAACTTCTTCGGCTCCCAGAGGGTAGGAAGGGGCAGGGACAACGCCGAGATCGGGCGCGCGATCAAGGAGGGGAGGCTGGACGTGGCCGTGAGCATGCTGACCGAGAAGGTGAGGACATACGCCGAGCGGGGAAGGGTCGACGACATCCCGGACGTATTTTGGGTGGAGAAACGGGTGCTGAACCACCTGAGGTCCAAGCCGAACGACTTCGCGGGGGCCCTCAGGAAGGTGCCCAAGAAGCTCCTGAGGATCTTTCCGGCCGCGTTCCAGGCCAGCGCGTTCAACGAGAGGCTGGCGAGGGCTATCGAAGAAGGGAGCGTTCCAGAATCCATAGAGGTGGAAGGATTCGAGGTCAAAAGGATGCCCGAACTCAGCGCGATGGACCTGCGGAGGCCCAGCTATTTGAGAGTGAAGGATTTCGCGGTCATCGACGTCGGTGATGGGTTCGCGAAAATCAGATTCGCCCTCGGCAAGGGGGAATACGCGACGACCTTCCTTTCGCACCTCCTGGACGGCATTAACCCCTAGGACCGATCCTCGGGCCAGCTCCGTTCCGACTCGCGAATCGCGGAATGGGCTCGAAGCGCTCTGGTCCCAATCGTAAAAGGCGACTTCCAGAAAGGTATTAAAGGCGCCAAGCCAACGCTCCCTCGCAATGAAGGAAGCCGAGCCGCATTGGAAAGTCCTCTCGGATCTCCTTCAAGCGTTGAGGAGAAGGCTCGGCGACAGGCTAGTTTCGCTCGTCGTCTACGGCTCCGTGGCGAGGGGAGAAGCCAGGAGGGACAGCGACATAGACGTGCTCATCGTCGCGGAAGGCCTTCCGAATGGAAGGATGCGGCGGAGCAGGATCTTCGAGGAGGTCGAGGAGGAGGTCTCGGAGTCCGTCAAGGAAGCATGGGCCAGGGGCTACAGCGTCGATTTCTCCCCGATACTAAAGACCCCCGAAGAGGCCGCCAAGCTTTCCCCCCTTTACCTCGACATGGTTGAGGACGCCGTGATCCTCTACGACGAGGGCGGTTTCTTCGGAAAAGTTCTGGCAAGGCTGAGGGAAAGGCTGAGACAGCTCGGCGCGAAGAGGCTGAGGGTTGGAAACAAGTGGTACTGGATCTTGAAGGACGGGTACGAGGCGGGGGAGGTCATCTCGATTGAATAACGTCTCCATGGCCGAGTCTTACGTCAAGCAGGCAAGGGAAAGGCTCCACCACGCGGAAGAGGCCCTGCAGAGGGGCAGCTACCCATACGTGATTCGCCAGTCCCAGGAGGCGGTGGAGCTCTCGCTAAAGGCGGCGCTTCGGTTTGTCGGCATAGAGCCTCCGAAATGGCACGACGTAGGCCCAATTCTCAGGCAGAACCCTGACCGTTTCCCGGGCTGGTTCAGGCAAGGCATACCCGGTTACGCGTCCGTTTCAAGAAGGCTCAGGCGGGAGAGGGAGCCGAGCATGTACGGCGACGAAGAGACGGGGCTGCCGCCTGAAGAGATGTACACGAAGGAGGATGCCGAGGAAGCGTTGGGGAGTGCCAAGAAGATCTTCGAGGCGTGCAAGGAACTGCTCGAAAAGCGCGGCCGGTGAAGAGCGGAGATTATGAAAGAGCTGTTTTTTGCGCTCTGAACTAGGGATGATGCGCCCTTCGCTTTCGAACCGATGCGGCAACTTTTTGCCTACTTCCCGATTCTTCGCAGATCATCATCGGTTAAGTTTGCCGCCTCGCGTTTTCGAAGCGATCATTTTCGGGACGCTTGCCTTACCTTGAACCATTTCATTGAAGCGTCCGCCAACACGGCGCAAAAGAGGGACATGAAAAACAACAGTATGGCCGTCTGAACCAAGGCGGGAACCGTTTTAGATGGCAAAAGCTCGTTCGTTATCTTCAACAGAGCGCCGTGGATCGACGCCGAGGAAAAGACCAGAACTGGCCAGAACGTCACCAAGCCGTATATGGGCTTGCGATGCTTTATGATGTGCGAGGTCGCGACGATCAGGCCGATGCAGGCCATCAGCTGGTTGCATATCCCGAACATGGGCCAAATGACGCCTATCGTGCCAGTGTACAGCAAGTAGGCCCACGTGAAAGCCATGGCGAGGGTCAGGACAACCGTGCTGAGCCACCACTTGAAGTTCTTCGATGGGGGGATGCCCAGGGCCTCCTGCACGAAGTACCTGGCCATCCTCGTTCCGTGGTCCATGATCGGCATGATGAATATGCCCATGTAGACGATGGTGAATTGGTACCAGTATGCCATCGCGGCCCCGCCTCCTGAAAGGCTGGAAAGAATCTTCGCAGCGCTCGCTCCCAGAGAAGCCACGCCGCCAACCCTCCCTTGGAGGTTCGTGCCGACCGATTCTGAGAGTCCGCGCAGCTCAACGGGTGCCAATCCAAGCGTTCCGTACACCTGAGGCGTCGCGTTTATGGCGAAGTAATCGCCTGGAGCAAACGTGCTCGCCAAGAGCAGGGCAACGACGGCGATTACGCTCTCGAGAAGCCAGCCGCCGTAGGCCACGACCCTTATGTCCGTTTCGCGGTGCACCATTTTTGGCGACACTCCGGAGCAGCAGAGGCTGTGCCATCCGGATATCGCGCCGCAAGTGACGATGATGAAAAGGAACGGCCAAAGGCTCCCCGAAACCACGGGTCCGCCCGAGAACGCGTACTCGGTTACGGGCGGCATCTCCAGTTCCGGGTGCGCGGCGAATATGGCGGCCACGAGCACAGCGATCACGGCAACCTTGATGAGTCCGCTCAGGTGGTCCCTGGGGCTGAGCAATACGTGCACAGGCACTATCGAGGCTATCGAAGAGTATATCGCTATCAAGAAGATCAGTTGCTCCGAACCAAGGTCGAAAGCGCGAAGTAATCCCGTTTCGGCAAGCTTCGGCGCCATTATCAATAATAGGATCAGCAGGGAGAGCCCCACCATCGCCCCCTCGAACGACCTTCCTTTTCTGATCCAACGTGAATACGCGAAAATGAAGAGCGAGATCGGGACGGTCGTCGCGACCGAAAACGTAGCCCAGTGGTTGTTTTTCAACGCTGATATGAGGCCCATGCCCATGCCAGCGATGGCGACTA
>JAFNJA010000051.1:8850-12209 GCA_017601265.1 Candidatus Brockarchaeota archaeon
AAAGTTACGGCAAGCAAGCTTGTCCTCCCAACCTCAGCCCTCGCAACCTGCCCTATCGATTTCCCATCATGCCTGACCGAAAGGAACATGACCATGAAATCGTGCACTCCGCCTGCGAGGCAGGTGGCGGCCAGGATCCAGAGGATGCAGGGAAGCCAACCGTACTGGGCAGCCAGAGTCGGTCCAAGGAGCACCCCGGCGCCCGCTATCGTCGCGTAATGGTAGAAGAAGACGACCCATCTGTTCGTCGGCACGTAATCCTTCCCGTCATTCAACCTCACCGCCGGCGTTGTCTTCCCATCGTCAAGCTTGGCTACCTTCGAGGCCAGGAACTTGGAATAGAACCTGAAGCCCAAAGCGAAGACGAAGATGGACGAGGCCATCATCACCGCGGAGTTCAAACAGACAGCCTCCCGAGCCTATGCGCTCAAATCATTAGTAAACTTTAAAGTTTAATAATAAATTATTGAATATATGATTTCTCCCAAATCTTTCCCATATCCTTACCAAATCGTTGCCCCGGCATTATTGGGCATTCTGCAAGGCGATCGCGAGTCAGATGGCGAGCGTGATAGGCGCGTTTGGCTCGAACTGCCTCGATCAGCGCAACCTCAAGCGCATCGATAAAATGAAACGCGAATGCGGACTTTCAACGGGAAATGGAGAAAGCAAAAGGTATAAGAACCTTTGTGCATTTGAACAAAATGGTGCTAGTGGTGCCAGGCTACAGGTGGCGTTGGCGCGGCGGATCAGGGCCCGGCAGGCCCATGAAGCCAAGGACGATCGGCAGCGAGTTCCCTGCGCGCCGCTTCGTGCCCTTTACGCCAGTGGGCGCGCCGCTTCGCGGTAAAGATCCAATCGTCATGACGCCGGACGAGGCCGAAGCCCTCCGCCTCATCGACTACGAGGGCATGCTGCAGGAGGAGGCTTCGCTACGCATGGGCGTCTCCAGGGGTACCGTATGGCGGTGCCTAGACGGCGCGAGGAAGAAGGTCGGGGCCATGATCGCGGAGGGGCGCGAGCTGGTGATATCGTTTGGAGAACCCGGATGCGGAGGGCTGGCAACGGTCTCCGGAACCGCAAACTCGGATAAGGAACGATCGAATCCCACCTAGCGGGCGGTGCTTGGTACGGACACGCTACTCTGGGTCGTTGGGAGCGTCACCCTCGTCAGCCTTTGCTCCCTAGTTGGCGCCGCCACATTCGTCGCCAAGGGAAAGCTCCTGGGCATGGTTCTGCTTACCCTGGTAGGTTTCTCCGCAGGCGCCTTGATGGGCGGCGCCTTTTTGCATATTCTGCCGGAAGCCCTGGATCATTCGGAAAGCGCTGGAGTCTTCCTTTACGTGATCTTTGGCTTCTCGTTCTTCTTCCTGATGGAGAAGTTCCTTTACTGGCGCCACTGCCACAAGGGACAATGCGACATACACACGTTCACGTACGTGAACTTGATGGGCGACGGTATCCACAATTTCATCGACGGGCTCGTAATCGCTTCGAGCTTCATCACTGGGATTCCGATCGGCATCGCTACAACCCTCGCAGTTATAACCCACGAGATTCCCCAGGAGCTCGGGGATTTCGGCGTCCTGGTTTACGGGGGCTTTACCAAGCACAGGGCGCTTCTATTCAACTTACTAAGCCAGACAACGGCGATCGCGGGCGGCATCATAGGTTACTTCTTCGTCCCCAATGTGGAGGGCCTACCAGTCCTCATGCTCCCTTTCGCAGCAGGGGGCTTCATATACATCTCGGGCTCCGACCTGATCCCGGAGCTCCATAAGCAGGAGGATGCGAGGAAGTCCATTTTATCCTTCGCCTTGTTTTTGATAGGGGTTCTGTCGATGTGGATGCTGAAATTCTTCTTGGAACATTGAGATCGGATGCCCTGTTAGCCGATCCTTTAAATAAGGAGAAAAGTTCAATTTTCAAACTAATTTATTATTTGGGTATGATTTGGGTAATTCTTTATATAATGAATGTAAAGTTATCAACTTGGAGATGATTTAAATGAGAAATAATCTATCCGCAAAGCTATTGCCAATCTCGTTATTGGCCCTCCTTCTTGCGAACAACTTCGTCTTCAGCACTTTCGCGAGCGATAGCCAAGATCAGATTGGAACGATCCAAGTTTACGACGAGAGCACGACACTGAAGGAGCGCGTCCTGAACAACTTGACTTTGGCCGCGATGGTCCAGTACTTCGGAATAGGGGATAGCCCGATAATGTACGTCGTGTGGAGGGCCAGCCAATTGGCGCTAGCCGAGCTTTGGCCCGGGGAGATCCCCAACAGGGCTGACATACGGGTGATCACGGCCCATCCAGCTAGGGGGGCTGCCGACGCCATCGAGTTCATAACCAGGGCAAAGTCGCGCTGGGAGCTGTACGTCAGAGCCCCCGCGGGGACGAGCGGCATCGTTCAGACGATCGACAACTGGGTCTTCACCTTCGTGAGGATATCGACCGGGCAGGCGATCGAGATCAGGGTGAAAGAAACGGCGTTTCCGCAAGGTTTCCATGATCTCGCCAATGCGTACAGGTCGAAAATAGCTTCAGGTGAAACCCCCACGAAGGAAGAGACGGCAGCGTACAAGGCGGGCATGAAGCAGGTCAAGGATACGTTCAAGACGCGGCCCGACAGCGAGCTCTTTGTCGTAAGGACGTTCGCTTACGAGGCCGAGCCCTTCGACGCGGAGGCGTGCGTAAACTACTACGCGACCCCCGCTCTGGCCGAGTTCCAGAGGCTCAAAGGGGTTGAATTTCAGGTTGAAGCGCTCAAGGTCGCTAACGACAACCTCCTTGCCGCGAATCAGGCGCTCCTAACCACGAACGAGGATCTGAGAGGCAGGCTCTCGGAGGCGATCACTTACCAGTACGTCTTCCTGGGCAGCACGGTCGTCCTGGCCGTAGTAGCGATAGCCCTTGCGTTGAGGGGGAGAAGAAGCAGGTGATCCCGTACTCCTACGCCCTGAGGGAGATCAGCAGAAGGAAGTCTAGGACTGCGAGCAACGTTGCGGGCTTCGCCATAGGCATAGCCGCGATGGTGACGCTGGTCATGGCGGCCCGCGGCTGGGAGGCGTGCACGGCAGGACCGTTGAAGGCCATAGGGGCCGACATGATCTTCATCTACTCGGCGCCCATCTCTCCAACTCCAGGTACGGGTTGCTACATCGCCTTGCACCTCTTCACCTACCCGTTCGACGCATCCATGATAAACGACCTCTCGGAGGTGCCGGGCGTTCAGCGAGTAGCTCCAGTTCTCATGCACCGGATGCGCGCTGTGACGCTCTGCGGGATAGACCCGACACAGACCATTACCAACGTGGTGCTGCCGAGCGACATAATCGAGGGGCGCTACCTC
>JAFNJA010000052.1:0-3034 GCA_017601265.1 Candidatus Brockarchaeota archaeon
GGGCTGCGTCGTAGGCCACCCTGGCCCCGACCTCTTCGGCGACTCGTTTGAGCTCTTTGACCGGGTGGGGGAAAAGGAAAACGCTGGCCCCGAACATGAGGAGCCTCGGCTTGGCCTCCCTTATCCTCTTCTCGGACTCGTCAACGTCGATGTTCATCTCCTTCTCGTCCAGCTTGAAGTATTCCACGTTCAAACCCCTGACGGCGCCGGCGGTGCCGCCTATGTAGTCTCCCGTTTTCGCGTTCAGAGGGCCCATCGATATGTGGCCGCCTGACGGTATCGGAAGGGCGAACATCGTGTCTCCGGGCTTCGTGAGCGTCGCGTACACTACGAGGTTGGCGACGACCCCGGATATCGGCCTGACGTCCGCGAAACCGGCGTTGAACAGTTTCTTGGCGAGGCCTATGGCCACCAATTCGACTTGGTCTATGTACCTGCACCCGGCGTAAACACGCTCCCCAGGCCAACCTTCGGCGTACCTGTGCATGAAATCTGACGCGACCGCTTCCCTGACGGCCGGGCTCACGACGTTCTCGCTAGCGATCAGGGGTATGCTTTTGCTGAACCATTCGTGGTGCTTCCTCAATAGCGAGAAGATTTCCTGAAAAGCTTTGTCAGGTTCCATGGGTTCCGCTCCGATTCCCTTTTTTTATAAGGGTTCCCGTGATAGCCGCGGTGGCGACTTCTACCTGCCGATCTCCAAGCCAGCTGATCTCATGGCCCTTGACGACGCGGCGCCTATGACGGAAGACCCCAGCGTGATTATCGCCCTCTCGATCGGGTAAGCCAGCATGACGGCCATGCCGAACTCCGCCCAGACGGAGGAGACGGCGGGTCCGAGAAGGAACGCCCAAATCAAGCTCCCTGCCATCTGCTCGGCCATCGTCGACGGAAAGAACATCAGTGCCATGCCCGTGATGGCTTCGTCTATCCTAGCCTTCCTGGCCAATTCCGCCGAATTCCTCCTCAGAGGGGAGGCGAGGACGAACGCGGCGACTACGTGGAGCCAGACGTAATACGGGTAAATCGGCTGCACGTTGTTGGCTGGATAAGCGAGGAACGCGGCCACGAGGATGCCCAGGATCAGGGCGCCCACCCACGCCTTTCCCCTAGACGCGAATCCCGAGCAAAGGGCGCAGACGGCCCCCGGCACGAACGAGAACATCCCCAAGGGGGCTGCTGGGTTCAGCATCGTTCCTAGGATGCCTCCGATGACCATCGAGCTCGCGCCAAGTGCCGGGCCCAGCAAGAACCCTACCACGGGGGATACGAATGCCGAGGCGCTTATGAATCCCTGCCCTCCGAGGATCTTGAAAGCCGGGATCAAACCCAGGACGGCGTACATGGACGCGAAAGTGCCCATCAACGCCAAGCTTACGGACCTTCTTTGCATGCTCGCACGGCCAAAGCGCGGTTAGGCATCCGCTTAAAACTGTTGGCATGGAAGGCGGCGCTTCTGTAAAATTCGCGCCCCAAACCGGCGCGGCCTGTCGTTATATACTTCCCGCGTTGACGCTGGTTTTCGATCTCGGACGATGGCAAGGAAAGCCCACCTCCACGAGTTGCACGCTGCCGCTTCGGCGAAGATGGTCGAGTTCGCCGGCGGGGAGATGCCCCTTTGGGTCTCGAGCATCTCGGAGGAACATCTTGCCGTAAGGAACGGCGTCGGGATATTCGACGTGTCCCACATGGGCGAAATAGTGGTTACGGGAAACGAGGCTTCCCGGTTCTTGAACTACCTTTCCACGAACGACGTTTCAAAGCTGGGCGGTTGCTCTGGGCAGTACAGCACGGTCTGCAACCACGCCGGAGGGATCAAGGACGACGTCCTGATCTATTCCCTGGAAGGCAGAGGCTACATGGTCGTCACCAACGCGGCAAACACCGAAAAGATACTGGGCTGGTTTCGGAGTTTTCAGGACGAGTTCGACGTCGAGGTCGAAGATGCGACCCTCTCGACGGCCATGTTCGCGGTCCAAGGGCCTAAGGCGCTAGAGACCCTGCAGAGGATAGCGCCCTTCGACCTCCAAGGCTTGAGGAGGTTCGGCGGCAAAATCTCTTTTCTTTCTGGGCAGGAAGTCTTGCTTTCGAGGACCGGCTATACCGGCGAGGACGGTTTCGAAATTTACCTGATGGGCGTCGCGATCGACGAGCCTGGAAAAGCGATCGACCTCTGGAACGCTATAATCGAGGCCGGGAAAGGCTTCGGCATAAAACCTTGCGGTCTCGGCGCGAGGGATACGCTGAGGTTGGAAGCCGGCCTTCCGCTGTACGGAAACGACATCGGCGAGGACGTTACCCCCCTGGAGGCCAGGTTGGACTTCGTCGTGAAGTTCGAAAAGGATTTCGTCGGAAAAGAGGCTCTGGCTGCGCAGAAAGAGTCGGGTTTGGAATCCGTGAGGGTGGGATTTGAACTCCTCGACAGGGCGGTTCCGAGGCACGGCAACCCAATCTTGAAGGACGGGAAGCAGGTTGGCAGGGTTACGAGCGGCACCGTAAGCCCCCTTTCGAGGAAGCCGATCGGGATGGGGTACGTGCCGCCGCGCTACAGCCCAGTCGGTACGGAACTGGAGGTCGAGATCAGGGGCTCGCTTCACCGGATGCGCGTCGCGGATTGGCCATTCTACGACACGGCGAGGTACGGCAGAAACAGGGCGAAATAGCAATCTTGACAAAAGCCAGGGGTACGCTTTTATCGCGACCTTCTGCCGGATAGGGAGGCGTGCCTGATTTACCGTGTCGTCCGAACTTATCCGAGGCGGGATCCAAGTCTACCCCATAAGGACGAAACTGGTCGAGAAAGGAGGCGACCTCGTGGCCCTGATCGTCGATGCCTTGCGAGAGGCGAAGTTCGAGCTCGAGGACGGCGACATATTGGCCATCGCGAGCAAGGTCGTCTCAATGTCGCAAGGCAGGCTCGTCTCGTTGGACTCGGTAAAGCCGTCTAGGAGGTCGAGGATTTTGGCGAAAAAGCACGGCCTCGAGCCAGAGTTCGTGGAGCTAGTCTTGAGGTAGGCTCACGACGCCCCCCCCC
>JAFNJA010000052.1:3044-12172 GCA_017601265.1 Candidatus Brockarchaeota archaeon
TTACAGGGCGCTTTACACGCTGAAGGACGGCGTGATGACGGCGAACGCCGGAATCGACCACAAGAACGTGCCACCTCGCACTGCGATCCTCTGGCCAAAGGATCCTTCGAAGGCGGCCGCAAAGATCCAGAGAGGAATATTCGATCTTTTGGGCAAGCGCGTGGGGGTTTCGGTAATCGACAGCAGGGTCGCTCCCCTCCGGGCGGGGACTATAGGAGTCACCCTGGGCGCGGTTGGCTTTGAGCTTGTCAGGGATTGCCGGGGTAAGAAGGACCTTTACGGCAAGCCCCTCCTGATCACCAAGCTAGCGGTGGCCGACGACATAGCGTGCGCGGCACACTTGGTGATGGGGGAGGTTGCCGAGAGAACTCCTGTCGCGGTGGTGAGGGGCATAACTCCGGCGCCGAAGGTCCAGAAGGCCGAGACGATGATCATGCCGCCGGATCTCTGCCTCTTTATGGGCGTCTTCAAGCCAAAGAGGGGGCGGCTCAAGGCAGAATGCCGGGCGAAAAGGAAGACAAGCAAAAAAAGGTACCCGGCAGTTGAGCTGGTATGAATTTTGCCAACCTGCTACTCTCGCTTCTGTCGGGCCCGCGCACCCAAATACTCGTTTCCGCGCGCGGAAGCTAGGGATTGAAAAATGGTTATTCGTCAAGTCGCCTTTTAGCCGGAGCCAAAGATAAGATCCAAAAGGCGGGTCGGGCCAAGAGGTCAAGGCCGCAATCCGGATTGGTTGATTGGGTCGGGCGGGGCCGAGTAGGTGCTGGAGGTTCCGGTCCGCGCGGAGGGCGCAATTAATTAACCGCGTCCCGCGCCGATCCCCTCCATGCACCGTGTGAAAAGGCCCGCGGAAAGCCTCGCAAAGGTCGCGTTGGGAAAGGCCAAAGCCGATCTTGTGGTCAAGAAGGCGACCCTCGTTAACGTTGAGACGGGGGAGCTGATTCCGGACGCGAGCGTGTCCGTCTCGAAAGGGTACGTCGCGGACGTTGGCGATTTGCCTAGCATCGGTCCCGAAACGCGGGTAATCGACGGCTCGAAGGCCTTCGCCATTCCGGGTTTCCTTGACGGGCACGTTCACGTTGAGAGCAGCATGCTCTCTTTAACGAATTTCAGCTTCGCGGCCTTGGAAAGGGGCACGACCGGGGTCTTCGTCGATCCCCACGAGATCGCCAACGTGCTCGGGCCCGAAGGCGTCAGGCTCCTGATCAGGGAGTCGCTCGGTTTGCCCATCAAGATCTTCTTCCTCGTTCCATCGTGCGTTCCGGCGGTGCCTGGCATGGAAACGAGCGGAGCGTCCATGTCCGCGTCGGACGTCGCGGAACTCCTTCGGGAAAGTTCCGTCGTTGGGCTGGCCGAGGTCATGAATTATCCCGGGGTCGTGTCCGGGGAAGCCAAGTTGCTCCGCGAGATGCGGGCCGCTTTGAGGCTTGGAAAGGTCGTCGACGGCCACTACGCTGGCAAGATCGGGAAGGAGCTTGCGGCTTACGTTTCATCGGGGGCATCATCGTGCCACGAATCCGTCAGCAGGGAGGAGGCCTTGGCGAAAGCCAGGTTAGGGATGTATTTGATGGTCAGGGAAGGATCGGCTTTCAAAAACCTGAGCGAAGTCATCAAGGTCGTGACGATGGACAAGATCTATCCTTGCAAGGTCCTTCTGGTCAGTGACGACAGGGACGCTCCGAGCCTCGCGAAAGAGGGGCACATGGATTTCGTCGTAAAGCGGGCCGTCGAGGAAGGAGTCGATCCCGTCCTCGCGATCCAGATGGCGACGATAAACGTCGCGAGGAGGTTTAGGGTCGACGATTTTGCGGGAAGCATCGCCCCTGGCAAGTGCGCCGACATAGTCCTCGTGGAGGACCTCAAGTCGTTCAAAATCAAATCGGTCGTCTCGAACGGCAAATTGTTGGTGCACGGAGGGAAGCTCCTTGCTTCTAGGCGCAGGTTCCGCTACCCGGAACGCAGCGTCAGGACGGTCAAGTTCAAGAGGCGGCTGCACCCCGCCGATTTCGTCGCCGCGGCACCCGCCGATCGTGGGGAAAGCGAGGCGCACGTCATCCTCGTTCGCGACGGCGAATCCGTTACGAAGCACGTGGTTGAGGTTGTGCCGACGGCCGGGGGGGCCGTGTTGCCGGACCTGGGCGCGGACATCCTGAGGGTCTCCGTGGTCGAGAGGCACGGGAAGACCGGGAACGTGGCGAACGGGCTGGTGAAAGGCTTCGGCTTGAGGGAGGGCGCTGTCGCGACGTCCGTCAGCCACGACAGCCACAATTTGACCGTTGTCGGCGTCGGGGCGTCCGACATGCACGCCGCCGCAAACGAGGTCAGGAGGATGGGCGGGGGCATCTCGGTCGTAGCAAGGGGCAAGGTCGTCGCGAAGGTTGCCCTGCCCATAGCGGGACTGATGAGCTTGAAACCCCTTCGTCCCTTGAACGCCGACGTGGAAAGGGTGAAGAGTGCGTTAAAGAAGCTGGGTTGCCAACTCGAATCCCCGTTCATGGCCTTGTCCTTCCTGAGCTTGTCGGTCATACCGGAGATCAGGATCACGGACAAGGGCATCGTAGACGTCCTGGCTTTCTCCTTCATACCCTTGTTGGCAAGAGGAAACTGACAGGGGCGAGCGTCCGGATCAAGCTATTTTGTAGATCGGGTGCCCAGGCTCTGCCCTCGAGCCCTGCTCCCTCAAAAGCTGCGCGTACGCCGCGTCCACCATGGCCACCGCGGGAAAGATGTAGCTCGCGGTGTCGATCGGGCCGTAAAGGATGAAGTTAGCGCCCGACGCTATCGCCATCGCGCACGCGGACGCCATGCTCGGATGGGTCGCTTGCTTCCCCATCTTCGTCTTCAACCCCCTCCACGTCCCGATGGCGTTGTGCGCGCCGCATCCAGCCGGCAACCCGAGTTCGTCCTTCACCCCGTATATCGCGCGGCAAGCGGGACCCAAAGTCAGGACGTCTATGACGCACGTGTCCACCAGGATGTTTTCGATTCCGGCGCTCTGCGCTATCGGAAGCAAATTCTTCACCGCTTTCAGGCGCCCAGCCGAGGTGAACTCCCTCAGATTGTACGAAAGGATTACCGCGCTCTTGACGCCCGCCTCTTTTATCTTGTCGAGTTCCTCCTTCTTGAATTCGGGCAAAATTGAGTTGTACACGATCGGGTTTCTGATTCCAGATTGGATGAGGTAATCGAGCCCCTTGATCCTTACGTCGGCCGACACGCCGTCAAAGAGGATTGGCGCGTCCGTTTCGGCCGCCACGAAATCCACGAACCTCGAAAGCGCCTCCGGCGTAGATCCCACGACGTCCACCATGTGGGGGTTTCCGGTCTTATCCGAGAACTCTTCCTGCACCTTAAGCAGTTCCTGCGCCTTATCCTTCTCAAACTCGCCCTTGGCCTCGTCCACCAATACGTGGTGTTTCGAATAGAAGATCGAGCCTATCAGAACCGTTGCTTGCTTTCCGGGCAGCCCCCCGACCTTGACGTCACCTATCGTGAAGATTTTTTGCTCCTTGCCGAAGGACCACATCGCCGACCCGCGAAAGCTGGTGGATCGTTCACGAGTAATTAATGTTTTTGCCGGACTGGTTCCACCGCATGAAGGGGTGCTCTTTCCCCCTGCTCCCTATTATGCGGTCGGCCGTCGGGAATAGGTTTCTTTCGGCGTGCGGTATGTTCAACGCCTTCAGGAACTCTTTCTGGAAACCCTCCTCCCCGCTTAGTTCCAAGTATTTGATTTTTCTCGCTACGCTTTGCGCCTCCTTGGTTTTCCCCTTGGAGAGCAGCGCGAGCCTCGCTCCGAACCCCGCGCCGTTGCCTATCATCTTTATCCTCTCCACGGGAACGTCCGGTAACATGCCTATGACTATGGCCGACGTTGGGTCGATGTAGTTTCCGAAAGCCCCGGCCACGTAGACGTTCTTTACGCCTTCGGGTTTGATTCGCATCTTCTTCATCAGAAGATAGCAACCGGTAAATATGGCGGCCTTGGCCAGTTGGAGGTTGCGGACGTCTTTCTGGGTTATCGTTATGTCCTTCCCTATCTCCGTTTCCTCCGCCTTGGCCAACACGAACCCTTGGCCTTGTCGAGCCTTTTCCGTCAATTTCCCGGTTGAATCGACGAGGCCCGCCATTGCCAGAGATGCCAGCGCGTCCACCAATCCGGAGCCGCATATTCCCTTCGGCTTTGCTCCCCCTATCGTCTTGTAGAACACCTCGAGGCTCTCGGGGTTAATGGCGACCTTCTCTATCGCTCCTTCCATCCCACGCATGCCAAACGTTATCTCCGCGCCTTCGAGAGCGGGTCCGGCAGCGCACGAAGCGGACAGCATTTTGTGCTTGTTTCCGACCACGACCTCCCCATTCGTTCCTATGTCGATCAGCAAAGACACGGCTTCCTTCTTGTGCATCCCCGAAACCAAGACGTCCGACACGACGTCCGCCCCAACGTAGCCGCTGATCGACGGAACGGTCCTCAGGTATCCTCCTGGGTTCGTGTCGATGCCCATCTCCCTTGCTTTGACGGCGATGCTGCCCGTGTCGGGCGGGACGTAAGGGGCTGTCGCGATGAAGGATGGATCCATCCCCAACAAGAAGCTCAGCATTATCGTATTTCCCGAGCACACGACGTCGTATATCCGCCCCTTTTCGACGTTGGCCTTCTTGGAAGCCTCGTCAAGAAGCTTGTTTATCGTCCCGATCGCGAGCCTCTGGAGCGTTGCCAAGCCGTCCTTCTCCCTGGTGGAGTACGCTATCCGGCTTATGACGTCTTCGCCGTACGGTATCTGCGCGTTGTAATCGGACTCGACGGCCATCACTTTGCCCGAGGCCAGATCTACCAGGTAGACGACTATCGTCGTCGTGCCTACGTCCACGGCCGCGCCGTAAGCGCCGCCCGCGTCCAGTCCGCCCACGTCCACGACCTCTCTGCCGTAAAGCGTCGCGGTTATTTTCCAATCTTTTTCGCGCAGCAGCCTTGGAAGCTGCCTCAGCAATAGCAGGTCGATGGAACTCTGTTTCAGGGCCGACCTCAGCCTCTCGGCGTCCGACCGCTGGTCCCTTAGCGTCGGTTTGGGCAGCTCCTTCGAAACCGTCTTGACGTACGGATCTGGTTTGACCTTCAATTCCAATCCCCAAGTCAGTATCTTGGAACCCGGTACGCGCGGCGATGCCAAGACGCGCACCGTTAGGTCGGAAATCGGGCAAGTTTGGCACGCTAAACGCACGCCGCTGCCCATCTCCGCGCCCGACAGGGCCTGGGCCTCGAATCGGGTAGGTTTTGTGGCCTCACCTGATTCGATCCTTACCAGGCACTTTCCGCAGCTCCCCCTGCCGCCGCACAGCGACTCTATTTGGACGCCGCATCGCCTTGACGCAGTTAAAAGGTTATCATCTTCGCTTACCTCGACCCTCAAGCCCTCGGGCTGGAAAGTTACCGTGTGTTTGCGTTCCATCGCGCCCGCGTCGCGAGTTGGCTTTTAAAAGCAAGGTTATACATTTAACGAGTTATCGACGGCGACCTCGCTAAGCTTTAATAAGCGTTGCCCGGACGGCAGTTCATTGCCGCGCGGAGGTTGGGAACTTGGTCGTGACCGATAAGGCGAGGAGGTTGCAAGGGAGGGTCATAGAGGTCGAGAAGACGGGCGAAAAGAAAAAGGACGAGGAGGGCAACGAATGGGAGAAGTGCGTATTTACCCTTGAGCTCGTGGGCTTCTCAAAAAGGACTCCCGACGAGGTGCTGCCCGAGAGCTTCCGGGGGAGAAGGGTTAAGCTTATCAGGTGGTGTTGTTTCGATTGGCACTATAAACTGGGAGTTAGAAAGACGTTGGACGTGGATGAAACCGAGGCCGTCCTGGGAGGGCGGCCGACAGAAACCGTTTACTGGTGATCGGCATGAACGAGAAGGAACTTTTGGACAAGGTTGCGCAGGCGATCGCCGGGCTCGACTTTGACGGAATACAGGGGATATGCCAGCAGGCTTTGGACGCGAAGATACCCGCTTACAAGATAGTTTCCGAGGGGATGGCGCGCGGCATGGAGATCGTCGGGCAGAAATACGAGGCCAACGAATACTTCCTCTCCGAGTTGATCGCCGCTGGAGAGGTCATGAAGGACGGGCTCAAAGTCGTCCAACCTTACCTCAAGAGCGGGGACATAAAGAAGAAGGGCAAGATAGCGCTGGGGACCGTTAAAGGGGACCTCCACGACATAGGCAAAAACGTAGTCTCGGTCTTGCTGGAAGCGGCTGGATTTGAAATAGTGGACCTTGGCGTAGACGTTCCCGCGGAGAAATTCGTCGAGGCCGTGAAGGAGCACGGGGTGCAGATCATAGGCATGTCAGCTTTGCTGACGATCACGATGCCCGAAATGGAAAACACGATAAAGCAACTCAAGCAAGCCGGACTTAGGGACAAGGTTAAAGTCATCATAGGCGGCGCGCCCATCACCCCGGAGTATGCCGCCAAGATCGGGGCGGATGCGGCGGCTCGAGACGCGGTAGACGGCGTAAACATCTGCAAAAGTTGGGTAAAGGCCTAGGCGCGCGCCCCCGGTTGCGCGTCAAGCAGACGCTCTAACGCCGTAAGCAAGTCAAGTAGGACCCCTCGTCGGCAGTATCACGTCGTGCGCCTTCGTCTCCGTGGCTCCCAGCTCAGATACCCACGCTACCTGCGCCTTGGTCCAAGCTTCCCTGATGTTTTTGGCTCCCATGTAACCCATCGAAGCCTTCAAACCTTGGGACAGCTCGTTAACCATCGTGGCCAAGTCTCCCTTGTAAGGCACGTAACCCTCGACCCCCTCGGCTATCCCTTTTGAAGGAGAAGCGTAGCGATCGATCGCGTGCCTTTTCTCCATCGCCGAGGGGCTTCCCATCCCCCGGTACGCCTTGTAGTATTGCCCTCCTATCGCGACCAGAGAGCCTGGGCTTTCCCTCGTCCTGGCGAAAAGGTTCCCGATGCAAACTGCTGACGAACCCGCCGCGAGCGCCAGCGCCACGTCCCCGGGAGAAGTTATGCCACCGTCAGCCCAGATCGGTATGTCGGAGCCCAGCTCTTTTAGAGCGTCGAATGCCTGCGCCACCGCGAACAACGTAGGCGCGCCCGCCTTCGTAATCTCGGTCGTAATGCAGATCGAGCCCGAGCCGATTCCTGCCCTGAGCGCGTTCACTCTTTCGATCGAGCTGACTACGTCGAGCGCCGCTTGGCGGGTTCCGATGTTTCCGATCACTACGTTTGCCGACAACTTCTTTACCAACCTCCTCGCGGCGTCAATCACCTTCTTGTTGTGGAAGTGGGCTACGTCGAAAACGATGATGTCAACGACCTTGTCGAGCCTCATGCACCTCTCCTCGTCGAACGGGGAGGCGGCCGCGGCGCAAAGAAGCCTTCCCACCTTGTCCCTAGATGCGTTCGGGTATTTCCCCCTCAACGATATGTCCTTGAACGTGATCAAGCCTTTCAATTTGCCTGATTCGTCAACGAGCGGCAGTTTTTCTATCCTGTGTTCGTGCATGAGCTCCCTCGCTTGCTCAAGGGTTATGTTGTCGTGGGCGGTGACCACTTTCTTGGTCATCACGTTCCCTACGAGATCGTCTTCGTTGGCGAAACGTACGTCCCTCCCGGTCAAGATTCCGACGAGCTTTCCTTCCTTTACGACCGGAAGCCCCGATATTTCGTACTTCCTCATGAGTGCTAGAGCTTCACGGACGGCGTAGCCGGGCTCGGCGGTTACCACGTCCCTTATCACCAATGATTCCGCTCTCTTGACTTTCTTCGCCATCTCGACCTGCTCCTCAG
Source organism: Candidatus Brockarchaeota archaeon (assembly GCA_017601265.1). Lineage (GTDB taxonomy): Archaea > Thermoproteota > EX4484-205 > EX4484-205 > DTQO01 > DTQO01. Next base: position 10,835 of record JAFNJA010000052.1, read on the forward strand.
TGCTGCAATTTCTGTGGATTACCCCCAGGCCACCTAGCCTCGCCAGCGTTATGGCCATCTCGTCCTCAGTGACGGTGTCCATGGGCGACGAGACGAACGGGACGCGGATCACGTTATCCGTCGTAACCCTAGTCTCGATGTCGACCTCTGACGGGTCAACTTCCGTCAATCCTGGAAGCAGTATGAAGTCCCTGAACGTGAAGGCGTGTTGAGCCTTTGCGAACCTCTCGGTTATCGAAGGTTTCCCCGAGTCCATGCCTTTCGCCCTAACCCGCCACAAGCGTTTCTGTCTTTCTCACGCCGCATATCCCGTTTATCTCAGCGGAGACGGCGGTAAGTTCGGCGTAATCCTCGGCTTCCAAGAACACTACTACGTCGTATTGGCCGAAGACCATGAAGGCGTCTTTCACCTCCGGCATGCTCCTTAGGATTTTCATTACGTCCGAGCTACGCCTGTATTCAACCGCCGCAAGAAGGCACGCGAGCGCCAACCTCATCCCGCCCCCGGCAGCTCGGCCAGAGTCTCCGAGTACTCTATCTCATCTATCGCCCTCAGCTTTCTAACTATGTTCGCGATATCCTTTATGTTTCTTGCCTGGATTTTGAGGACGACATCCCACCTTCCAAGCGTCGGGAAGACGACCTCGACGTTGCTCATGCTTTGGATCCTTTTCGCAACCTGTCGATAAGCGCCCGGTTTGCATTTCAGAAGTACGCAAGCTTTCATTCCATCAAGCCCTCAGCCCATAGGTTGGGGCCCTGAAATAAGGCTTCTCCCGGCTCTGGCCCCGCTCCACTTCGCCGCGGCCCCGGCCTTCCCCCGAATCAACGCCTCGATACGTGAAAAAGAAGGGCCGTGCCCGCGTCTGCAACCTTGTTGACGCCGGGCTTTTTCTCCAGGTACCCTAAGGCCTCGTCGGGGAGGGGGTAGAATCTCCTCGAAGGCTGGTCTACGACGACGCCTCCGTTCGATTCCAGCATATCTTGCGAGACCAGTATGAATTCGACAGTAGACGGTATTGGAACCGGGTTGCCGGCCGCCGCGCTTTTTCCCAACCAAGCTCCTGGCAGGCCAGGGGAGGTCCAATACGAGACGTTGCTGACCCAGTTTACGTCCCTTCCGGAGTGGTACAGCAGCAGGTTGCCCATTCTCACGTCCGTGTCTATTGGATCGCCGCGGTTAACCATTCCGAGGGCGATCTCCGAAACCCTTAGATCGGAAGGCGAGTAAGACTCGCTCAGCCCGAGAAGGTAGCTTTTCGACGGGTAAGAGGTCGATGCCAGGGCTAGGACGGAGTACGCAAGCACGAACGCGGCGGCATACCTGTTGGCTGGCTT
>JAFNJA010000053.1 GCA_017601265.1 Candidatus Brockarchaeota archaeon
TCGACAGGAGGCACACGATATTGACGAAGGTCTCGGAAAGGAGGGTTCACACGCACAAGGGCTACGTAGACCTAGTGCGGCTTGCGGGCCTCCCGTACGGGAGCAGGGCGGAGACGAACACGGGCAAGACCCTTTACGCCCTGAGGCCTTCGATAGAGGATTACGTGAGGAGGTTCAGGCACAGGACGCAGATCATGTACATCAAGGACGTCTCCCACGCCCTGTCGTGGATGGGCGTGTCTCCCGGCCAAAGGGTGCTCGAAGCCGGGACGGGGAGCGGAGCGACCGCCGCGGCCATAGCGAACTTGGTGAGGCCCAACGGGAAGGTTTACAGCTACGACGTCAACGAAGAATCCGTCGAGACCGCGAAGGCGAACCTCGAGAGGGTCGGGTTGCGGCAGTACGCGGAGATAAAGCTCCAAGACGTTTACGAAGCGGTATCGGAAGAGGGGCTCGACTCGGCCCTCCTCGACCTTCCCGAGCCTTGGATGGCCCTCCCGGCCCTTCACCCCGCCCTGAAACCTTCCGGGAGGGTGGTGTCGTTCTCGCCGACCATAAACCAGGTCGAGAAGACCGTAGCCGCGATGCAGAGAACCGGGTTCCTGCACGTCCAAACGATCGAGATATTGGTCAGGCAGTACAGGATCAAGGAGGGCATGTCGAGGCCCGAGGGGCTGATGCTGAGCCACACCGGATACCTCACGATGGCGGTGAAGGTGGAGAACCGGTAACGATTAAAACCCCTGCGAAAGCCTGTGGTAGGCAAGTTGAGCCGAAAGCAAAGCCTTCACTTCACGCACGCGTTGGGCAACGCGGTGATCCTGGCGGCAATCTTAATCGTTGCCGCGGGCACGTTTTACCTCGCCTCGGGCGGGAAGGGGTTTGGGCAGGCTTACGCCGACACCCTCGGAAACGGCCTGGGAGCGGCGGCGCTCGCGGCGATGTTCCTGGCCGGGGCAGCTTTGCCACTTGGAGACGCGACGAAGGAAAGGAGGGCCAAGCTCAGGAGCCTGGTTAACCGCTCGCTCGCCCTGGTATTCTTGGTTAACATAATGCTTATCCCCGCGCTCGGCGCGATTCCCAACTTGCGATTCTACCTCGCCCTAGACGTCGCGCTTTTGGCGGTGGCGATCGCGTCTTCGTTGGTCCAATTGCCTGCCGCGGTCAAGAGTGGGGTTGGAGCGATGGTGCTCGAGGTTGCTGGTTCAATCCTCATAGTGCTCGCGGCAGCTTTGCAGATGCTTGCTTCTGACATGCTGCCAGCGCAGCTTCGGGAATCCCCTTGGGCGGTCAGCCTTGCAGCGATCGCGGTGGGCACTGCCTTGCTGCTCTTGTCGAGAAAGACCCGGAAACCCGATTCGGACGCGAAGTAAAAGCCCGCGTCACGATGCCGCGCCGCGCGGTTTTTCAGCGCTGACCGAGCGTAACCTTCGCTCCCCGAACCTTTGATGCTCCAGTAGGTTGTCATTCTGTGATTCCGCGCGTGGATCGGATCAGGTTTCTTGATCCGAGGCGGCGTATCCCGCTTTTGGTGGCCTCCTCACGCCGAACCTAAACGCGGTGCTGAAAAGGAGCATAGCGGAACCCATGGCGAGGAACGAAAGCCTGTACCCGATAATCTGGATGGTCGAGCCGACCAAGACGGGCGCTATGATCGCCGCGAAGGAGTAAGAGGAGTTGTAAAGGCCCATCGCGAGCCCCCTGCTATCCTCGGCCACCAGCTCGGACGCGAGGGCCGAACTCGCTCCTGAAAAGGCGCCCCACACGAGGCCGTAGATCCCCATGGCCAGGACGGCCAGCTCGAGGCCGCCGACCGCGGCGTTGGTGAACATGAAGAGGGCGCAGAGCAAGTAGCTGGCGAGGACGACCTTCACGCGGCCGATCCTGTCGGAAAGCGAGCCGAACAAAACGGTCGCCGGAACCTCGATCCAACTAGTGAAGCTCAAGAGCAAAGTTGCCAAGGTAGCTCCCAGCCCGACTTCGTAAGAGTAGTAAAGGGGAACGTAGACGTTTTTAGCGTAATCCAATACGAAGAAGGCGACCGTCGCGAGGAATAAGGCGAAAAAAGGACCCCCTAAGCGGCGCAAGGGGAAGGCGCGAGTAGAAGCTCGCCTCGGATCCGATTCCACCACTCTTCTCGCCTTTTTTCTCCCGAGCGACAAAACCACTAGCAGCGAGGCCAGGTCCAAGAGGGCGCAAAAGAGGAAGAGGTAGGAACCGCCAAGGTTCTCGACTATCCAACCGGTGAAGGCTACGGAGGACGCCCAGCCAACTGACGCGGCGGACCAAAACACGCCCATCGACCTTCCGCGACTCCCCTTGGGGGAAAAGTCCGCGAGGAGCGCCATCGCGACCGGAAAAGACGCGGAGCCTACGAAGCCCGTGGCCGTGTATACCGAAGCGAAGGCGATCGGATCCTTTATCCCAGCCAGCAAGAGGTAACCGACGAAGTTCCCGGCGCACCCTATTTCCACGAACGCGGGCTTCGTGAGCGTTCTGTCCGAAAGGTAGCCCCACGCGACCTGACCCAGGAGGCCGGCCACGGCGGATGACGCAAGGACGGCGTTGATCAGGCCTTCGCTCCAACCTTCGTGAAACAAGTATAGCGGCGTCCCGGGGTAGGAAAGCCCCAGCGCCGCTTGCGATATCAAGCTGTAGGCCGATATAATGGCCAAGGACCTCGCGTCTTGACTTTTCCTTCCGGCCGTGCTGGACATCCGCCCTCCCGCGATTTAAGCCCTTATTTAGCTCTCTTCGCGGACTTTCCGGAACGACTGGAAACGCGCAGACTTTCCCGGTTCGACGGCGTTTTTCCCGTTTGTGGCGAGCTTTCCGGGCTGAGCTTGCGAAAGCGTTGATGGAAAATCTATATCGGGGCACGGCACGTATGAAAAACATGGGTTTGAAGGAACGGGTTGGCGGAGGGAAGCAGGGCGGAAGGTGGCTTGCTGGACCGGACGGAAAACCGGCGCCCGAAGCGGGGGCAAAACCAGGCGGGGTTTTTCCGACCGTTCTGACCGCGATCGCGATCCTCGCCTGCTCGACTTTCGGAGCGGCGCACGCTTCGCCCTCGACGCCCGCCTTTGAGCAGAAAATCACGTTGCTCGACAACTCTTCGCCTGGAAAGCCGATAGCAGGCGCGACCTTGGAAATCCATGGCGTCCCCTGGACACTGACGACAGGGACGGACGGTTCCGTGAAACTCGGCCTGGTCCCCGCGGGCAGGATCGAGGTTACGGTAACGTGGAAAAGCGCTTACAACCCGGAACCTGTGACGATAGCGAGAAGCACCATAACGATCGACAGGGACCTTGACGCGAAAGTGGTGGCGGACGTTTACGACGTGGAACTCAAGATTCTCTCGAGAACCGGGAATCCGGTAGCGAACGCGGAGGTGTGGCTTGCCGGCGTTCCCCTTGGCGCGACCGGGGCCGACGGCGTGGTGCGCGCGACGCAGGTTCCAGGTTGGCACGAGCCGAACCGCAAACCATACCCCGTCACTGCGTACTGGTTTGGAGCCGACGTTAGCCCCGGAGAAGTCAACGTGACCTCTACCGGAACTTACGTGCTGACGGCGAAGAACGTTGCGACGTTGACGGTGCGCGTCGTGGGCGCGCAAGGGCAAGGGCTCGGCGCGGCGCAGGTCGAGATCAAGACGTCCTCCGGCATCGCGGTTTTCTCAGGGGTATCGAACGAGCAGGGAGTTGTGAGCGTGGAGGTTCCGTACGGCAATTACGACGTGAGGGTTGAGTACAAGGGATTTGAAAACGCAGCCTCAGCCACGGTCGACGCGCCAACTGGAACGGTGCTAACCGTCGCCACGAGCGTCTTCGCCGAGGCTTTTGGGATCGCGATGTCGTTCGGAACGTTCGCGCTCTGGATGGTCGCGGCTTCGATGGTCGTTCTCATGATCGCTGTCGCCATCCACGAATACCACGTGTACCGCAGGAAGAAGCTGCCCCAACTTTTCGGGGTTCCGAAGGTGAAGAGAACCGAGAGGGCTTAAAGATCTGGCGCGTTCGGATGGCGAGCGAAATGACGGCACCCGCGCCTTTCTGGCGGAAGTTCTCGAAAAACGGCCAAGGGCCCCCCGGACCCCGCCCTCAAGGACTGCGCGCTTGGCTATGAAACGCACCACATCGTATATAACTTTTATTAAAGATAGTTAACACTATACTTTATTATAAAAAGGTAAAAATTAGGATTTATTTGGATTTCCTCGCCAAACTGTAAAGGTCTACAAGCGGCTTTTAAGAAAAGGGTTAGATGCAAAAAATATTTACATGAAAATGTGAACGAACGGCGCTACGACTGGCGTCCTTTACGGAGAAAGGCAAGAAACTAACTGCAAACGGTAGAACGCCGATACAAGATTATATGTCTGGGCAAAACTTCCTCTGCGGTGCCCGCCTAGGGAAGATCGGGTGTCGTGCGCGTCGCCGCGCTCGGGAAACCGAACGCGGATGGCAGCACGGGCTAAGTGTTGATGGTGGTTCCCCGTCGACCTCGCCCTCAGGGACTGGGCGCGAAACTTGAGGGGTTGGGGTTCATCGAGGAAAACGCCGTCGATGCAAGGCAGAGGGAAACAATCCTCGATCGGCGGTTGAATCGAAAAGTCGAGGATTGGACAACCCATTCGCCCGATCCCAGAGGGCGGGCGTTCTCTTAACGCAAGCACGGCAATGCCGGGAAGGGGAGGAAAGCGGAAAAGCGTGCATGACAAGTACGAAGTTCGCGGGCGGATTATATTAACGCGCATTGGAGCGGACGGTTCGGGTCAGGCTTTGCCGCGATCGAAGTCCTGCAAGAATTGGCGCAATCTCGCGGCTTAGTCCTTGGCTTTTTCCTCGTCCTTGAGGGCGTAGATCAACACAATCCGGTGTATGACCCTCTCGGCCGTTGGGCACAAACCTGCCTCAAGAGGCCCAGTTCCTTTCCGCCTGCTAGGTATAACGCGCCTTGTAGAAAAATTCGATCAGTGAACTTACTATTTGGTTTTCCGCGTTGACCTTGTACTTCGCGGGCCTAGTGTTGAGCTCCTCCACCCAGCCGATTCCGACCAAGATCCTCAGATTTGCTACCAAGTCATTGTACCTCAAGCCCGTTTGCTTCGCGATTGCGTACTTGGTCAACGGCTCCCGGTCCCTGGACAAGGCTTTCATGATCCTTATCCTCCCTATGCTGCCGAGCCCAGCCTCGATGACCTCGGCAATCCTTTTCCCTTCGGGATCCATCTCTTGCGGTTAAAGCCCGGATCCCTTGCCTATTAGGCGTTGCTGGAACTTCAACCAAGAGGCTCTCCCGCATGCGCGGCGTGTAGGTGTGGCGCTACTGCAAAGGCCTATGGCCCTGGCGCGAACGCAAAATATCGACGACGCAAGTCGATTGCGTGGCGCTTCATGAGCTGAGAAAAAGCTTTTTGGGTATCAGGCAGGATGGAAAGATTATGTGATCGGACTTGGAAAGAGGCTCGCCGCCTCGCGATGGCCAGACGGTTCCGCCATATTTGGACAGCAAGATTGGGGTCGATGAAAGGGTGGCTGACCTTTTAAGAAGGTTGACCCTCGAGGAGAAGTTCTCCCTCTGCGCAGGCAAGGGTTTGTGGTCCACGAAGCCCGTGAAGCGATTGGGCATAAAGAGCCTCAGAATGACCGACGGACCCCACGGAGTCAGCGCTTTAGGCTCCTTTTTCAAGAAGTGCACTTACTTCCCGACTTCCATCTGCCGGGCTGCCACTTGGAATCTCGAGCTCTCGAAAAGGTTCGGGGCCGCCCTGGCGGAAGAGGCGCGCTCCATCGGTTGTAACGTCGTCCTCGCCCCCGGAGTCAACATAGTCCGAACACCCCTCTGCGGCCGTACTTTCGAGTACCAGACCGAGGATCCCTACTTGAACAGCAAGATGACCGTGGCAGTGGTGAGCGGGATACAGAGCAAGATGGTGGCGGCGTGCGTGAAGCATTTCGCTTGCAACAACCAGGAGACGAACCGCAGGAAGGTCAGCGCCGAGGTGGGCGAACGCGCGTTGATGGAGATATACCTTCCAGCTTTCGAGGCTGCCGTGAAGGAAGCGGACGCCTGGTCGGTTATGGCGAGCTACAACAAGGTCAATGGAACTTACTCGTGCGAGAACAGGAACCTCTTGGTCGAAAGGCTCAGGGAGGAGTGGGGTTTCAGGGGGTTCGTGGTCTCCGACTGGTACGCGGCTTCCTCGACATCGGGCACCGAGGGTTGCGTAAACGGTGGGCTCAGCCTCGAGATGCCGGGAAAAGGGAAGAGGTACAAAGCCAAGGCTCTCAGGAGGGCCTTCGAAGAAGGCAGATTTTCTGAGGATGCGCTCGATAGGAACTTGGCCGGTTTGTTGAGGGCGATGTTCCTGGTCGGCATGTTCGATGACGAGCGGGACCTGCCCAAGGGGAGCCGCAACACGCCGGAGCACCGGTCGCTCGCGAGGGAGATAGCGGAGGAGGGAATCGTCCTACTCAAGAACGAAGGCGAAAGCCTGCCATTGAAGGAGGGGGTCAAGAGGGTCGCCGCGCTAGGCCCGAACGCGGACAAGAAGACTGGATTTGGCGGCGGGAGCTCGATGGTCCGGCCCCTATACGAGATAACCCCGTTGAGGGGTTTGGAGGAGAGGTGCAGGGGCAAGGCAACAATAGTTCGGGAGCCCAAGGATGCGGATGCAGCGATCGTTTTCGCTGGGTTCGCGCACAGCCTGCTGAAGGGAACGGATTACGAAGGCAAGGACAGGAGGGGCCTCGATCTGCCCGAAGAACAGATCGATCTGATCCAGGAGACCGCCGAAGCCAACCCCAGGACCATAGTGGTGCTGGTCAACGGAGGACCGATCGCGATGGACGCGTGGATCGGGAAAGTGCCCGCCGTGGTCGAGGCCTGGTACGCCGGTCTCGAGGCTGGAAGGGCTATAGCTTCGATCCTTTTCGGCGACGTCAACCCCTCGGGCAAGCTGCCATTGACTTTCCCGAAGAAACTTTCGGATTCGCCCGCCCACGCCTCCGAGAGGACTTTTCCGGGGGGCGAGAAGGTGTACTACGACGAGGGCGTGTTCGTAGGTTACCGCCACTTCGACGCGTGGGGCATCGAGCCCCTTTTCCCGTTCGGCCACGGCCTGTCGTACACCCAGTTCCTTTACGAGAACTTGGGCATCAAAGGAGGCAAAGTTTCGGGAGAAAATACCTTCGAAGTATCGCTGGAGGTAACGAACGTCGGGGGGCGCCCAGGCTCGGAGGTCGTCCAACTCTACGTCCAGGATGTAGAGGCAAGCGTTGAACGCCCTCCAAAGGAGCTGAAGGGGTTTGAGAAGGTTAGGCTCGAGCCAAGGCAGAAGGAGAAGGTTGCTTTTACTCTGGGGAGGAGGGACCTCTCATTCTGGGACGAGAGGGCTAACCGGTGGATAGCTGAGGAAGGCACCTTCAGGATCCTCGTCGGCAGTTCGTCCAGGGACATACGCTTGATGGGGGAGCTGGAATATCGAGGCTAGAATGCTGCATCTTGAAGCAAGTGTCATATCCTGCTCACCGTGTTTGGCGCAATAAATTGCTCTCGCTTCTCTGAAGGCGTCCATCGCCTTCGAAGCCCAAGTTTCTCCAAAGATCGACCCTTGGCGGGGGATGAAAAGGCTTGCCGACTATGTCCATCGCTCCGTCGTTCCCGACGTCTATCGCTTTCGCCTCGTGGGTGGGGTGTTCCGAGTCCACTAGGAACTCGGAGGACGACCCAGTGCCATCGTTGAGGTAGATCATGAGCTTTGGATTCGGATTCCTTCCCAAACCCATCTCGCCAACGAAGAAGTCAAGGTGCCCATCCATGTCGAAGTCCGCGACTCCCAGGCTGTGCGGGTGGAAGAGGTCGTCCCTTATGACATGGATTTTGAAATCCGGACCTTCGAACCAGGCCAACCTGCCCCTGTCGCTTTCGCCCTCGCTCATTATCAGATCCGGAAAGCCGTCTTCGTTCAGATCTGCTACCTGAACCCTAGTTTCCGAGAACGTCGATCCGTTTCGATCCCTTATCGTTCTCCTAGACCAAATCATAGTTGATCCATCTAGCTTGAAGACGTTCGGTCCAGCGACGACTTCGTTCCTTCCGTCGCAATCCAGGTCGGCTATCGCGAGGCCTTCGACGGATATGTCTTCGCATACGATGTGGCGGAACTCGCTTGGCCAAGGAGAAACATCCGGATCGGGCGGGATGTCGTAGTAGACCAATACGCGACCTAGCTGCGAAGAGATCAAGAGTTCGCATTCGCCATCGTTATCCACGTCTCCCGCAGCCTGGTCGTGGTATTTCTTGAAGCCGCTTTCAATGACGCGCCTCTTCCATGGCTGCGTAGGGTCCTCGGGATTTTCGAACCAGTATAGCTCGTTGCCGTAGTATGGCTGTCCTGCCACTATGTCCAATCGGCCGTCGCCGTTTACGTCGATCAACACGCCTCCGGCTTCAAGGTTGGCCCTCGAGATCACGTGCCTCCTCCATTCCGGGTACTCGTACCAAACGATCGTGCCTTCGCTAGAACCGTCGAGCACGTAATCCCCTACGACGACGTCTTCAAACCCGTCTCCGTTGATGTCTCCTACGAGGCAAACGGAGTTGTAAATCCCCATGGGGCTTTCATCGATGACCGTGTGTATGAACTTCATCCTGCTTCCAACCATCCCTTTGACGGCATAGCTCTGGTTCACGGCATTTTGGCTGTCTCGCGAAGCCCAACAAGATCGCAGGAGTTTTTCCATGAGAATGAGCGGGGAATTTTGATGCAGGCAAGTTAGAAAATCCTTTCCACGCCGGGCAAATCAAAGTCGGAATCATTTGATATTATCCTGTTTATTCCGAGGTACTTCATCGTTGATAAGTGTATTCTATCCTCAAGATCCTTTGGTTCGTCCAGCGCCTCAGCGTCGGACAGAATGCCCGATGTCAAAGAGGACAAATTAATGCCCACGTCTCGCATGATGGCCGCTAGATTCTCCAGCCGTGTAAGGACGTGAAGGAGCCAAACCGTCAGCGTTGAGGTGACCAGTTTGCCACCGTGAACCTCAATGTGAGCCTTGGATTTCTTCCCATATTTTTCGTGAGCTGTAAGATAATAGTATATCACGTTAACGTCTATGTACGTCATTTCTGATAATTTTTTCGGACTCATCTTCAACAGCCCTATCTATCTCTTCGGCAGAGTAGTATCTGGGAGGCTTCGCTATCCCGTAAAACTTCTCTATCGGACGATCAAGGGGCTTCAGGACGATCATGCCATCCTTAACTTCGATCAAGAAACGGGTGCTCTTGATCCTTTGCCTAATGCTCGTTGGCAGGTAGATCCTTCCCTGCCCGTCGATTTCGGAGGCCTCTTTCATGGCATATTTATATTATTACCATTATTTAAAATTTTTGGAAATTTGCCTTTACGAGTTCATACCGAATCGCACGATGCCAAAAATAGAATCATTCTTAACGGGCTTGGTTAATTCCGCGCCTCCTTGAGGCCTTTCTCCTTCCTTCAGAGAACGCTATCCTCTCCTTCACTTCGAAGCTGCCAGTCAGTCGTATGTCCTCAGATGACGCTCCAACCATCACCGTGAATGTGCCGGGCTCCACGACGCGCTCTAGCCTGCGGTCAAGAAACGACAGCTGCTCAGGAGTTAGCGCGAAATCGATCTCCTTTACCTCGCCGGGCTTTAGCGTCACCCTCTTGAAACCTTTGAGCTCCTTCACGGGCCTCGTGACGCTGGCTACGGCGTCGCGCAGGTAGAGTTGGACGACCTCGTCGCCCTCGCGACCGCCAACGTTCTTAACCTTCAGGGCGATCTTGACCTCCATCGCGCGCCCTTTTCCTTTTCTCTCCACCTTCAGGCCGCTGTACTCGAAGCTCGTGTAGCTCAAACCATGGCCGAATGGGAACAATGGAGTCCAAGGCAGGTCTATGTACTTCGAGGTCCACCTTTCCTCTGACGGGGGTCGGCCTGTTGCTTTGTGATCGTAATGTATTGGTACCTGCCCCACCGTCCTGGGAAACGTGACGGGCAACCTCCCTCCCGGGTTGCAGTCTCCGAAGATGACGTCGGCGATCGCGTTGCCCGCTTGGACCCCCAGGAACCAGGCCTCCAAAATAGCGGGCACGTTGGCAGCCGACCAGGAGATCGATAATGGCCTGCCGTTCATCAACACTTCTACGACCTTGACCCCTGCACCATGGACCGCCTTGACGAGCTCCTCCTGTAATCCTGGCAGGTCTAGGGAGGCCCTAGACGCCGCCTCTCCGCTCATGTCCCCCCGCTCGCCAACCACGACTATTGCCACGTCCGAATCCTTAGCTATCCTCACAGCTTCCGCGAAGCCTTCGGTCGAGCTCCCCTCCACCTCGCAACCCTTTTCATGAAGAACTTTTGTCTTTGCGGAAACTTTGGACCTTATGCCTTCGAGGACGGTCACGACGTCCTTAGGATCTCCCTGGCAGCTCCACGATCCGAGTGGCGCGTAGCGGTCGTCGGCCAAAGGGCCTATGACTGCTATAGACGATATTTTCTTGTCCAAGGGCAGGAGGTTGCCCTCGTTCTTGAGAAGCACTATGGATCTTCTGGCCGCGTCGAGCGCCGCCTCGACGTTCTCCTTGCTCTTGACGACTTTTGAGCGCCCAGGATCGGCGTAAGGGCGTTCGAAAATGCCAAGCTTGAACTTTATGCGAAGTATCCTCCTGACGGCCTCGTCCACCACCTTTATGGAGAGTTTCCTCTCTTTGACCAGCCGCGCCAGACTCCTGCGGTACGCGTCGGCGCACATGTCCATGTCGACGCCGGCCGTAACGGCCTCCTTCGCGGCCTCCGCTGCCGTCCCAGCAATTCCGTGGTTGACGAGCTCCCCAACCGAGTTCCAATCGCTGACTACGAAACCGTCGAAGCCCCACTCCCCGCGCAGTACTTCCGTGAGCGTCTGCCTGTTGGCCGAGGCCGGAATCCCGTTGAGGTCGTTGAAGGCGCTCATGACCGTACACGCGCCAGCATCAACTATGGCCGCCTTGAATGGCGGGAGGTAGACCTCCCTCAAGGTCCTTTCGGAAATATCAACCGTGTTGTAATCCCTCCCCCCTTCGGCGGCGCCGTAAGCTACGTAATGCTTCGGGCAGGCGGCGATTGTGTTGGGATCCGCCAGATCGCTTCCTTGGAAACCCTCAACCATCGCCCTCGCGATGGCGGAGCCCAGGAAAGGATCCTCGCCCGCGCCCTCCGCTATCCTACCCCACCTCGGATCTCGGGCTATGTCCACCATGGGAGCGAATGTCCAATGTATACCTTGCGACGATGACTCGAGGGCCGCGATCGATGCAGCCCTCTTCACAATGCCTGGGTCCCAGCTGCTTGCCATGGCCAAAGGTATCGGGAAGATCGTCGAATAGCCGTGAATCACGTCCAAGCCGAAGATCAATGGTATGCCCAAGCGAGTCTCCTCGACCGCGATCCTCTGGATCTTGTTCGTCGCTTCAGCTCCAACCACGTTCAGGAAAGAGCCAACTTTGCCCTCCCTTACCCATGTTTCGGACTCTTCCGATAGGCCGCTGTACTGGCACATCTGCCCGACTTTTTCGTCGAGCGTCATCCTCCTGAGAAGATCGTCGATCCTCCTGCCAATAGGCAGCTTGGGGTTCAAGTAGGACCTACTTCCCTTGGATTTACCCAATTTGACTCCTCCGTCCTAGAACGCGTTTCCATTGCTTAAATAGATTTGTCATGACCCGAATGGGGCTGAAACGTTGCATCCTAACGGACATGATGGCGATGAACTGGGGGTGAAGCGCGGAGTTTGGCTTTCATCTTTGGTTGATCCATTTCGTGATTGGTTGCTGGAGGAGTGGAGGGATTTGCCTGGGCGGATCTCGAAGTGCGCCCCACCTCTGGAGGGCGAACCGGCCTTCGAGCCCGAGCTGATCGACCGGAAGGCTCGAGAACTGAAGCTTCCATCCGAAGCCAGGTTTGGGCACCCGCTACTGGAGAGGGCGGTAAGGGTTGGCATAGCTCACATCGATGCAACTTTCGTAGGCGACCATCCGAAGTACGGCGTGGGAACGTACTCCAAGAGCCAACACGACTCCTTCCCTCCAACCATAATAGCTGCGGTCGATA
>JAFNJA010000054.1:0-4017 GCA_017601265.1 Candidatus Brockarchaeota archaeon
TCGTCTTCAGAAGTTAAGAACCCCAGGTTGCAGGCCGGTTCCGGCGAAAACCACGCAAATCCGAAGCGGCTTCAGGAAGGCAGGGGGTGGGGCGTGACGAGGGCCCCTCCCCGCTCGTACGACTCGATAGCCGCCCAAGTGTATTCCAAGGCAGCCAGCGCGTCCCTACCGGAAGCACGCAACTTTTCCGGTGGCACCCCGGCTGCAACGTCTTCGAGAAACGCGTGTATCCTGTTCGGGAAAGTCAGGTTGAAGTCCGTTGTTCCCCAAGAAGTCGTCTTCGGTTGCACCAGCGCGCTCTGGTCCTTCGGCGCCGCCCAGAAGGTCACCTTCTCGACGCAATTCTCTATGCAGAAGGTCCCGAGGGTGCCTCCCACCTCGACGCTCCACCACCCGCCCAAGCCCATCGTCGTGTCCCCCCTCGTGCTAAGAAGGTATCCGACGCATCCGTTCGCGAACTTCACGTGGATGCTGTTGATCGAGAGCATCTCGTCCCCGGCCTTAACCCTGTAGCTCGGCCTGCCAAAGAAGGCTTGGACGTGGGTGACGTCCCCGCAGAAGTGGCGCATCACGCTGAAAGGGTGGGTCAGGAAGGCCTTGACGTGGAAGTAAGGAAATCCCCTGACCCTCGGGGAGGGCGAGGGCCCTCCGTACGTCCTCTCTCCGCCTTGGAACCCCATCTTGTGCAGGCAGTAAACCAGTTCCCCGATCTCCCCGTCTTCCATGTACTTCTTCGCCCTCTCCGCAGGGGGAGTGAAGTAGTGGTTCAGGTTGCAGCCCAGGTAGAGCCCCTTCTGCCTCGCCTTGGCGACCATTTCCCTGGCTTCCACGATGTCGTTCGAGAGCGGCTTCTCGACGAGGACGTGCTTCCCGGCCTCTAGGGCCTGCATCGTCGGTTCGTAGTGCAGGCTTCCGTTTTCGTTCCCGCCGGTGCACACGTCCACTATGTCGAGCTCCGGTTCCTTCTCGAGCATTTCCGCCACGTCGTAATACGCGTTCACTCCAAACTCCTTCGCGGCGCCGTCGGCCCTTTCCTTGACGATGTCGCAAACGGCGACGAGCTTCGCCAGCTTGTCCTTCGCGTAGCAGGACGCGTGGACCATCCCGATGCCGTTCGGGAACGGAACGCCCACGACGCCAACCCTGAGCGCCATGCTTTTCAACCCTCACCTCAGCTTCAACTCTTGGAGGCACCTATTAAGGTAACCTCTCGCCTCCGCGGCTATGGCCATCTGCCTCGACAGGGGATATTGGAACGCCCCTATCACTTCGAGGTCGAGCGCCCCGTCGTAGCCTGCGTCTTTTAGCGCGCGCAGTACCGCTAACAAGTCTATCTTCCCCCTCCCGGGGACCTGCTCCTCTGGCAGGCCGGGTCCCTCCGCCCGGCGGGGGCAGTCCCTGAAGTGGCTGTGCACTATCCTGCCGCCAAGCTTCAGCGCGGCGCCTGCAACGTCGTCCCCGGCCCTGTAGAGGTGGCTCGGGTCGAAGTTGATCCCGAGCGACGGTGAATCCACCTTCTGCACCAGCTGGAGCGCCGTGTCGGCGTTGTAGACCGAAGCTCCGACGTGGGGCTTCACCGCCAGTGTTATCCCCCAGCTCTCCGCGGATTCCGCGAGCTCCCGGATGTAGGCGAACGCCTGCTCGGTCTTTTGCGGATCCCCGGATTTCCCGCCGGAACCTACCGCGACGACGGGTATCCCCAACCTGCTGGCAACCTCGAAGAGCTTCACGATCTCGTCCTTCGTCCCACCTGCCTCGATGGCGAACAACCCGAGCCCCAGCTTCCTTGCCATCGAAGCCACCTCGTCGACGTACGGCTGGTCCGTCCTAAGCTCGACGTGCTTCGCCATGCCTCCAAGGAACGCCAGTTCGGCACCGTCGTAACCGGCCCATGACAAGTGCCTGAGCGCTTCGAACAAGCCGAGTTTGTTGAAAAGCACCGTGTTGCACCCGAGCTTCACCTCAATAGCCCCCTTTTGCGTACGCCCTCCCGCGCATGTACTCCTTAGATTCCTTTTCCTCCTTCCCCACCGCTTGGAGGTCGCGGGCCGCCTTGATCGACCCGATCCTAAGGTCCAGGCCAAGTTGGTAACCCATTATCGGGTCGGGTTTTCCGGTCTCCTTCACGCGCCTCTCGACCCAGCTGACCATCCTCCTCTTCAGCGCCTCCACGATCTCCGGTTCCTTCTTCGCGAGGTTCACGTTCTCCTCCGGATCTTGCACGAGGTTGTAGAGCTCCAGCTGCGGCTTGTTGTGGAAATCCGGTTCAAGCGCCTCTATGAGCTTCCATTCCGCCGTCCTCCAGCCGCGCTTCCGCATCCATGTGCACTCCGTTATGTAGAACTCTGAGTAATTCGAAAACCTCTCACCTCTTATCATGGGGACGGCGCTCTTTCCGTCCATCCTTATCCCCCTGGGCAGGTCCCCGTAGCCGAGCAGCTCGAGCCTGACCTGCCTCGGGATTTCCCCGTAACCCAGGATCTCCAAGACCGTGGGTGCCAAGTCCTGCTGCAGGACGAAGCCCCTGACGCGCTTCCCCTTCGGCAGCTTGCCGGGGCACCGGTAGATCAGCGGCACGTGGATTGTGCACTCGTAGAGCCCGTGGTGGTCGAAGTAGCACTCGTGCTCGGTCAAAGTCTCGCCGTGGTCGGCCGTGAACACGACCAGCGTGTTGTCAAGCAAGCCGAGCTCTTCTATTCGGTTCAGGATGTGCTGGATGCAGGCGTCCATGTACGCCAGGGATGAATCGTAAAGCGATACTATGTACTCCGCGTCGGTGACCCCGGGGGGCATCCAGGACTTGAAGAATTCGGCGAAGCGGTCGAAGGCGAATACAGGCTCCATGCTGCGCTTGGAAGGATCCCTCCAGTCTCCTCCGTAAAACATACCGGGAAAAGGGGGAGGGGGGAGGTAGGGGGTGTGGGGGTCCATGTGCCTCATGAATAGGAAGAAGGGCTGATTCTTCGCCATCTTTTCCAAAAGCGGCAGCGCCTTTTCGTTCAGGAACTCCGCCTTGTGCCCCGGTGCTTCCTCCCAAGTCATCCAAGCCTCGTAGCTCTCGTACTCGTCGAAGCCCCTGTAGAAATCGTCCAACCCCACGCAGGCGGAAACGTACCCTTTTTCGCGCAGGATCTCGGGCAGCAGCCGTATGTTCGGATCTATCGGGCCCTTTGGGCGGAGGCTCACCATCTCGTGCGTCATGACGTCGGTTCCGCTCAGCATGGTCGTGTACCCTGGCGTGGTGGGGATGAAAGGGCTGTAGGCGTCTTCGAAAAGCACCCCTTCGCTCGCAACCTTGTCTATGTGGGGGGTAGTCAGCCTGCGGTAACCGTAGCAGCTCATGTGGTCAGCCCTCAGGCTGTCGATTCCGAAGATGACCAGGTTCAGCTTCTCTTCCGCCATGGCCCGGCGTTCGTGCCGGGCAAAGTAATTAAGCCTAATCGGCCGCGCGATCTGGCTAATTGAGCGGCAAACCCGGGGAGCACGTTCCTAACCCTGGACGAAACCGCCGCGCCATTTACGCGGCGCGGGAATCCCTGATATAGAGCTGCGCTAGCCATCTAAAAAACGCTTAATAACGCCGCTCTCGGAAGGTCTGGGCATCAGCACGCCTAGTTAATCGCGCCACGCTTGCGGACAGGGGCTGCGTAAGGATTGAAAGAGAAGCGATTCGTCGGTCAGGAGCAGAACTTGCCTTGCTTAGCAGTGACCTAGCGTTCGGATTTTTAACCATGGCGGCGTCCATGTCGACTTTGGCGTTGAGCAGCCACATCGCCATTAAAAGCGCCATAAAACTTTCCGAGTTGACGGGCATCAGCAAATCGAGGATCGGCTTCACTTTGATCGCCGTGAGCACGTCTTTGCCGGAACTGGCGGTGGCCATATCTTCGGCGGCATCCGGTACTGCCGCCGTGTCCGTAGGCAACGTCCTCGGATCGAACGTTGCCAACGTTTTTCTGATAGCCGGATTGGGCTTGCTGCTCGTTTCGTTCAGGTCCGGATCCTCCCTGTCGGTAT
>JAFNJA010000054.1:4027-12105 GCA_017601265.1 Candidatus Brockarchaeota archaeon
TCTATACCGGCGTTCGAGCTGAAAGATCTGGATTTCCTCTACTTCGGAACCTTCATCGCGTCCGCCGTTCCCCTCATCCTCGTGAGCCTGCTTCCGGCCAGCCCCCTCGTTGGCGGTTTGCTGCTCGTGCTTTTCGTCTATTACACGTTCAACGTCATTTTCAGGAAAGGCGCCGAAATCCCTACTCCCGAACTTAGGAAGAAGGCCGTCGAGTCCAAACGCGGCAAGGCGGCTTTTTTGGCCGCCGCGGCATTCCTCGGAGCCATAGGAGTCGTATTGAGCGCGCATTTTCTCGTGGATTCCACAGTGGACGTCGCGGTCACGCTTGGAGTTCCAGCGTCCTTGGTATCGGCCACGATAGTCGCGGTCGGAACCAGCCTTCCGGAACTCGTTCTGGACTTGCAGGCGATCTTGAAAGGAGAAACGGGACTTGCCCTTGGGGACATAATTGGGAGCAACTTCACGAACATAACCCTTATACTCGGGGTCACGCTCTCGCTCTCTCCGATAAACATCGACATCAAAGTCTTCTCAGATCTTGCGACGTTCTCGATACTGGCGAACATAATCCTGTGGTATTTGCTGTTGCGAGGGCGGTTCGGAAGGGCGGAGGGCCTTTGCCTGCTTTCCCTGTACGCGCTTTTCCTGGCGTCGATCCTTGGCTTGCTGACTTTCGGTTAGCGGCTTGGCGAACGGGCGCGGAAAAAGCTGGCCGCGCCGCCTTCGGGAATGGCAATCGAACCGCTCTTTCTCCAGCGCTCCTACTTAACCACCATGGTTGATGCTTTGGATTCGGAAACTACCTTGTGGGAGACGCTTCCCAACAACAGTTGCTTCCACGTCGACAAACCCCTGCATCCGGTGACTATCAAATCCGCGTTTATTTCCTTGGAATGCCTGAGTATCTCCGTGGCTGGATCGCCTTCCAGCGTCTTCCCGTCGGCATCCAAACCTTTTTCCCTCGCAAGCCCGACGCAGCGTTCGATGTCCGCCGAAACCTTCGCCCTGATTTCTTTTACGACCTCGATTACGTTGCACGTTCGAGCGAAAGCGCCATACGTGTTCAAAACAGGAACCTCGACGACTCCAACCACCACCAACTTGGACTGGAATTTTTGGGCGAGTTCGATTGCGGAGTCGAATGCCTTCTTCGCGTTCTCGGAACCGTCGTATGCAACTAATATCGTTTTGAACATTCAAAATCATTACACAAACTTCGCATAAAAGCTTTTTCTAACCTACTTCGAAAATCAAACCGAAGTCCCGGGACGTCCAAGGAGGCGTTTCGGAATCTGTGTTGAGCGTCACGGCTCAAGGGAGGTTTTTCTGGTGTTGGCTTCCAAGCTCATCATCGCTTTTCCCATATATAAAAATAGGCTCGGCAACGATAAATAGGTCTCCAACTCCGCTTACGGCGGATTGCTGCACCAAAGGCTTGACGAACTGCTCGCAGGCGGCCCGTTTGACGGGACGACCCTCGTCCTCGTGGACAGGAGCATAAGCATGTCCTACGGTTTCGGAACCCCAAAACTGGAAGTTTGCAAGGGAATCGCGCGCAAAATCCTAGAGAAGGCACGGGCGTTCGGCGTATTGATCTTCGACCACATTGTGGAGGTGGCTCTTGAAACAACCCCGAAGCCGGAAGCCGGGGAGTTGGAGAGGGCGATCGGCCCGGTTCCCGCGCGCGGGATGACGGCGATTTCTTCAGCCCTCCGAATGGCGGCAAGCCTTCTGGATCGAGCGGTGGAACCAAAAAGGATCGTCTTGCTCAGCGACGGCAGGCTGAACTTTTCCTTGGATGGGACCATAAACGAGTGCGGTCCCAACCTACGAAGCGAGGCGCTGGCGGAGGCCCGGAAATTAGCGGTGAACGGGATAAGGATGGACTGCGCCGCTATCGGCGAGGATAGTTACGTGTGGATACTCGACCAACTGTCGGAGATCGCCGGCGGCTCGACATACATTCCCGATGGTGACTTGTTGGAGGCCGAGCCCAGGTTGATCCTTGAGGCGGAGATCCACGGAGTGCCTGAAGAGCTGCCAGCTGGAAGGCCAACGTGGGCCAAGGAGCTGGATTCCGAGCACCTTGTCGTAGCCTCGAAGGAGGCCTTTTACGCATATTCGGAAAAGAGGGCGGCGCTCTTGGTTAACAAGGCCTCCGGGAAGATTGTGCGCGTTCCGCTTTTGTCCATCGAAGACGATGCGTTGAAACCGTTCAGGGAAAGGAGGATGTCGACGGCAAAGTCCGTCAGGGAAGGAAATGCCATCTTGGTCGACTCCGCCAACAGGAGGTCGCTGGACCTGAAACCCGGAGACAAAGCCTTGCTCAAAATTTTTTAAGACTCGAAGTTTGCCCACCTGTCAGGAACGCGATCGATGCCGAAGCAAGTCATCTATTGCCGTTTTGGTGGCCGAGCGTGAGCGCGGCTCTGGCAGTTACAAGGAGGGCGACGAGGTCGAGCCCTTAGAGTCGGTTTCGGTTGAAATTGGGCCGCATGACTTTGCCCCACCAAAGGTTTCTTTCCGCTTAGCCCAATCGCCCCAATCATCACAAAAGTAGATTTTCTTCCGTGGCCTTGTCCATCTTTTTAACTCTCTCGGGTTCTCCCCAAGTCAAGGCAAGGAGTGCCAATATTACTAACTCGGGAAGCGGTGCCAAGCCTCCAACAACGAGGAGAAGCGTGCCCATTTGGTCGTGCCTGTCACAGTGTTCGAACTGCCCGATCCACAAGGCCGACACGCTGAGCGTGGGCATGAACGCCTAGAATGATAGAAGGCAGGAAAGCATTCCCGTCGCGCAACCTTCCGCCAGATCCTGTTCACCAGCGGGACAGGCGCCAGCGACATCGGTGCCGTCGCAACGTAAATGCTAGCCACGCCTTCGTGAGATCTTGGCCCTAGTAAGGGGCAAGAATCGCGGCTCCTAAACTAGGACCGACGGCATCATTGGGCCAAGCCCCACCTTTGTGAGCGGGACCATCGTAGCGTACTTTCTGGAAGCTCATCCTTTTTTATTGGGCATCTTCCTAAATTTTTCGCCCGTCAACCTTTCATAGGCTTCTATGTATTTTTTGGACGTTTCGAGGACGACGTGGTTTGGTAAGCTTGGGGCTGGAGGTCGCTTGTCCCAGCCAATGGAATTCAAGTAATCCCTGACGTATTGCTTATCAAAGCTCAATTGATCCCTCCCAACTTCGTAGTCTTTTAAGGACCAAAAACGAGAGGAATCAGGAGTAAGCAATTCGTCAATAAGGATCAGCTCCCCGTCGCAAATGCCAAACTCCATTTTCGTGTCGGCGATCAGTATTCCTTTTTCCTCGGATTTCTTTGAAGCTTTTTCATAGATCCGGAAGCATGTTTCCTCGATTTCCCCGGCGGTTTTCCTTCCAAGCCTTTGGGCAACGTCATCTCTCGTGATTTCAACGTCGTGGCCAATTTCCGTCTTGGTTGTGGGGGTAAAAATCGGGTTTGGCAACTTTTCGGCTTTCCTCAAGCCACCGGGCAACCTGACACCGCTGATTGGCCTTCCCTTCTCGTAATTTTCCCACGCTAGGCCATAAAGATAACCCCTTATAACGAACTCGATTTTAATTGCCTCGGCTTTCCTGACCAGAACAGTTCTAGGGTCGACGACTTTGACGACGTGGTTTGGGATTATGTCCTTCGTTTCGTTAAACCAATAGGCTGAAAGCCTGTTTAACGCCTCTCCCTTGTGGGGGATGCCGTTCGGCAAGACGACATCGAAGGCGGAAATCCTATCGGTGGATACTATCAATAATTTATCGCCGAGGTCGTATATGTCCCTCACCTTCCCCCTCTTGTACAAGGGGAACGACAGGTTGGTTTCTAAAATCACCTCTTCGTCCATGCGTAGTCCGACCAATTCGTCGTGAACTTCCGTAGACATTAATAAATGATGCTGGTACAATCGCGGCGCGCAACATCCTACAACGATTTCACCGTAGCTTCCGCTCGATCCGCCGCCTGCCGTTCTCGTGGCGACTTCCTGTTAAAGGCCTGCGCCGATCAGAACCTCCTCTCCCTTCAATGTCCGCGCATCCCTCTGCAACGCAGGTTTCGCCCTTGGCGCTTCATCGCTGCCGCTCCAGGCCCAGGGCGACTGTCTCGCCTCAAGCGCGCCGTATTCTTTGGTCACGATGGCAACTCCGTTGGTCGACAACATTGCCTCCGGTCTCTCCTTTTCTGGCGTTGGAATGGCGCCATCGTGCCTGCGCGGCTGGAAACGCGCCCTTCGGCCAACTTGGCGGTCCGACCGCAACGGGTCCTTTGGATCGAGGAAACGCCGCGGCTAAGTTACGATGCTTTTATATAAACACGGCATTCGGATTGCCTAGGAAGCATTGGCGAACTCGGGCGGGATCTTCCATGATGGAAAAGAGCAAAAGGGAATCGGTCCTAAAGTACCGACCTAGCGCCGTTTGGGCGGGCGAGGTGCACCTTGGAAGTTGGTACACGGAAGAGGAGATACAAGCCGCTGTCAAGGCCATACGCGATTCCATGGATTGGAACAAGGGTTTCAGCGGGGAGGAGATAGAGGAGTTCGAGGAAAAATTCGCAAATTACGTGGGCACAGATTACGCCATCGCCATAAACTCGGCCCAGACGGGCCTCGACATGGCGATGATGTGCCTGGACCTGAAGCCTGGAGACGAGGTCATCTGCCCCGCTATCAACTTCCCCGGAGACCACCTGTGCATAATCGGCCAACGGGGAAGGGTGGTGTTCTGCGAGGCGGATCCGAGGACGCTCCAAGCTGATCCTGACGACGTGGCGAGGCGCGTCACGCCAAAAACAAGGGCGATATTGGTCACCCACATGAACGGCTTGTCTGCCCCCATGGACGAGCTTTTGGAGATCGCCGAAAGGTATTCCACCTCCTCGAGGCGGATAAGGGTCATCGGCGACGCTGCCAGGGCTTGCGGCGGCGAATACAAGGGAACAAAGATCGGGAAGAAGGGGTGGATGACGGTCTTCAGCTTCCACACGATGAAACTCATGACCACGCTCGGGGAGGGCGGGATGATAACGACGGACGATCCGGAGGTTGCCGAACGCGTCCGCAGGTACAGGTCGTTCGGGAACGGGGAAGGTTGGGGGACGAACTACAAGATGACGAAGGTGCAGGCAGCAGTCGGCCTCGTCCAGCTTCGAAGGCTGGACGAGATGATCGCCCTCAGGAGGAAGAGGGCACAGGAGAGGACGGAGCTGCTCAAGGGGGTTCCCGAGCTGACGCTGCCATACGAGCCCCCGGGCTGCAAGCACACCTACTACCTTTACAACATCTTGGTCCCAAGCGAATGGGCGGGCAAAGCGACTGCCCTGCAATCACTGGGGCCGAGCAAGGAACCCGCCGCTTCAAAGCGGGACCGCCTGATGAAGATACTGTCGGACGAATTCAAAGTCGGAACCGTGGTCGCAAACCCGCCGACGTACACGTACAACCGGTTCATAAGGGAACACACGGAGGGGCAGAGGCTCCCGATCTCAGAAGGCATAGGGGCCAGGCTTTTCTGCCCATCCCTCCACCCCCTCATGACGGAGGAGCAGAACGAGTACGTCGCGGCGGCCATAATAGAAACCGTCGAAAGGTTGAGGGGCGAAGTTTGAGGGTTTTCCCGCAAACTCGGTCCAGCGGGGTGTTCGGATGAAGGTAGGGATAATGCTGATGTCGGACAGGGGTCCGGACGGCAAGCCGTGGGATTGGAAGAAGCACCTTTCAAATTGCAGGGAGCGCGGAGTCGAGGTGGTCGACCTCTTCGACGTGATGCTGAAAAGCATCGGCTTGAGGCCGATCGACGCCAAAGACGTCCTGGATGGGCTCGGGCTTCGGCCTAGCGTCTTCGGGGTGCAAACGGACCTCGTATCGGCGGATCCGAAGGTCCGCGAGAGGTCCCTCAGCATGGTCAAGTACGGCATTGAGGTGTGCCGGCAGCTGGAGATCGGCCACCTCTTCAGCCACGGCGGGCAGCACACCAACAGCGGCGAGGCGGCCTTGGCCAGGTACGTGGAAGGGCTTTCCGAGGCGGCCGACATCGCGGGCGAAGCGGGTATCATGCTCAGCATAGAAAACGCGGGAACGCTCTGCCACACGGACGAAGAGTTGATGAGGTGCGTCGAAGCCGTGAACAAGCCGAACTTGAAGGTGACGTTCGACGGTGGCAACTTCGTCCTCGCAGGCTGCGACCCCCACAAGGCAGCGGAGCTCCTCGCCCCCAAAGTGGTGCACGTGCACGCGAAGAGTTTCGAACCGGCGCCGAACCCAGGGGAGAGGCCTTTCCCCGGCAAGCCATACAAGTACTGCCCCATCGGGAAGGGGTTGGTCGACTACGGCAAGATACTCAAAACGCTGGCCGCGGAAGGCTTCGACGGCTGCGTCTCCTTCGAGCCCGAGGGCGGAGAGGACTCGAAGTGGTACCAGAGCATCGACGCGTTGGTCGGGATGGTTGCAAGAACGTAAAGCAGCTTTTCCAACTCTGTGAGCCGGAACGAGCCGTCGCCCGATTGAGCGATCGCTCCTTATGGGGTTTTAAGTTAAGAGAACTTCCTCGGGCTTCCTTCCCCTGAATACCAGGTAACGTTCGTAACCCGCGGAGCGGAGCGCTTCTTCCGCCCTGTCGAGGCCCTCGCCCACCTTCTCGCCCATCTTGTGGCAGTCGGTACCTACAGTCACCTCTATCCCAAGCTCCCTCGCCTCCTTGAGTATCCAACCACTCGGGTAAAGCGAGCCAACCGGCTTCCTGAGGCCCGCCGTGCTGACTTCGATCGCAACGTTCGCCTTCGAGATCCTTCGAAGGCAGCGCTCGACGAGCTCGGGGTACCAAGGGGACCGCTCGCTGAAGTACCTTTCGCCGGCGTTGTACTTCTTCACCACGTCCAAGTGGGCGATGCTGTCCACGATTCCGCTGTCCGCTAGCTCTTCTACGGCTTCGAAGTACCTCGCGAACGCCGACTCGAGGCTTCCGAAATGGGTGATCCCCTTAAGGAATTCCTCTTCGGACCAATCCAAGGCCCAACCGCCTACCAGGTGCACGCCTCCCAAGACGAAATCCAGGTCAAGGTCGTGCATCCAGCGTTCAAGCACGTTCAAGCCCTCGACAAACTCGGCTTCCGCGCCCGTAAGGATGGTTATGTCAGAGTAGCGGCTTCGCAAGTATTCGATGCTCTTGATCTGCAACGCCAGCGCCCTGTGGCTCGTCGCCCAATCGATCCCGCCAACCGCGACGGGATAGCAGGGATACGGGTAATGGTCCGTGATCGCAAGGCCTTCGAGCCCCTCCTCCGAAGCCCCCCTGACGAGCTCCTCCTCGGTCAACTCCCCGTCCGAAACCACGGTATGGGTGTGCAACGTCCACCTGATCAAGCGGATCGCCTGGGTAAGCGCGTGTTACGCATCCCCGCGCGGGTAATTAGCTTTCACGCAACGGACCCTTGGGAAAAGCGCTCGAAGGGGCAAAAACTTAAGCGCCTCGCCACCTTTCCAAAGGCCGGGCCCGTGGCCTAGATCGTGTTGGATTAGCCGACTCGAAGGCGGTTAGGAAAGGGCGTCGACGCTTTGGCGCAAGCCTTCGGAGCCGAACGGCAGGGGTTCGAATCCCTTCGGGCCCGCTCCGACTTGGCTGCGTGGTCGATTCGTACTTGAAAAAACATGCTGGACGAAGCGGACTTTTTTGATGCCCGTCCTGGTTTTTTGGGCTATTTTTTGCGGAACCTCCCCCAGGGATCGGCCTCGCGGCGCCTTATGAGGATGATGAGCACGAATACGAGGAACAGCACAACCGCCAGGAATATGGCCGCCGCTGCCAAGGTGTCCATGTTTTTTCGTTTAGTCCCTTTCGGATATAAGCCTAAAGGCGCTACGGATACCTGGCCGCGTACCTCCCGTACCGCTTGACCGCTTCCACGAGCGCAAGGACGTTCTCGGCGGGCGTGTCGGCCAGCTCGCTCCTCGAATGGATTATGAGCCCGCCATCGTACCCGACGGTACGCATCCTCTCCGCCACCTCCCTCCTTACGTCGGAGGGGGTCCCGAAAGGCATGGTCCCGTGTATGTCCATCGT
>JAFNJA010000055.1:0-617 GCA_017601265.1 Candidatus Brockarchaeota archaeon
TCCTCTACATCGGGCCAGCCGGGGAGAACAGGACCAGGGTTGCCGCGGTAGTCTCAAAGTACGCGCACGCGGCCGGCTATGGCGGGTACGGCGGGGTGATGGGCTCCAAGAACCTGAAGGCGGTGGTGGCGAAGGGTTTCGGCCCCTTGCCGGACGCCCATGACAAGGAAAGGGCGCTGAGGATGGCCAGGAGGTTCTCGAGGGACGCTTTCGAAAATGAAGGGTTCAGGCGCTGGGGGACTGGAGGTGGAGGATACTCCTTCGGGGCGGAATCGAGCTCGGAGCCCGTGAGGAACTGGCAGAGCGAATGGCACGACAGGAGAAGCTACAGAAGGGAAGAGTTCGACAAGCACTGGGTCAAGAAGAGCTGGGGCGACTTCGGCTGCCCGATGACGTGCCTCAAGCTATCGGTTCTCAAGAAGGGAAGGTACAGGGGAGCGGTATGCGACAACCCCGACTACGAGCTCCAAGCTTACCTTGGGGCGAACCTCGGGATATTCGACCCGGAGAAGAACATCTACCTGTCCTATGTCAACAATGAACTCGGCCTCTGCGCGATCCAGGGCGGAGCCGCGATGGGATTTGCGGCAGAGCTGTACCAAAGAGGGATCCTCACG